>NZ_JBSFHO010000032.1:0-105492 GCF_053597075.1 Streptomyces sp. NPDC001514
GGTGGCCTCGACCAGCTCCACGATCTCCTTCTCGCGCCCTTGCAGCACGCTGTGCACCTGGGCGCCGGAGATCACCGCGAACGGGGGCACGGTGGGCGGTTCGGGCATGGCGAGCTCGGTGGCGAGGGGAGGTATCGGGGTCATCGGGGGCTCACCTCGACGGTCGGTGAGCACGTCCGCGAGCAGTCGGCCAGGCGCACCGGGTCGGCCATCGCGACGAGTACCTCGCGTTCGCCTTCGTAGGCCTGTCTGCTGTGGGCGGTGCGGATGTTGTCGACCAGCATCAGGTCGCCGGCCTGCCACGGCTCGCGCACCGTGCTGTCCTCGTAGACCTTGTTCAGCAGCTGGATGACGTCCTCGCCGATCGGGTCCCCGTTGCCGTAGCGGGTGTTGAAGGGCAGTCCGTCGGCGCCGTACTCCTCGATGAGGTACTCGCGCACCTCGGGGGCGATCGTCCACTGGTTCAGGAACGCGACCTGGTTGAACCAGCACCGCCGGCCCGTCACCGGATGGCGCACCACGGCGCTGCGCCGTTGGCGGGTGCGCAGGCTGCCGTCGTCCTGCCATGCGAACTCGATACCGTTCGCCCGGCAGTACGTCTCCACGGCGGCCCGGTCGTCGGTGCCGAACGCCTCGGCCACCGACGCCCCGATCTCGTCGTTGTAGGAGCGGGTGAGCAGCCAGCCCTCCCGCTCGAACCGCTCCACCAGCTCCGCGGGAAGCGCCTGAAGCACGGTCGGTGCATCGGCCACCCCGGTCGCCCCACCCCGTGTGGGTGCTTTCAGGCACGCGAACAGCATCAGGCCGGGGAACTCGAGGGTGTAGCTCAGTTCGTGGTGCATGCACATCGGCTGGCTGGCCGGCCATGTCGAGGAGGAGTACACGCCTGGTGTGTAGGTGTGGCGCGGGGCGAAGGCTTCCCGTTCGGTCATCAGGCCCGTGGACAGCCGGTCGAAGACCGCACCGGCCTGGGCCGCGTCATGCAGACCCAGGCCACGGACGAGGACGGAGCCGTGCTCGGTGACGAGGGTGCGCAGGGCGTGGCGGTGTTCGGCTGCCCAGGTGGGCGCGTCGTGGGGGGTTTCGGTGTGCTGGATCGGGAGTTCGCCGGGGTTTGACTCCGCCTGGAGCAGGGACGCCGCCGGGATGGTGTAGGACATGGTGTTTCCTTGCTCGGTGCTGTTTCAGGACGAAGCGGTGGGCAGTTCGGCTGCGGGTCGCTGGGTGGTGCCGTCGATGAGTTCGGCGAGTTCGGCGAGGTGGGGGTGGCGGGTGATGTCCTTCGGGGAGACGGCCCGGTCCAGGGCGATCGCCAGTTTCACCGCGGACAGGGAGGTGCCGCCGCGGTCGAAGAAGTGGTCCCTCCGCCGGATCCGGTCCTGAGGGATGCCGAGCACCTTCGCCCAGGCGGCTGCCAGGCGTTGTTCGGTGGGTGTGGCCAAAGCGCCGCGGTCGTCGTCGCCGATGTCGGCGATGCCGAGCTCGGTGGCGAGCGCGGTGGCAAGCTCGGTGGCGAGCGCGGTCAGGGTCTTCTTGTCGGTCTTGCCGTTGGGGGTCAGCGGCAGGGTTTCCCGCCAGTGGAAGACGGAGGGAACCATGTAGACGGGCAGGCTGGCGCCCAGCTGGTTCTGCAGGAGGCCCGCCTGGAGGGGCTTTGGGCTGGTGTAGAAGGCCACCAGATGCTTGCTGTGGCCGGCGCGTTCGGTGACCACCACCGCGCCGTCGCGCACCCCCGGGGCGCGGAGCAGGGTGTTCTCGATCTCGCCGATCTCGATCCGGAACCCCCGGATCTTCACCTGTGTGTCCCGGCGGCCGAGGAACTCCAGCTTCCCGCCGGGCTGCCAGCGCCCGTAGTCGCCACCGAGGTAGAGGCGGGTGCCTTGGCGGTGCGGATCGTTCAGGTAGGCCTGCCTGGTGCGTTCGGGGTCGTTGATGTAGCCGCGGCCGACGCAGATCCCGGAGAACGCGATCAGACCGGGGGCGCCGAGCGGTACCGGGCCCAGGTGCTCGTCGACGACGTAGACGTGCACGTTGTTCACCGGCCGGCCCAAAAGGACCTTCTCCGGGGCCCGGTCCATCACCTCGTGGTTCGTGTCGTCGGAGGTCTCGGTCAGCCCGTAGGCGTTGACCAGCTTGACCCTCGGCTGGGCGGTGAACCAGCGCTCGGCCAGCTCCCGCTTCAGCGCTTCGCCGGTCACTGACACACAGGTGAGGTCGGGCAGTTCGCGGGGGTGCTGTTCCAGTTCCGACAGGACGGCTTCCAGGTAGGAGGGCACGACCTGGAGGACGGCGGCGTTGTTGTGGGTGATGGTGTCGAGGAAGCGGGCAACGTCCAGGATGGCGTCCTGTTCGACCAGCAGGGTCCGCCCACCGGTCAGCAGCGCGGAGATCAGCTGCCACAGCGAGATGTCGAAGCACTGCGGCGCCGTCTGCGCCACCACCGCGCCTTCTGCGATCTGCAGGTCGTCGATCTTGGCGAAGAGGTGGTTCAGCATCCCCGCGTGCTCACACATCGCCCCCTTCGGCTCCCCCGTCGAACCCGACGTGAAATAGATGTACGCCAACTGATCCGCAGCCACGCTGATGCCGAGGTCGTCGTCGGCGTGGTTCTCCTCGTACGCCCCATCGACCAGGAGCTTGTCGATGCCCGGCAGTGCGGTCAGGGCCTGGTCGAGCGTCGTGGTGCTGCCCGCCTCCGTCACCACCAGAGCGCAGCCGGCGCGCGACAGCGCGGCCGCGATGCGTTCGGCCGGGAAGTGCGGCTCGATGGGCAGATACACCCCACCCGCCTTGAACACCGCCAGCACACACGCCAGCCAGTTCAGGTTCCGCTCCGTGACCACCGCGACCACACCCTCGCGGCCCAGCCCCCGCGCCAGCAGCGCCCGCCCCAGCCGGTTCGCCCGCGCGTTCACCTCCCCGTACGACCAGGCCCGCCCCCCGCACACGGCCGCCACCGCATCCGGATGCGCCCGCACCCGCTCCTCGAACAACTCGTGGAAACGGCGGTCGGGCAGCTCCCGCCGCCCTCCGGCAAGCCCCTCGACCTGGAAGTGGTGTTCCTCGGCCGACAGCAGACACTGCCGCCCATGCTCGGCATCCGGGTCGGCGGTGATCAGTGCGAGCGCGGTGAGGTGGTAGCCGGCGATCCGGGCCGCGTACGTGGCATCCAGCACCTCGGTGCGATACCGCACCCGCAGCACCAGCCCGCTGCCGCGCTGGGAGAATCCCAGCCCCATTGCGGTGTTCTCGCCGAGAGGGCCCTCGGCGCCGGCCGGGTCGAAGACCGTCTCGAACGACGGGCCGGAAAGGCTCAGTTCGTGGGCGAGGTCGGCGACGGGGAAGTCCTGGTGCGCGAGCAGCCGGCACTCGGCCCGGCGGGTGCTCTGCAGCAGCTCCCGCCACGAGCCGGATCGTGCCGAAAGCGGGCAGGGCAGGGGCGGCCCGTTGTCCGTGGCGGCGTAGCCGGCCGTCACGTCGTGCTCGCCGGACAGTGCCGCGAGCACCCTGGCATGCGCGGCCAGCAGCGCGGTGCCGAGCGGTATCACCAGGTCCCCGGCCAGTCGGCACAGCCCGGCTACGACGTTGCCGGGGACCTGCGCCTCGTATACGGCAACACCGCCCGGCGCCGGATCGGGCGTCCACCTGGGGATCGCGGTGGAACCACCCGCCGTCAGCACACCGCGCCAGAACTCCCGGCCGGCCTCCATGCCCCTCACGTGCACTCCCGTCATCAGTCTTTCCTCTGCTTTCCTTGTGGTTTGGTCGTGGTGTGATCGTGGTGTGATGCGGTGTCAGTTGACTGCTGCCGGGGCCGTGTTGAGACCGCCGCAGTCGTCGCTGTGGTGTTCGCTGCAGTGGTCGCTGTGGTGGTCGCTGCGGTGGTCGTTGCCTGCCCGGCGGGCCTGCGGCTGCGGGTCGGGGCCAAGGGCGTGCAGGGGGCGGGCCGGGTTTGCGCCCCACCTCTGGTGCGCCGGGACTTCCTCGCCCTTCATGAGGAAGGAGTCGCAGGCGAGTACGGCGCCGTCGCCGATGGTTGCGCCGTAGTGGACGAAGGCGCCCGCGCCGAGCGTCACGCCGGCGCCGAGCGTGGTGTGGTCGGACTTGAAGGCGCCGTCCTCCTGGGAGTGGCACTGGATCACCGTGCCCGCGTTCAGCGTGCAGTCGTCCCCGACGGTGACGAGCGTGCGCTCCGGGAAGAAGCAGCCGTCGTCGAAGAGGCGCCTGCCGATCCGGGCCCCGAGCATCCGCCAGATCACGCTCTTGAACGGGGTGCCGTCGAAGGCCTGGATGTAGTCGACCGAGGCCATCTTCCAGAAGCGTTCGTGCCGCCAGAAGGAAGGCTCGTAGATCGAGCAGTACAGCGGTTTCAGGGCCCGAAATCCCCGGCCGGCCCGTTCGATGAGCACGAAGTAGAACGCCGTGAACACGAGGGCGAGGACAGCGGCCAGCGCGATCACCGGCACACCGAAACGGGGGTAGAGGCGGGCTGCGCCCAGGGCGATGAGGGTGAGCACGAAGAAGTGGATCCACCGCACCAGCAGGTACAGGCCGGCGGTGGTGGCGTTGTGCCTGTTCTTGGCCGCCAGGCGGCCGTGCAGCTCCTCCCCGCTCGAAAGGTGGTGGAACTGGTTGTCGCGCAGCACGGTGCGCGGGATCTCGAAGCTGGGCGAGCCCAGCAGGCCCACCCCCTCGCGTACCGGGCCGTCGATGGGGACCATGACCTTCGTCGCGAGCAGGCAGTCGTCACCGATCCTGGCCCGTGCGGGGTAGGCGATGCGGTTCCCGAGGAAGCTGCGCGGCCCGATCGAGGCCCGGGACAGACGGAAGGACGTGCTGGAGACCTCGGCGTTGATGACCGACAGGCCGTCGGCGACCATCGTTGCACTGCCGACCGTGCTCAGGTACGGGCTGTCGTGCTTGATCTCCGTGCCGAAGTTCGACCCGGTCTGCTCCACCCCCGCAAGGCCGTACCCGAGGCAGCGCAGATAGTGGACGATCGCGGAGCTGTCCCCGAAGAGGGTGGTGAAGAACTTCCGGTTGGTCATCAGCGTGATCGCCCGCTGGATGCCGTAGTGGAAGCCGTACAGCGGATAGACCGTGTCCGGCTTGACGAACAGGTTCAGCAGGCGCGGCACCGTGAAAGCGACGAGCAGGCCCACCAGCACGGTGCCGAAGAAGAGCACGAACGACAGCGCCGCCGCGTCGAGCAGGAACGCCCCGCCGGTGACCCTGAAGGCCGCCCATCCTGCGGCCTGGGGCATCAGGGACTGCGGCAGGGCGGCCACAAGGACGCTCACACCGCCAAAAACGAGCGGCAGGTACACGGCCAGCAGGATCAGCAGCTGCCCGGCGCTGTAGAGCGCCTTGCGGAGCATGCCGCAGCCGGCGGGGGCGGTGGTGAGGGCGGCGGGGGGCCGGTGGTCCACGTCGGTCGGCTGCGCCGGGGAGCCGTGCCACCGCTCGCCGTCGGGCACCGTCTGCCCCGGGTGCAGCGAGGAGGCGTGGCCCAGCTGGGCCCCCTCCCCCATCTGCGTGCCGATGTCGAGGACCGTCTGCTCGCCGACGAGGACGCTGTGGCCGAGGGTTATGGAGCCGGTGAGGATCATGCCGGCCTCGGCCCGGTAGCCGGAGAACAGCACGTCCTTACGGATCACCGCACCGTCACCGATGGTGAGCAGGTCGGTGCACACGGGCACCTGCGTGGAGAAGATCACCGCCCCGCGACCGATCCTCGCGCCCAGTGCCCGCAGATACGGCACATACAGCGGCGAGGCGGTCAGCAGACGCATCGGGCTGGTCCGCAGCAGGGTCTTCACCAGCCAAAAACGCAGATATGCCAGGGACCAGACGGGGAACTCGCGAGGCTGCCAGCGGCCGATGAGGACCCACTTCGCCAGGACGGGAAGTGCGCACAGGGCAAGAAAGCCCCCGCCGGCGAAGGCGGCCGAGCGCAGGTAGACGCCGAGGGGTCCGGAGGCGGCCGTCACCCACATATAGCCCCGGGCGGCGGCGAGAGCGGCGAGGTAGCAGTAGCCGAGGAACAGCCCGAACTGCAGCGCTCCGCACACGACGTACCGGCGAGTGCGGGTACGGGTGCGGGTGCGGGTGCTGTCCGTATCGCGCCCGGCGGCCGGGGCCGCCACCTCCACGCCCGGCGCCTCGGCCGGCGGCGAGGCGGGCGGCGAGGCGGGGGCCGGCGGCCCGGCCGATGCCTCGGCCGATGCCTCGGCCGACGAGGAGGCCGGTGACGGGGCAGGCGGCCCGGCCGGCCGGTCGGCCGGCTCACAGGCCTGTGACGGGACGAGGGCGGGCGCGGCGGGCTCGGCGGGCGTGAGCGCGGTGGCCAGGCTGCGGATCGTGGGATGCCGGTAGATGTCCTTCATCGACACCGGCGGCACCTGTGCCCGCTTCCTGACCCGGGCACAGAACTGGGCCATCACCAGCGAGTCGGCGCCCAGGTCATGGAAGAAGTGGCTGTCCAGCGGCACCTGCTCGACGCGCACGACCTGGGCCAGCACCTCGGCCAGCAGCCGTGCGGTGCCGGCCGCCTGACCGTCCCGCCCGCCGTCCCGCCCGCTGTCGTGGCTGCGGTCGTGGCTGCGGTCGCGCTTGCCGTCACAGCTGCCGTCCGAGGCGACCGGAGTCGCCCGGCCGGCCGTCGGAACCTCGACGGATTTCCCTGTCACATGTGCTCCTTGAGGACGTTTCCATCAGCAGCAGAAAACGCCCGGTCTCGTCATGGCCGTGGGGGTGAAGGCTCCTCCTTCCGCTCCTTGAAGACCTGCGTCTTCAAGGGGCGGATTCCGGATGCCCGCCTCCCCAGTAGGCCCGGCCGGGCACGCCCTGTCCTGCCCCTGGAATTCGGAACTTGACACAGAAGAAACCGCCTTGGTGACCGGCCGGCGCTGCCGTTCGGGCCGGCAGGCATCCGGCAGGCGGGCCGCTGCAGGCAGGCCGTAACGGCAGACCACGGCAGCCGGGCCAGGCGGCAGGTCACGCCCGGGCGGGCCGCGGGCCGGGCGGGAAGCCGCAGACGGGCCCCGCCTCCTGACCCGGCGGCCGGTTCAGCCCCGCCGCGGGCACGGCCGCATTCGACTATCCGACATCACACAATGCGTCAAGTCCCGAATTCCGGTGGCATGACAGCACTGCGGAGACAAGGGCGTACTGGAGACGTTCCGGCCAAAGGCGCGCGTACCGCACCCGGGTTGCGCCCTTGGCACCCCGGCCGGCCGGGGTGACTTCTTTCATGAGCCGCGAAGCCGACACGGGCACGCGGCCAGAACAATGACGTCCTGCCGCAGTCGAGGAGGCGATCGTGCCCGTCATATCCGTCCCCCAGGCCTTCAACGAGGACGAGCTCTACGTCGACGTCGAGGCCGTCTTCGGGAAGGCGCTGTTCCTCAAGTGCGAGGGCTTCAACTTCGCCGGCTCGATCAAACTCAAGGCCGCCGCCGAGATGGTCGAGGCCGCCGAACGCGACGGCCTGCTGAAAAAGGACTCGGTCCTCATCGAGTCCTCCTCGGGCAACCTGGGCGTGGCCCTGAGCATGATCGCAGCGAGCAAGGGCTACCGGTTCCTGTGCGTGACCGACTCCCGCTGCAACCTGTCCACCCGGCTGCTCATGGAGGCCCTGGGCAGCGAGGTCCACGTCATCACCGAGCCCGCCGCCGACGGCGGCTTCCTCGGCGCGCGCATCGACCACGTCCGCGCGCTCGTCGCCCCCAGCGACCGCTACGTGTGGCTCAACCAGTACACCAACCCCCACAACGGCATGGCCCACTACCGCACCACCGCCCCGGCCATCGCCCGGCAGTTCCCGAACCTGGACGTGCTGTTCGTCGGCGCCGGCACCACCGGGACCCTGATGGGCTGCGCACGCTACTTCCGCCGGTGGAGACGCCCGGTACGCATCGTGGCCGTCGACAGCGTCGGCTCGGTGACCTTCGGCGGCGCCCCGGGCCGGCGGATGATCCCCGGCCTGGGCACCAGCGTCCGCCCGCCGATGCTGGACACGTCCCTGGTGGACGAGGTGGTGCACGTGAAGGAGGCCGACACCGTCCGGGCCTGCCACCAACTGGCCCGGCGCGGGTTCCTCTTCGGCGGCTCCACCGGCACGGTGGTCAGCGGCGCGATCGACTGGCTGGCCCGGCAGCACGATGCGTCACTGACCGCGGTCGCCATCGCCCCCGACCTGGGCGAGCGGTATCTGGAGACCATCTACCAGACCAACTGGGTCCAGGACCTGTACGGCGAGGACGCCCCCGGCCCCGGGGCACTGACCGCCGCGTCCCCGGCCGCCTGACCGTCCCTGGCCAGTGCGCACACGCGAGCCCTGGACCCACTGTTGCGAACTGTGCGCGTCCCGAACGTTTTTGGATGCACGGGGTCACCGCCTTCTCGTCCCGTGCGGCGACGCACCTCAAAGGGGTGCGGTCCGTGGCGGGCGGGCGGTTTCCGTCACGCCCTCGGGCCTGCGGTCGGCGGCCTGGACGGTCCGATGCCCGTGGAGAGACCCTGCCGGCCGCATCCGGGTCTGTGACGATCAGCGGCCGGACATCAGCGAACGACGTCGCGGCGTTCGGCTCGTTGCGGCGTTCGGCTCGTTGCGGCGGTGGCCGCGGCACCTGCTGCGGCCGGCGCTGACTGCGAGCAGCAGCTGAACGGATCCCCTCCCGTGGCGCATACGGGGTCGGCCCCGGCGCGGCCGGTTCGCGACCATGCCGATGCGTCCTCGGCGATCGCACCGGACCGGGTACGGCTCGACATCTACGGGCGCTGCGCGAGCAACTCCGCCAGGCGGTCTGCGAATTCGGTGAGCCAGTGCGGTCGTGGTCCACTGCAGGCAGATACGACATCCGTGGCGACGACCGTGGAACGCGGCCTGGACGGCATGGACCTGGGCCCAAAGCCGGACGCGTTCGCGGTCGAGTTCGGCGGCCTCGGTGAAGACGTCCAGGGTGCGGTGGACGGCCTTCGCAGGTCGTTCGCTTCCAGGAGCGTCATCGCGCGCGATGTGCGCAGCGTGCCGCCGCCTTGGGCAGGATCTCCTGCCTACCCCCCGGGTACCCCCCGGGGATCGGCCGCCGGCCATGGCTCGCGGCCGGCGCGCCGGAACCGACACGACCGACAAGAACCGACAAGAATCGACAGGAGCGACAGGAGCGACAGGAGCGACAGGAGCGACAGGACCGGTTTGGGCCTGCGTCCTTCTGCCGCCTCTGCGGGGCCGCGGCGGGCTGTTCCGCGTGGCTGTGCCGGTTTCTGCGGGGGTCGTCCGTCGGCGATTCGGAGTCGTTATGGCGCTGTGGCTTTGATCGGCAGCGGTGGGTTCCGATGCCGCCCGCTCGTGCGGCTGCAACGGCTCAGGCGGCCTTCCTGAGCCGGTCGCGCTGGATCCGGCAGGCGAGGGTGCGCCGCACAGAGGCTGATGCGGTGATGGTGGTGGTGACCTTCGCGGGTATGTCGAGACCGCGGCTGATCTCGTCGTACGCCTCCCGGTAGCCGCTGGGCATCTCTGCCTGGTGCAGCATCAGGTCCTCTTCGACCAGGCGCCGCAGCTCGTCGACGTTGCGGGGGGTGAAGCGCTTCTTCCCCCGGGCGATGGCGTGGACGTAGCGCGTGCAGCGGGCGGTCTCGTAGAAGGCCTCGGAAATTTCCTCGGCGAGTCCCCACAAGCGCCCTTCGAGCCAGGGCACGTCGTGCTGGTCGAGGCAGAGCCTCGTCGGCGGTAGCGGGTCGCCGGTCTTGTACTTCGTCATCTGCTTGGACACGGCGGGCTGACTCATGTCGGTGAGCCGGGCGATGGTGTCCTGGGTCCAGCCGAAGCCGGCGAACAGCTTGATCATTTCGGCGCGCAGCTGCCGCATCTCCTCGCCCGCACGGATGACCTCGTTCATGCCGGCGAGTATCCGCTCGGCCTGTTCCTCGGTCAGCGTCTCGGGGCTGTGGTGCGTGTCCTTCTCGCCTGCCATGGCTCGGTTATACACCCGAGCACCCCGACACCATAACCAGGTTGTATAACCTGGTTATGGATGCCATGATCCAGGGCCATGCCCACCTTCTGCGCACCTGACGGAACCCGGCTCGCCTACCGCGTGAGCGGAGACGGCGACCCGGTCGTCTGCCTTCCGGGAGGCCCCACCGACTCCCGCTACCTCGGCGACCTCGGCGGCCTGTCCACGCACCGTCGGCTGATCGCTTTGGACCTTCGCGGCACCGGCCGGTCCGCGATTCCCGAAGACACCTCCTCCTACCGCTGCGATCGCCTGGTCGACGACGTCGAGGCGCTGCGTGAACACCTCGGGCTGGCCCGGATGGACCTGCTCGGCCACTCCGCCGGCACGGATGTTGCGACGCAGTACGTGGCCCGCCACCCGAAGAACGTCAGCAAGCTCGCCCTGATCACTCCCGGTGCCCGAGCCGTTGGTATCGCGATCACCGGGCAGATGCGACGCGAGCTCGCGCAGCTTCGGAAGAACGAGCCGTGGTTCCCGGCGGCGTACGCCGCCCTGGAGGCGATCACCGAGGGCACGGGCAGCGACTGGGAGGCCATCGCTCCCTTCTTCTTTGGACGTTGGGACGCCGCGGCACACGCGCACCATGTGGCCGGCCGGCCGAGCAACGAGGAAGCCGTCGCTCTCTTCGCGGCCGAGGGCGCCTTCAGTCCGCCGGCCACGCGTTCGGCGCTCGCGGCCTGCGAGGCACCGGTCCTGCTGCTCGCCGGAGAGTTCGACGTGAACAGCCCCCCTCGGTCGGCGGCCGAGTTCGCGGCACTGTTCCCCGATGCCACGCTCGTGGTGCAGCCGAAAGCGGGCCACTACCCCTGGCTCGACGACCCCGGCCGGTTCGTGGCGACCACTGCGGCATTCCTGGGATAACGGACCTCCCTCCCCCACCGCCGGCTGGATACCGGGCGTCCCTTGGGCGTGCCGGCCGTCAGCCGGCTTGCGGGGATCGAGCCTGGCACTGCCTGCGCCGCGGTCTCTTGCGAGGCTGCGGCCACTGACCGCCCAGAGCCCGCCGCAACCTCCTCCACATCACGTTGCGCCTGCACTGCAGAACCCTCAGCGACATCCCCGGCACAGCGCGCCGGCGCAGGAAGCCACCAAGACGGCCCGGGCGACCGTGCCAGCAATCCCCCGGCCTCACTTCACGCCGGTGAGCCGGTCAGCTGCGGCTTTTGACGACGACGACAACCTTGGTCTTCCCCTTCTTGTAGACGATCTTCAGCTTCCCCTTCGTGTCGTGACTGTCCTGGCCGTGGCCATGGCCGTAGTGATGGGACGCCACCGTAGTGACGGTGTGGGCCTGCGGCGCGGCGGCCGGAGCAGCGAATGCACTGGAGGGCAGCAGCGCGCCTCCCGCAGCCAGAGCGGTCGAAGCAGTGAGCATCACAAGACGCTGCGAGCGGGAAGTGCGAGCCATAAGAAATTCCTCCGGTGAGAAAAAAAGGGGGGGTGAAAAAGAAGGGGGATAGCCGAACGGTCCCGCCCGCCGGAAAAATGCGGCCCCAGGGCCGTCGTGGACGATGCGGGCGGGCCACCCGTACCGCGTGACCCGATGCCTCAATTAAGCCCCGGACACGCGAGGTGCGTCATGCCGCTGACATTCGGGACTTGACAGACCACGACGGCCCGGACCGGATATGCGCGCCACGGCCGCGCTGGTGGACACCGGCAGACGCGACAGCGACGCGCCCGACACCGCCGCCGGTCCCCTCCCCCGCGGCATCACGCCCGGCCCCCGTCCGCCCCGCGGGCCACCGCACCACGGCCCGGCGCGCCGCAACGCGCCGGACACCGCCGGCCCGCCGGAACTCCAGCCCAGCACAGTCACCACGCGCGCAACGGCGATCCGGCACCCTCCCCGTCCGGCCCGGACTTTGCCCCGCAACCGCCCTGCAACCGGCCCGCGCTTTGGCCGGTAACCGGCTCACGGCGTACCACCCGGTGCAGCACCGCCGACAGCACCGGCCACCCCTCGCCCGCGGCAGCGCCCCCTCGGGATGCCGCTACAGCACCGCACCACCAGCGCCCCACGCCCGCCGGACAGCCCGGAACCGACACGGCCGGCCACCCGCCCCCGCCGCACGGCACCGCACCGCACCGCACCGCACCGCACCGCACCGCACCGACCATGGGCGCACCCCCGGGCCGGCCCGCGCCCGCGGTGGACATACGCCGCCGCGGGCGAGTGCGGCGGCAGCAGCGCGATCCGCGCCGCGATCGGGCCCTGCCCCACCGAACCGGCCCCGCCACCAGACCCGCACCACCACCGCCAACGACCGGACCACACGAACACGACAGACAACAAGAAGAGCGAAAGACAGCACCCACGACCAGGGCGAAGCGTCCGGATACTGCTGCACAACAGCAATTTCCGCCCCGCCGTCACACACACTCTCCGGGCACAAGAAAAACCCGGACCCTTTTGGACCGGGTTCCCGCCCGGCAGCCGGACGGACCACTTCACTCACACCGCCGGCCGTGCGAAACGGCCCGCACACACCGCCCTTTCCTGCAGACACGCAACAATCCGGCCGGACGGCTTCGCCGCCCGGCCGGACCCTGAACCGAAACTCAGGCGGTGTTGTTGTTATTGTTGTTGTTGTTGTTGGCGGCGGTGCCGCCACCGTTATTGTTGTTATTGTTGTTGTTGGCGGCGGTGCCGCCGTTATTGTTGTTGTTGTTATTGTTGATGATGATGACGGTGCCGCCCCGGTTGCCCTGGTTACCGCGGTTGCCCTGGTTGCCGCCCCGGTTGCTCTTCCACTTGCCCTTGCCCTTGCCCTTGCCGCGGCCGTTGCCGTGGCCGTTGCCGTGGCCGTATTGGTGGTCTGCCATCGTGGTGACGGTGCCGGCCTGCGGCGCGGCGGCCGGAGCAGCGAATGCAGTGGAGGGCAGCAGCGCGCCTCCCGCAGCCAGAGCGGTCGAAGCGGTGAGCATCACAAGACGCTGCGAGCGGGAAGTGCGAGCCATGGGAATTCTCCTCCGGTGAGAAAAGGGGGGTGAAAAGGATGAGGGGGATTGTCGAATGGTCCCGCTCGCCGGAGAATGCGACACCAGGGCCGTCCTGGACGATGCGGGTGGGCCACCTGTACTGCGTGACCCGATGCCTCAATTAAGCCCCGGATAAGGAACCGCGTCATGCCGCTGACATTCGGGACTTGACAGACCACGACGGCCCGGATATACGCGCCACCGCCGCCCTGGTGGACACCGGCAGACGCGACAGCGACGCGCCCGACACCGCCGCCGGTGCCCCTTCCCCGCGGCATCACGCCCGGGCCCCCGTCCGCCCCGCGGGCCACCGCACCACGGCCTGACGCACCGTCACGAACCAGACGCCGCCGACCGCTTGGCCGCTACCGGCACCGGTGCGCTCGCCGGGCCCCCGGGGGCCGGCGAGCGCACAGGTAACCGGCCGCCGGCCTGCCGGCCGGGCACCCGGGCACCCCGCACGCACATCACCGGCACCCGCAGCGGCCACCGCAGCGCGTGCCCAGGGGCCGTCACCGCCGGCCGCAGCCCGCCCTCCATCTCGAGAACACGCCCGCTCCAGGCCGGGCACGCGACGCAGCAGCGGGCCCAGCCCGCCCGCCCCCGGGCATACGGGACGACCCGGCACAGCGGTGACACCGCCACGCCCACCGCCCACCGCCCACCGCCCACTGCCGGCCACCGGCACCCGGCAGCCGGCTCCTTGTGAACCAGTACCGGCCCCGGCAAGGCCGGCGCCGACATTCCCGCGCCCTCCCAAAAGCCGGCCCAGTGCCCCTCCGCGCCCGCCCGGACAGCCCGGAGCTGACACGGCCGGCATCCCGCCGGCGCCACACCGGCCGCGGGTGAACCCCGGGCCCGCGCCCGGGACGGACATACGCCGCCGCGGGCGAGCCGCCGTGCCCCACCGGACCGGCCCCGCCACCGGAGAGGCCCCACCACCGACGACCCCGACGCCAACCCCTTTCTTGTTCTTGCGACCGGACCACACGAACACGACCAACAACAAGAAGAGCGAAAGACAGCACCCACGACCGGGGCGAAGCGTCCGGATACTGCTGCACACAGCCAATACCGGCCCCCGGGCCGCCCAGGTGCCGGCCTCCTTGGAATCGGCCGCCCCTGCTCACCCTCCTCACTTGGTTGCAGGCTCAACTGGTTGCAGGCTCAACCGGAGAGGCCGCTCGCTCGCATCGGCTTGATGCTCCCGAAGCGGACCGCCCAGGTTAATCGTCACCACGACGATAACGGTCGGGGATGCACAAGCCGCCGTGCGCGACACGGCCGTCAGGCTCGACGGCGTGAACAGGTACGACCTGGTCGCGTTCAGCCCCCAGGACGGCGCCCACGCCTGCATCGAGGTCCATGACGGGATCCTCCACCGGGTCGTGGCGGAGCGTGGCCGGGAACTCGACCGTCGCAGCACCGGCGACCTCCACGAGGCCCTGCACCGGATCGCCCTCGACGCCGCCTTCTCCCCGGCCCTGCGCCGGCGTGCGGGGCAGCGGCACCGCTTCCCCGCATGCCGGGACACACGGATCGGCCGGCGCGCCGAGCAGGTCGAACTCCCAGCCGCCTCGATGCCCAGTGGGCCGAGCAGTTCCGGGCAGGCACCCCGCGCAGTGCCCGGGAGTCCGACCGGAGAACGCGGACGCCCACCCCCTCACGTGATGCCGCATCAGCCGTTCCCGCAAGGCGGGAAAAAGAGCAGGCCCGGAGAAAACAGCTTCAGGCGCCGGCGGGGAAATATCAGAGATCCTCATCACACCCTTAGAGAACCAGAAAAAACCCGGACCTTTTCGAGCCGGATTCCCGCCCGGCAGCCGGACGGACCACTTCACTCACACCGCCGGCCGTGCGAAACGGCCCGCACACACCGCCCTTTCTGGCAGACACACAACAATCCGGCCGGACGGCTTCGCCGACCAGCCGGACCCTGAACCGAAACTCAGTTGTTGTTGTTGTTATTGTTGTTGTTGTTCCCGTCGTTGTTGTTATTGTTGTTATTGTTGTTATTGTTGTTGTTGTTCCCGTCGTTGTTGTTGTTGTTATTGTTGTTGTTGTTGTTCCCGTCGTTGTTGTTGTTGTTATTGTTGTTGTTGTCGTTGAGGTGGGCTCCTGCCATGGTGACGGTGCCGGCATGAGGCGCGGAGGCCGGGGCGGCGAATGCACTGGAGGGCAGCAGTGCGCCTCCTGCGGCCAGAGCGGTCGTGGCGGTCAGAATCGCGAAACGCTGCGTGCGGGATGTGCGGGCCATGGGAATTCTCCTCCGGAGAATGGGGGTGAAATAACTGCCGGCCGGTCCGGCCGATTCACGGGGCCGTTCGGCAGCGGGACATGTGTCCCGTAAACGCGCCGCCAGGACTGTTCCGGGCGATGCGGGTGGGCCACCTGTACTGCGTGACCCGATGCCTCAATTAAGCCCCGGATGAGGAACCGCGTCATGCCGCTGAAATTCGGGACTTGACAGACCACGACGGCCCGGATATACGCGCCACCGCCGCGCTGGTGGACGCCGGCAGACGCGACAGCGACGCGCCCGACACCGCCGCCCGCCCCCGCGGCGATCACACCCGGGCCCCCGTCCGCCCCGCGGCCACCGCACCACGGCCCGGCGCGCCGCAACGAGACAGACACCGCCGACCGCTTGGCCGCCCTACCGGCACCGGTGCGCTCACCGCGCCCCCGGGGCCGGCCGACCGCACAGGACCGGCCGCCTGCCCGCCGGCCGCAGCCCGCCCCCACCCCGAGAACACGCCCGCCCCCGGCCGGGCACGCGACGCAGCAGCGGGCTCCGCCCGCCCGCCCCCGGGCATACGGGACGACCCGGCACAGCGGTGACACCGCCACGCCCACCGCCCACCGCCGGCCACAGGCACCCGGCTCCTCGTGAGAACCAGTACCGGCCCCGGCAAGACCGGCGCAGACATTCCCGCGCCCCGCGTTATCGTCGCGGTGACGATTACCCTGACCCGCACGCCGCCCTTTCCCTGCAGACACGCAACAATCCGGCCGGACGGCTTCGCCGCCCAGCCGGACCGTGAACCGAAACTCAGTTGTTGTTGTTGTTATTGTTGTTGTTGTTGTTGTTCGCACCGCCGTTGTTGTTGTTGTTATTGTTGTTGTTGTTCGCACCGCCGTTGTTGTTGTTGTTGTTGTTCGCACCGCCGTTGTTGTTGTTGTTGTTATTGTTGTTGTTGTTCGCACCGCCGTTGTTGTTGTTGTTATTGTTGTTGTTGTTCGCACCGCCGTTGTTGTTGTTATTGTTGTTGTTGTTGTTCGCACCGCCGTTGTTGTTGTTATTGTTGTTGTTGTTGTTGTTCGCACCGCCGTTGTTGTTGTTATTGTTGTTGTTGTTGTTGTTGTTCGCACCCCCGTTATTATTATTGTTGTTGTTATTGTTGTTGTTGAGATGGGCTCCCGCCGTGGTGACGGTGCCGGCATGAGGCGCGGAGGCCGGGGCGGCGAATGCGCTGGAGGGCAGCAGTGCGCCTCCTGCGGCCAGAGCGGTCGTGGCGGTCAGAATCGCGAAACGCTGCGTGCGGGATGTGCGGGCCATGGGAATTCTCCTCCGGTGAGAAAGGGGTGAAATAACTGCCGGCCGGTCCGGCCGATTCACGGTGCCGTTCGGCAGCGGGACATGTGTCCCGTAAACGCGCCGCCAGGACTGTTCCGGGCGATGCGGGTGGGCCACCTGTACTGCGTGACCCGATGCCTCAATTAAGCCCCGGATGAGGAACCACGTCATGCCGCTGAAATTCGGGGCTTGACAGACGACAACGGTCCCGATAGAGGCGGGGCATGGCCCACGGTGTATCGACCGGCGGGCAGCACGAGGGGCCGGCACGGACAGATCGCCTGCGGCCCCGGCGTGTCCCGAAGTCCGGCCCGGGACATGCCACCGCCGCGCCGCCCCCGGCGCCCCCGGGCCCGTTCCGCAGGCGTCGATGACGCCGGCACCGGCCCGACAGCCCACCGCACGGGAACACATCCGGGCACCGGACGCGGTGAACCGGGGTGCCGCGGAACTCCCCGCCCGCCCGCCCCCGCATCCAGGCACCCGAGGCCGCCCACGCCCGCGGCAGGCCACGGCACGCCCGGACGACGACTCCCGGACACCGGCACCGGCACTCCCCCGGGCCACCGCCCCCACACCCCGCCCGGAAGGGGACACAACAGTGCACGCCGGCGCCGGCCCGGGAAATACTCCGCCCAGGCCGCGCGACCACCAGGCACGGGGAACCCCCGGCCGAACCCGCCAGGGCCGCAACCCCCCTTTCGCCCACCGCCAGGCACCCAGCGCCAAGGACCCGCGATCCGCACCCCCTCTGCCCCGCACACCAGGCCGGCGAGCACCCACGCCTGCACCAACCGAGCACATTCACACCTACGCCGACACCAGCCCGCCCCACCCGGCACAAACCACACAGGCCGGCACAAGGAGGCCGGGGGGTGGGGCGGCCAGCCCGGGACAAGGAGGCCGAGGGTGGGGCGACGAGCCCCGGGGGGCGCGGGACCGCAGCACTCAGCGACCCTCCCGGACAGCCGTCACCAGCCACGCGCCCCGCCGCCCACCGGCCCGAGCCGGCAAAACCCGGCCCGGGCCGCTGAACAGCAACAACAGACAGACGACACACCGCTCGACCCGGCGCGGCAGGGCACAGCACGGCAGGACAGGACGGGGCGCAGCACGGCGGGGGGGGCGGTGCGGTGCGGCGCAGCACGGCGGGGGGGGCGGTGCGGTGCGGCGCAGCACGGCGGGGCGCAGCACGGCGGGGTGCGGTGCAGGCGGGGCGCAGCACGGCGGGGGTGCGGTGCGGCGGGGCGCAGCACGGCGGGGTGCGGTGCAGGCGGCTGGGTGGGTGCGCCGGATCGTCTGCCGGCCAGGGCCCCCGGCCTCCCGCCCAAAACGGCAGGACGCCCGGTCACAGGCCCAGCGAGACGGCCAGACGGGTCAGCTCGGCAGTGCTGCTGATGCCGAGCTTGGCCCGGATACGGCGCAGATAGGCATCGACCGTGTGCCTGGACACCCCCATGTGGCGGGCCGTCTGAAGATAGGTGCACCCCTGGGCGATGTGCCGCAGCGTCTCCCGCTCACGCGGGGCCAGCACAGACCGCGCGGCGGCGGGGCCTTCGTCATACGGCGCGGGTGCCACACTCATGGGACTTCCTCCGACACATCGGTCCGGTCATCACTGCTCACCTCCTCGGAAGCAGTACACAAATGCCCGAATAGGGACATTTGTTCTACGTCACGCGGGGCGGCCCCAGACCGGTTCCACGCCACGGCACATTTCCTGAAACCTTCTTTATCCGCCCAGGTCAGCAGCCCGCCCGGGCGACACCCAACCCCACAGGCCCCGGGCACACCGCCGCCCACCGCCCCGCGCCGAGGCCCCGGGGCCACCGCCGCAGACCACCGGCGCAGGCCAAGGCCACCGCGGCGGGCGCAGGCCACCGCGGCGGGCAGCGGGCCACGAACAGCCGCCGGCGGCGGGCGGCGGGCGGCGGGCGGCGGGCCACGGACAGCCGCGGGCGGCGGGCAAAAGCGTGCCCCCCGCCGAGCCGCGGCGGTGGCCCAGGGCCGTCGCCGCCCGCGGCTGTCACCCGGGGGCGGGGCGGGGCCGGCGGGCAGGACGCACGGCGCCGGGCCCGCTCGCGCACCGCATCGTTCGCCACGACCGCCGTCACAGGCCTGGTGACAGCGCCGCATTGGTGCTCCATGCCCCGCAGGATCATGCTTGTCACAAGAGCCCTGGCCGCGCAGGTTCCCGTGGGGACAGCGGGGACGTAAGGAACTAGCGAGGGCGAGATGAACGGCGATGGAGCACCTTCCCACCCCTCCCGGTGAGCGGCCGGGCGAGGCGGACACCTTGCTCGAGCCCCCCTGCACCACCACGGCCGCCGACACGGCCACCGCCACCGTCGACGAGCACGGCATCGTGACGAGCTGGAGCGAAGGCGCCCAGCGCCTCCTCGGCTACCACAGCGCCGAGATCATCGGCCACCCCGCCGCACAGCTGCTCGCCGACGACACCGACAACAACGCCCGGCCCCAGACCACCGGGAAGCAGCGGTGGCACGGCACCGCGGCACTACGCCACCACGACGGCCACCGGATCGAGCAGAAACTGCTCGCGCACCACCGCACCCCCACCAGCGGCACACCCCACTGGCTCGTGGTATCCGCCATCACCAGCGAACCACCCACACCCAAAAACCCGACACCCAACAACCCGAACGAACCAAGCAGGCCGGGCGGACCGAGCCGGCCGAACGAAGCCAGCCGGCCGGGCGAACCAAGCCGACCGAACGAACCGAGCCGGCCGGGAGAGCCAGGCGGACCCAGCGGACCCAGCGGACCCAGCGGACCAAACGAACCGAGCCGGCCGGGCGGACCAAGCCGAGCGAGCCGAGCGAGCGGACCGGGAGAGCTGACCGGACCGAACGAAGCGGGCGGACCCAGCGGACCAAACGAAGCGGGCGGACCGGGAGAGCAGGGCGGGCCGGGCGGGCCGGGCGGGCCGAGCCGAGCGAGCGGACCGAACGAAGCGGGCGGGCCGAGCGGACCGGGAGGGCCGGGCGGGCCGAGCGGACCGGGAGGGCCGGGCGGACCGAGCGGACCGGGAGGGCCGGGCGGACCGAGCGGACCGGGAGGGCCGGGCGGGCCGGAAGAGCCGGGCGGGCCGGGGGGATGGAGGCAATGGGCATTCGCCCAGGCCCCCTGCATCCTGGCCGTCTTCGACGCCGACCTGCGCCTGGCCGGAGCGAACACCAGCATGGAACGCGCCATCCAGCTCACCGAGGCCGACATGCACGGGCTGCGCCTGCCGGACATCGCACCGGGCGCCGTGAGCGAGGAGACCGAGCGGGCGATGCGCCAGGTCCTGCACAACGGCCGGCCGCAGTCCCTGCAGGCCTTCCCCGGCCGCACAGGACCCGGCGAGGAACACAACTGGTCCACCACACTGACCGCACTCACAAACGAGGCCGGCCACGTCGGCGCGGTATGCCTGACAGCCCACCCAAAACCCCCACAACCCCTCACCCAGCAGCGGATGCGGCTCCTGAACGACACCCGCACCACCAGCACCGGCACCACCAGCCCCGGCACCGGCACCGCCCCCGGCACCGACATCGCCCGCACCGCACAGGAACTGGCCGACACCGCCGTCGCACACCTCGCCGACTTCGCCGCCGTCGACCTGCTCCCCACACACGGCGACGAACCCCCCACCCCCCCACCCACCGGACCCGTCACCCTACGCCGCGCCGCCATGCGCTCCGTCCTCGAAGGAAACCCCGAATCCCTCATCACCATCGGCGAAACCAGCACCTACCCCGAACACTCCCCCGTCGCCCAATGCCTGGCCCACGGCCGCGGAGCACGCTACGACATGACCGACCCCGCCCTCACCCGATGGGCCCACCAGGACCCCCAAGCCGCCCGCATCCGCGACTACGGCACCCACTCACTCATGATCCTGCCCCTGCACGCCCGCGGCACCACCCTGGGCACCGCCCTCTTCACCCGCCACCAGCACACCCAGCCCTTCACCCCCCACGACCAGCAACTCGCCGAAGAACTCACCAACCAGGCCGCGCTCACCATCCACAACACCCGCCGCCACACCCGCCAACGCACCACCACCATGACCCTCCAGCGCAGCCTCCTGCCCCACACCCTCCCCGACCACGCCGCCCTCACCATCGCCTCCCGCTACCTACCCGCCGGCACAGAAGCCGGCATCGGCGGCGACTGGTTCGACGTCATCCCCCTCTCCGGCGCCCGCGTCGCCCTCGTCGTCGGCGACGTCGCCGGCCACGGCATCCGCGCCTCCGCCACCATGGGCCGCCTCCGCACCGCCGTACGCACCCTCGCCGACGTCGACCTCCCCCCCGACGAACTCCTCACCCACCTCGACGACCTCGTCATCCACCTCTCCGACGACGAACCCGACACCACCACCACCACCGAAACCGAAACCGCCACCGGCATCGGCACCACCTGCCTCTACGCCATCTACGACCCCACCACCCGCCACTGCACCCTCGCCCGCGCCGGCCACCCCCCACCCGCCGTCGTCACCCCCACCGGCACCGCCTACCTCCTCGACATCCCCCCCGGCCCCCCACTCGGCCTCGGCGGCCTCCCCTTCGAAACCCTCGACACCCAACTCCCCGAAGGCAGCCTCCTCGCCCTCTACACCGACGGCCTCCTCCAACCCCACGACACCGACATCGACGAAACCCTCGACAAAATATTCGCCGCCCTCACCCACCCCGCCCACACCCTCGACACCGTCTGCGACCGCATCCTCACCACCGCCCTCACCCACCGCCCCCACGACGACATCGCCCTCCTCCTCGCCCGCACCCAAGCCCTCCCCACCCACCGCATCGCCACCTGGAACCTCCCCCCCGACCCCGCCATCGTCGCCCAAGCCCGCCACCACGCCACCACCCAACTCACCACCTGGAACCTCACCCACACCACCTACACCACCCAACTCATCGTCAGCGAACTCGTCACCAACGCCATCCGCTACGGCCAACCCCCCATCCAACTCCGCATGATCCACGAAAACACCACCCTCACCTGCGAAGTCACCGACACCAGCAACACCACCCCCCACATGCGCCGCGCCCGCACCTACGACGAAGGCGGCCGCGGCCTCCTCCTCATCGCCCAACTCGCCCAACGCTGGGGCACCCGCCACCACCCCACCGGCAAAACCATCTGGACCGAACAAACCCTCACCCCCTAAGGGCGTGCAGATCTTTAACTCGTGTCTTTAACTCGTGGCTTTCCGCTCGGTGGTTCGTTGGTCTGGCATGAGCGGGTTGGAAGGGCAACGGACCGTGCTGGCAGCCAAGTTCAGGGCGATTCTGCGCGCACCTTGATGAACGGCAGCGTCGCCTGTTGATAGGGGCAGAGGCCCAGTCCCTCGGCCACGGCGGGATTACTGATCATTTCAGAATGAGATCGGTGTGTCGCCTTGGCAGTTGGGTGTTGTGGCGGCAGGGTCTGCCGGGTGTCTGACGATCTTGTGCCTGATGACCTGTGGGAACGCATAGCCCCGTTGCTCCCGGTCCGGCCGCCGCGGCGCCGGCGGTATCCCGGCCGGCTGCCGGCGGATGACCGCGCTGCCCTGCGCGGCATCGTTTACGTCCTGCGCAAGGGCGTGAGCTGGGCAGACGTCCCGGCGGAGGCGATCGGGTGCAGCGGTGTGACGTGCTGGCGGCGTCTGCGGGACTGGACCGAAGCCGGTGTCTGGCCTCGCCTGCACGAGGCCCTTCTGTCGGAACTGAGGGCGGCCGGTCTGCTGGACATGGATGACGCGGCGGCCGACGGCTCTCATGTCCGAGCTCTCAAAGGGGGGCTCACACCGGACCTTCGCCGGTCGACCGCGGCCGCCTCGGCAGCAAGCACCACCTGATCACCGACCGCCACGGAACCCCGTTGGTTGTGTCCCTGACCAGCGGAAACCGCCACGACGTCACGCAGCTGATGCCTCTGCTCGACGCGATACCGCGCATTCGTGATGTCCGCGGCCGACCGCGTCACCGCCCACGCCGGCTGTTCGCCGACCGCGGCTACGACTACGACAAGTACCGTCGCCTCCTCCGGGCCCGCGGCATCACACCGAAGATCAAAAGGCACACCCCACGGCTCCGGTCTGGGCAAGACCCGCTGGGTCGTCGAGCGGACCTTCGCCTGGCTGCACCAGTTCAAGCGGCTCCGGATCCGCTATGAGATACGAGCCGATCTCCACCTCGGACTGCTCCAACTCGCCTGCAGCATCATCTGCTTGAGACGCCTACGAACCTCATTCTGAAATGATCAGTAAGGACATCCCAGAGCCGATGCCGCCCACCTTTCGGAGGGTGGTGAGTCATGGGGTGTGCCATTCACCAGCCACGAACCGTTCCACTCGATGTTCCACACCTCGCCACGGAGGTTCTCGAACTCCACGAAACTCCTAGGGGCGTCTTCGAGGAGACCGAGCTCCCTCAGCAGTACGTCGTACGTAGTGAACCCGCGGGAGGGACCCACGCTGCCGCCGCCGGTCCTTGTGTTCTCGTACCGCATCCGCAGGTACGGGACGGGCGGGCGGGTGATGACCGTCGGCCGCAGCATGCGCTTGAACCGCAGGACAGCCTCCTCCAGGTTCTCGTTACCGCGGAACTCGCACTGATACGCGGGGAAGACCGCTGAGACGACCTCGTTCAAGGCCTCATTCCGCCCGTGGTGGTATCCGTGCACCGGGGGCGAAGCCGCTGCCACGGCATCGAACCGGTAGGTCCCGTAGGAGAACCCGGGGACGACCGTGAGCGGTCGGGCGTCGGATCCGCGTCCGAGCCGGTGCTGCCTCGCGAATGTGAGAACGGCCCTGGCAAGGCCTTCGTCGTGCACATCGATTGAGTTCATCTGGTAGGCCCAGCGCCCGTCGACGTCCATGGTCAGGGAGAACACAAAGCGCGACATGGGCGACCACCGCCAGGCCAGGGGCATGCCGGGTACCTCCTCGACGTTCCCGATTTCCGCGACAGCCTGTTCGATGTCCATGTCCGCCGAGAGTACAGAATTGAGTGCTACCGATGATTGCGGCCGGGTTCGCTTGACGAACCCAGATCGGTGGCGAGGCCGTCTGCCCGCGAAGAGGGCGACATGGACCATCTTCTGAAGTTCCTCGTCGCACGCATCATGGACGACAACCACGCCTATGCCTACGTGGCCGACACCATGGGCGGCGAGGCCCTTCTCGACAGCCATCTCCCCATGCTCGATCTGACCGAGCAACTGGCTCACGACTACAAGGCCATGGATCCCGCGGACTCCCGCTCGGCAGGGCCGGCATACGCCCTTCGGGTCCTCGCCCAGTGATGGTTACGGAGAGCTACATGTCCGCTCGCCGTAGCTATACGAGAACAGGGCCCCGTACGGCCGGGTTGGAATCGGCACAAGAAGCACCGCAGTCACGTCGCGCAGAAGGCTCTCGCCGCCATTGCGGCGATGCCCGGCACCGAGGTTGGCGCCGTGTGGCGGCACACCCCGCAGAAGGGCCGGGCGTACTACGACGATCGGACGACGGCGCTCTGCTGGAGGACCTCGACGGCCGGCTCGGCGCGGCTGGCGCCCACGGGATCATCGTCATGGACGGTGACGGATCGGATCAGGCGTATCAGCGTGAGCACCGGAAGCTGCGCCTGCGGACCCGGCATATTGTCGAAGACCCGTGGTACGTCGGCTCCACATGAGTCAGCCCGTACAAGCCGCGGACCTCGTGGCGTACGCGGCCTACCAGACAGTGCAGCGGCATCCGGGGAAGTCATTCATGTGGAACTGTGGGACCAGCAGCTCCCCGGCGCCCCGGCGGATCTGAGCAGCACAAAGGCCCGGCACACTGGCCGGGCCTTGAGAAAGCTAGACCCGGTGCTCCCGCGTACGCAGGCCAGGTCCGCGGTCAGTATGCCGTACAGTGCTCAGCGTCACGCTTTGCGGCGCCTCGGCGTGCCGCTGAGGCAGTTCGCCCTATTGCCTCCAGGCGAGTGCCCGGGTAGCGAGAGCGCCGCCGATTCCCCCGAAAAGATCTTGATTGCCCCCTATTGGCTGTCCTGGGTGGCCACGCCTGCTCAGGCTTCATACCGTGATCGCATCTCGCGAGACAGGACGCGGGATCGCGCACGGAGCGGGTCACGCGCCCTGGGGCCCGCTCCACGCGACCTCTCCGCGGCACCGACCGTTCTCGGGAGCTTGCCGGCTCTTCATCGGCCAGCATGCCAAGGGCTTCGGCCGCCAGGACGGCGACGGCGTGAGCGACAGTTTTCGGGAATCGGTATTCATCCCGGTAGTCGCAGGTGCATACTCGGCATATGGCTGACACCACGGTAAAGATCGACACGGAGACGCGGGACCGGTTTGCTGCAGTAGCCGCCGCCCGCGGGCAGAGTGTCCGCGCCTACCTCGCCGAGCTCGCCATCGAGGAGGAGAACCAGGTCAAGCTGAGCAAGGCCACCTTGGCTTTCCGCGAGGCCATCTCTCGTCCCGGGTTCCTCGAGAGCTTCGACCGTGACTTCGGCGGGCTGCCGGCCACGGAGCACTCCAGCCGTCGGGCGGCCTGAACCTTGGACCTGCACATCGACATCCGATGGCTCCTGGACCGACAGGAAGAGCTGCTGGGCAAGGATTTGGAGGTGACGGACTACTCCGCGCTGGTCGCTGCAGTGGCCCGGCACCGGGTGAACACCCCGCGCTTGGATGAAGGCTCCCCAGACACGTACTGGCGAGCGGCAGCCCTCCTGCACCAGATCGTGCTGGTCAAGCCGCTGCCAGCGCGCAACGAAGCCTTCGGCTATGCCGTGGCCACGGCATACGTTCGGGCTGCCGAGGAGACGATCGAGGGTCTGTACGAGGAGTGGCGCGACCTGATCAGCGACATCCAGGCCCTGCGGCTCAACGTCTATGACGTCGCAGACAGGTTGCGCATCTGGCGCACCTCCCAGTGATCCCGCTGCGGCCCGGTGTCGAACTGGTCGCGGCTGGCGCGAGTCCCGCCGGGGGTAGTCGCCGGCGGTGAAGCCAGACACTCCGCGCCACGATCCGCAGATCACGAAGATGTCGGCAGGCTTCTCCCGGCGGCGAAGTAGTGGCCGACGTGCAGGGCTGGTTGGACGGCTGTGGGGTTGGCCTCGTCAGTCGTCGATCACGGCCCGCATCTTGCGGACGAGTTCGGCATCGCTCCTCCGGATGTCGGGGACCTTGTCGTCGCTCTGGGATTGGCCGTGGTCCTCGCCGCACGGGCACAGGCTCCAGCCTCTGTTATCGATCCGCGCGGCAACGTGCTCGATGATGTCGGCGGATTCGTCGAGTACGCCCACGGGGATCTGGACGCAGTCATCCTCGCGGTCAGCCCCGATCGCCAAGCCGAGTTCGAAGGCGAGGTCGGCGGCGTGCTGCACGGTGCGGGTATCGCCGTTGCTGGAGGCGTACTTGATGGCCTGGGTCAGGGCCATCAACGGGCGCGAGCAGGCCCAGCGGGGCAAGGTGACCGAGCGTTCGTCGATGCGAACCGGACGTACGGCGTGGACGGCTTCGGCTCCTTGTGTCGCGGGATCGCCCGCCTTGGCGATCTGGTCGGCGATGGCGGAGGGCTCGATGTTGCGCAGGGCCAAGCGGGGCTGGATGCCGTGGCGGTCGGCCACCATCGTCACGTTGTGGGCGAGGACGTTGTGCACAGCCACAGAGAACGACATCCATGCCGCGGGTCAGCAGCTCTGCCTCGGTCTGTGCGCCGCCAGGGCCGTGAACGCCGAGGATCACCACCCAGCGCAGCGGCAGGCGCCTCCGGGCCCGACCGCGGTCACGCCGGTCGCCCGGCCCGTCGCGGCCTCGTACATGGCGGTCAGCTTCGCTGGGTCCCCGGCAGAGTGCATATCGCCTCTATCGCCGCTACCGTCACCTCGGGGTGAGTAGCATCCCGCTGCAACACCCCACGACGAGAGCGAGCTGCCGTGTCCAACGAGCCGGACAACACCAACCTCGAGGATCAGTACGAGGCACAGATTGCGGCCGTTCTGGAGACCAACGAGCGGGAGCAGGAGCGCGTTCGCTCGCAGATCACAGATCTGCGCGCGGCTTGAGCGCGACCATGGGTTGCTGTCCACCGTGTGCGGAACGGTGAACGAAGTGTCGCCCGTCGATGAGGAACCCTCTGCCGTGGCGGAGTCGGAGGCCGAGGTGCCCAGCGTCGATGCGGATGCTGTCTCGGGTGAGGCAGCCGCGGCGCAGGCTGTCCCGAAGCAGCGGCGGGCGAGGAAGACGACCAGCGAGGCGCGCGGGAGCCGGAAGAGGGCGGCGCCTACGAACCTCATTCTGAAATGATCAGTAAGTCGGCGGGAAGTGCGAGGACCGGAGCGAAGGCGTCCACGGCGGCAGCCAAGAAGAGCGGGGGTCCTTCCCTGACTGACCTGGTCTTGGACCTCCTCACCAAGAGCGGCGAGCCGCGTTCGGTCAGGGAGATCGAGACCGAATTGGCGGTGGCCGACCCGCAGCGCAGCATCACGAAGACGCAGGTGGTGCGCAACTCGCTCGAGGCGCTCTTCGCCAAGGGTAAGGCGGAGCGGTCGAAGCAGGGCAGCTCGGTGTACTACACGGCGCGCGAGAACGATGCGGCGTCCGAAGCGGTTGGTGAGGTCGTAGCGCCCGAGGCGGCCGAGGAGAAGGTCGCTGCCGAGGTGTAGCCCGCGGGACGCGCGAGTGCCCGCCCCGGGACGCGCGGGGCGGGCACCACAAACGCTGGCTCAGGCTGGGGTGATGTTCTCCGCCTGCGGTCCCTTCTGTCCCTGGGTGATGTCGAACCTCACCTGCTGGCCCTCCCGCAGCTCACGGAAGCCGGTGCTGTTGATGTTGGAGTAGTGGGCGAAGACATCCGGGCCTCCGCCGTCCCGCTGGATGAAGCCGAAGCCCTTCTCCGTGTTGAACCACTTCACGGTTCCGCTGGCCATGCACGCCCTCCAAGGGACTCGATGTCGGCTACCTGGCTACGCTCACGACTTCGGGTTCTGGCTCAGCTTCCGTGCCGAGTGACGCTCCGTTATGGCTGGACATCGAAGAGAGCGATGGAAGGTTGCGGCGGGGCGAGTACAGCGCGAAGGCGGGTGAGCATCGCCCGCCATTGCTTCCAGTCCTCCGGGTCGACCCAATTTGAGGCCGGCCCCGCCTCGTCGCTGGCAATGCGAGCGAGGGCTTCGTCAGCGAGCGCCCGAAGGTCGGTGGGGAACGCGGGCAGGGGGTGTTTCCGGGCCGTAGGGCGTGTCGACGGGTTCGCCTCCGGGGCATTGCGCCGCGAGCAGTGCGGCGGCGGCCACCGCCTCTTCCGCTTCCGTGAGGTAGCCAGTGGCGTCGATCGTCCGGACGAGAACGCCTCGGATCAGGGCTTTGCGTGCCTCGGGCTCGGCGTCGTCGAGAGCGTTGGCGAAGTCCGCAGCTGTGTCGTTGTCGAAGGGGCCGGTATCCCAGGTGCCCATGCTGATCTCCTTAAAGGTGCTGGCCCGACCGGATAGCGTGCGGGGAGCCAAACGGGGAGCCCACCGCGCACTGACGGCTCGCTAGTGCCCACGACGAACCCTGCCGACGCGCGGCCCGGATCAAAGTCAGGACCGCCCTCCACCCACGCGATCTTCTGAGGCAGATCAGCGGCGAAGCGATTCGATCAGTGCGCCGCGGGCTGCCGCTGTGCGGATCGCCCGGTAGTAGATTCGTCTGTAGCCCGAGTAGTGCCAAGGAAGGGCGTCGACGTACCCGTCCACCTGGCGGAACTGCTCCAGCGCTTCCCGGTGCCGGCCCTGCTTGTGTAGGCAGTACGCCAGTAGGTGCCGCACGTCAGGAAGTCGAGGGTGGTCGCCGGCAGCGTCCACGTCTTCCAGGGCGGCATCGATCATGGCGCGGACTTCCGGTGATCGAGGGCCGGGGAGCACGGCAGACCTGGACAGGTAGGCCTCATACCAGGCGAACAGGGGCAACGCGGCCATCAGGCTGCCCTTGGGAGCGTCGGCGGAAGCCTGCTGCGCGAACGCGCACGCCAGTTCGTTCGAGCCGCGCCACTTGGCACTCCAGTACTGCAACGCGTTGAAGTGGGCCTCGAAGTGATGCGGTGCCCGGGCGATGACTGCATCCCACAACTCGCGCATCAGGTCATGGGGATAGCCGAGGCCGAGCGCCGTCCAGATCTCGGCGCTGTACGGGGTCGGGTCGTCCGGATTGAGGGAAGCTGCCACCGCTATTTCCTCGCGGGAGGCAACCAGTTGCCGATGGAAAGCTCTTAGGCGCCAGGTGGAAGTCTGGTTGGCGCGGGCAGCACCGCGCTTCTTCCACGCGTAGTGGATCCGGGCACGTGCTTTGACAATTGCCACATCCGGATCGCCGGGGCGGGCCGTGTCCCAGGCCCGCAGCCAGCGGCCCCTCATCCACCCGGTGAGGGAGGCCAGATGATCGACGTAGAGGGCACGTCGTTCCCAGTCCTGTGCGGCTCCGCCAAGCAGCTCCGCGGCAGGTTTCCAGACGCCGAAAGAGGCAGCAAAAAGCGCGCGTCGCAGACCAGGATCGGGGCCTGCGAGCTTCCCCCTCTGAAGCCTCAAGGGCAGGAGCTGGAACCAGATCAAAGCGCCGACCACGAGCAGGCCAACGGTGATGTCATCACGTGCCACGTCGAGATTCCTGTTCCGGTGTGTAAGGGGTATGGGGCGCGTTCCACCAGGAACTGGCCGGACCTGCGGCGTGGGGGAGCCATGCTTGGCGAGTGAGGAGTATGCCCGAGTGCTGATCACTGCGGCAATGGCGAGGTGGAAGGCGGACCTACCACGACAGGCCAAGGCCCGGTCGCCGGCAGCCGCAGCCGCCACGACCAACAGGGCCGGCAAGAACACGAGCGGCTCGAAGCTTGCTGGCGGGAACGCGCACCCTTGATGGGTCTGTGGCAGCGCGAGCGGGAAGGCAGTCGGCACCAGCCCCGGCAGCTGATCCATCACAGCGATGCGGGCAGTCAATACACGTTGTTCAAGCTGTCCACCCACCTGGACGTCGAGGGCATCGCGGCGTCCGTCGGCTCGGTCGGCGACGCCTACGGCAACGCGCTGATGGAGTCGACCATGTCAAGACCGAGCTGATCAAGCCCCAGCGGCCCTGGGAGACGCTGTCCGAGGTCGAATTGGCCACCGCCGAATGGGTCGACTGGTACAACCACCGTCGCCTGCACGGTGAGATCGGCCACGTACCGCCCGTCGAATACGAAGCCATCTACACCAGCAGAACACAAAACCCCAGCTCACAGCCACAGCCTAGAGTCTCGATCAAACCCGAAACGGTTCACACACCCCTGTGCCGCTACAACAGCCGCCCAGGGAAACTGACCGGCCAACCAATAGAACTGACCAACAGGCTTACGGTCACCCCGAAGCGAGAACACCGGAGCTCACAGACCCGTCCAGCTCCAGCCCGCAAGCAACGTCAAGCCCCTCGCCAGCACACAGCACACCGCCAGGCCCAACCAGCCAACTGATCAGCCCAGCTCAACACCCTGGACTCCGATCAGATTGAACGAGCCGCGACACCAGCCCTGGCCCCACGACCCGCAACTCGCCGCGCTCGACCCGTGGTGGAACCCACCCTGGCGAGCCAACTGGAACCACAGCTGGCACCAAGCCCACACCCACCACGCCGCCGGTCGTCCTCTCCCCGACAACACCACCAAATGGATCCGCACCCAGCAACGAGCCTGGAACCAGCTCCACCCCCACCAACAACACCTCCTCCTGGCCACCCTCGGCATCCACGGGCCCACACCCCTATGCCGCTACAGCAGCCGCCCAGTAGACCCGGCCAACCAGTGAGAAACCCTGATCACCGACAGTTGAAGAATTGGGGTCACGCACTCCTCGGTAGCGGAAGAATCCTCGTGTGACTGACGACGCACGGCTTGACGCCGGTACCCGAGAACTGCTTCAAGCGGTGTACGCCCTGATGAAACAGCGCGGTGACTGGCCCACTTTCACCGCGGTGGACCTGTGGGTCGACAGGCATCTGGGTATCGAGGACGCTCAGGCCGCGCTTCTCACTGTTCCTGACGCGTACTTGTTCCGCCCCTGGCAGGCGCACGGTTTCTCCAGCAACGACCCGGTCAGGCTGACCCTCAGAGGAGTCGCCGCATGCGATGAGGGGCCAGACGATCTGCAACTCCTTGAGCGGTTCGTGGCCTGGACAGTGAATCTCGAACTCAGTGATACCAGCCCGGCCGAGACCCCGCTCATCGCCAGCAGCAAGGCCTTCGCCGATCACGAGGGCCTGCACATCGACAGCCCTGACGACATCGACGAACCCCCCGCAGCAGCAGACACGTCCACGGTGTCTGACGACGCCGCGATTTCAGCCTCCCAGGCACCTGCGGATACGGAAGAGAAAGCGATTCCAGCGGAGGCAGAAGCCGCGCAAGGACAGGTAGCGCGCGTCAGGGTCCTTGTCGATCTGCTCCCAGGCTTCTGGACGGGCAGCGGCTGGGCGTCCAAAAGCCCCTGGCTGTGGCATCTCACCGTAGATCGGCCGCGCCTGCGGCCGTACCGGCACGTGCACGGTGTGGACGGACTCCTGGAGTACGCCGAGAAGATCGAGAGCGAGCGCGCAGCGGCGGCATCCGCAATGTTGCACAGGCTCAACGACGCCCAGCCCTTGGCCCACGCCGAAGTGCCGGCAGGGTTCGCCGAGGAGCGGACAACGCTGGTCCAGGACCACGGCCTGGACGTGCTGCTCAGTTTGCTGCGCGAGGAGATCGTGGACTCCTGCCAGGCCCCGCTGCGCGCTGACCTGTACGACGAGGCCGTCTTCGCCGCTTTCCGACGTCTGGAGGACGAGGTCCGGCAGAGGTCAGGCAACTCGGCAATCGGGGACATGCTGATCAAGGCCGCCTTCAAGGAGAAGCAGAACTCGATCCGGATCTCCGACCGCGATGGCGACATGGACCGCATGGTCCAGCTGTTCGCAGGCGCCATCGGACTGTTCAAGGGAGACCGTTCCCACAAGGACCGGCCGAGCCTGCCATGCGTGTCGCGTCGGGAGTGCCTTCGGATACTCGCCCACGCCAGTTCGCTACTGGACCTGCTCGATCGCGATCTCGACCGCGCGCCAGCGGTCCGCGGATACCAGTACGATCAGGGAGACCTCACACTGTGGGTCGAGCGGGCCGGAGCCCAAGTCCAGGTCTGGCTGGACGAGACGGTTCCGCTGACAACGCGCAGCTTCCAGCCGGGAACCCTGGTCGTCGATGTCTCCGCCGTCTCTCCCGGCGAGCACCGCGTCCACCTTGTCGACGGAACACGCCACGGGCCGGCGCACTCTGTATGGCTGGTGCGCGATCCACGACGCTCGACCTGGTACCGCATCACGGAAGTAGGCGTGCCGCTCTACGCAGACGCCCTCGGGCAACAATTGCTCGACGTGTCCGGAGTCCGGCTGGAAGTCCTGGAAGGGGGAGTCACCAGTCAGCGCGTTGCGCCCACCCGCGAGACCTACCAGGTAGGCCACTACGTCGAATGGCGCTCATCGCACTCCCGCGTGCAGGCCGGACTTGCTTGGGCCCGCGACCGCGACGGTGGTCCGCTCCGCCCCCTGGGTGATGCCTCTTACCTGCTTGACGGCCAGCCAAGCGCTGCAGTGCACGAAGAGCGTCTGATGCGGATCAGCATCGAGCCAGGAACGCTGCGTCTGCGCCGCGGTGAAGCCGTCCCGCTACGTGTACTGGGCCACTACACCGACGGCACGGCGACGTGGAGCGGACCGCTGAACAGCCCGGAAGTGGAGAGCACGGACGAGAAAATCGCGTTCTTCAAGAGCAACGTCGTCCGAGCCAAGCACCCAGGCCTCACCACTCTGCGCTGCCAGCACGACGGATGCTATGCAGAGGCCCACGTCGACGTGGCCGCCCATCCGCGCTGGACCGCCACCGAACTGCTCACGGGTCTCCCACCGGTCAGCGGTATCGCCTGCACCCCCCAAGGGCTCGTCGTCAGCACGCGCGGCCGCCACATCTGGCGAGTAGACGCGCGCGACGGGGCCTACCGCATGATCAGCGCAGTGCCCCTGGTCTCCGCACACGACCAGGGGACGGACACAATCGCTGCACGAGACGACGGAGAACTCGCCGTCCGTCTCCTCGGCGACCGCCGCATTCTGGTGCTGCACCACAGCAACGACTACCAGAGCAGCGAAATCGTGGCTCCCGAGGCAGAAGGCGTGCCCATGGCCGTCACATGGCACAGCGAAGCTCTGCTCCTCGCCATGCACGACGGCGCACTGTACCGAGTAGAACTGGACGGCACAGCAACAGAACTCACCCGCGTCCAGGGAACACCAGTCGCGATAGCCACCAGCGCAGATTCAGTTCACGTTCTCTGCGCACCATCACCAGGCCTCGCCACTGGAGAGGACTACAACAGCCTGTGGAGCATCCCACTCACCGACACCAACGCACCCACAGACCTCCTCCACGACCACAAACTCGCCGGACTCAACGGCATCACCCTCACCGGATCATCCATCCTGCTCAGCGACTTCAATGGAGGACGGCTCCTCAGCCTGCGCAACAACAAGATCCGCGAAGTCGCTGCCGGCCTCACCAACCCCGGCCAACTCGCCACCACCGCCACCGGCGACACCTACATCGCCGACTTCGGAGCCGGAGCCATCCACCGACTCCTGCCCTAACCACCACCAGACCCCGAGCGTGACAGCCCATCCACCGCGGGCAGACGAACCAACCCTCCCAGCCACCCGGCGAAAGTGATCAACCGGTCAACGAACCTGACCAAATATCATGAACACACAGCTAAGACGCCACCGCGCCCCACGCCCACACCGATCCCCAGCCCCTCCCCACAGCAAAAACAACCGAACCAACTACGTGATCAGCCCAGCCACAGCCCTACAGGGCGATCATGATCCCCGGGCGCGAACAGACGCGGAGTTCTACGACCTGGAGGCCGGCCGCCACGTCCCCCCGGACCGCGTGTGGTCGGCATGGCTGTGCGGCGACCACCTCGTCTCCGAGCGGCGCGAGGTACTGCGGCAGTTCGCCAACGGCATCGACGCAAACAACCAGCGGGTGCACCGCGCCTTCCTCGCCTCCGTACGCGTCCTCGGCGAAGGCGTCGACATCGTCGGCACTAGGGCCTGTCCGGCGAGGGGATGCCTTCACGTCTCGGCGCGGCGGAACTTACGGTTTGTGGGTTACCCAGAGCAGTTCCGCCGGCCAGCGGTGTGCCCAGTCGGGTGGGTCGGTTTCGTTGTAGCCGTTGGGTGTTCCAAGTTCGGGCCGCGGCTCGATGAGGTCGTCGATGATGAGACCCGCGCCGCGCAGGACCTTGACCCAGTCGCCGTAGGTGAGCTGATAGCTGGTCGCGCCGTCGTCTTCGGCGATGGTGTTCAGCCCGAAGTAGTCCTGCTGCAGCGTCGTGGTCACGCGGCTGGCGGCTTCGTCGTAGCAAGCTTCGAACCATGGACTGGCGACGTTGAACACCAGGCGCCCGCCTCGGCCCAAGACGCGTGCGGCCTGCGGGACGGCCAGGTGCGGGGGCGCCCAGCTGAGCCCACCGAAGTCGCAGAACACCAGGTCGAAGCTGTCGGCGGCGAAGGGGAGTTGTTCGGCGGCGCCTTGCACTAGCGGGTAGCGGGCCGCTCCCATCGCGCGGGCCGCTGCGGCGAGTTGGGCTTCGGACAGGTCGAGCCCGACCACGGTGGCGCCCTCGGCGGCGAGCGCCCTGGACCACTGGCCGGCGCCGCAGCCGAGTTCGAGGACGCGCTTGCCGGTGACGTCGCCCAGGGCGTGCAGGTGCGCGTCGGGGATGGAGTACATGCCCCACAGCCGGGGTGTGGCGCCGATTTGCGGGTCGTGCTCGTGCTGGTAGGCGCTGCTGATCTGGTTCCAGAGCCGCCGGTTGGCGGGGATGCTGTCCACGTGCCGACTCCAGCACTGCCTGCCGGGGGCGGTCAACACGATTAGGGCACTGGCCAGCCCTCGCCTCGGTCCGGCCCTGGCTCGGCCCATGATCCGCCGGACGAGCCCTAGTCCGTCAAGAACCCGGCAGCACGCTCGATCACCGCAGCCTGCCACGCCTGCGACTGCGGGTTCAGGTACTGCGGATCCTCCTGCACGGCGAACCCGTGCTGCGCGCCATCGAGTTCCATGAGCTCGGCCGGCCCGCCGAACACGGGCACGTAGCGACGGGAGGACTCGACGGGGACGAAGGTGTCCTTCGTCCCGTGGATCCAGCAGCGCAGGCGCCCGCACAGCGCGCAGGAAGACATCCGGGTCGAGGTAGAACACCTCGTTCAGCAGCCCCCTCCCCAACTCGAACGGACTCTTCTCCGTGAAGCCCTGCTCATCCAGCGCGCGGGCCGCCGTGGTGGAGATGTAGTCGCCGTCGAAGTACGGCCGGCTATCGACGTAGCGCTCCCGGTAGTCCAGGCGGGCGTTCAGCAGCACCAGGCGCCGTCCTGCGGCCGGTACGCAGCGTGCAAGGCAGCAGCACCCCGAAGAGCGACGCCGCGATCACATGAACCCGCCCGGAGCCGCTCTCAGACCGGAGGTAGTCACAGGCGGCTCGGATGTCGTTGGTGATGCCGGCGATCGTCACCTCTTGTGAACGGCCACCGCTTGCTCCGTGGGCTCGGAGGTCGAATCGCAAAGATCGCACCCCGACCTCCGCCAGGCGCTCGGCGAGCCTGGTGAAGAAGCCACCCTCATTCCTGTCCACCCCAGCCCCGTGCACGAGCACGGCATGTCCCGACACCGGCCCGTCCGGAACGATCAGCGAGCCGGACAGGGCAGTGCCGTCCAGCGGCCGCAGCAAGGTCTCCAAGTTCGTAGCCATGCCCCTGATCGTAGGGAGCAGCCAGCCCGAAGACGCCGGAATGCACATGCTACGCCTGGAAGTTGCTGTGCCACTGGCACAAGGAGCAACCGACGCAATTCGCTGACCTCCTGAAACGCGGCTTGTTCCAGGTGGAGATCCCGCGATGGGACGTGGGGAATCCCGGGCGGCCCGGCCGGAGCAGTTCAGGCATCGCCTGCTGCAGTTGCAGCCGACTTGGGCTCGTGTAGTGGGCCCCCATCTTTGTGAGCAATCTGGCAAGTGGTCTGGAGAATCGTGCGACTGGCGGGGACGGGGCGCCACTGGTTCGGAAGACGCTGGGGCAGCTCTACACTCACAGCATCCAAGCTGAACAACTGTCAAAGAAAGTAACTACCTTGTGTAAAGCACGAATAGCTACTGTCCTCGGAGGTGTCGCCGCCGCGACCTTGCTCACGATCAGCAACGCCTCGGCCGTCAACTTCGAGATCGACCAGGCCGACGCCACGCCGTATGACGGGAGTGTTCCGTCCGCTATGGCGTGCGCCCACAACTCAGTGGGGTCGGGCTGCTTCCGCGAGGTCGGGGACTGGTTCGAGGTCGTCGACGAGAAAAAGGACGGGCACGCGACCCTCGTTGCCTGGCGCAGCGTCTACCCCCAGAGCCAGGCGACCATTCGGCAAGGAACCATCTGGAACACCGCTGGCTTCCAGACGTACCGATGGCAGAACAAGGACCTCGCCGAGGGATACATCCTCGAGATCCGGGTCTGCGCTGGCGAGTGGCACAACAAGCATGTCATCGACAGCACCTGCAGCGCATGGAAGACAACCAAATCCTGAAACCGCCGCGGCAAGCCGCGGGCCCTCGGCCCGCGGGCCATCCCCGAAAGCGGCCCTTGAAATCGGCCGGAAAGCGGGAGCATGGTCCCGCGCTGGTGACCGGACGGTCAGTGTTTCGTTGATCGCAGCGGCCCGCTCTGCTGCTGTGGCGCGCCGCAGGCCGGGCCGAAGCCTCTTCCACCTCGGCAAGGAGTTGGGGCTCTCGGCCTGGCCGTACCCCCATGGCCTGCAACGCCTCCCTCTGCGAGCGCCGTGGCCGCGGACGCTCCCGGGCGAGGCGGTGAGTTGCTCGCGGGTGGAGTTGACGGGGGTGTTGCTGGCTTCGAGGTACATGACAGCGACGGCGCAGGCGACGGTCAGGTTGGAGCGTTCCAGCCAGCGGCAGCGGCCCACTCGTGCAGCAGGGCGGAGATCACTTCCGTGATCGGCATCTCGACGTCGTGGGCATGAGCCAGGGCGAGGATTGCCTCCGCGGACTTGACGCCCTCGGTGGTCTGCCGGGGGGCCGGTGGAGGGCGTGCCCGTCCCCGGGTACCTGGCCGAACCGTCGCACGATGCCCGCTGGTGCCACCTGTGGTTCGAGCACTCCGTCGCCATCGCCCGACTGCACGCGCTGTGGCTGGCTTGGCAGGAGCTGACCGACCCGGCCACCTGCGGCTACACCGGCCCTAGCGTGTGGCACCGCGACCATCTGGACCCCTGCATGGGTGAGCTACGCAGTCCCAGCGGCGGGACTGTCCTGAAGTTTGTGTATGCCCCGGGTGGTGACGCGCAGGGCTTGCCGCGGATCGAGCGGGAGGATCCCGAAGTCGCGGAGATCACGTTCTGTTCTGGCGCTGGTCGCCGCTGTGCAGGCGGAGCCGGTCGGTGTGGCGGGCGACGTCATCGACGCGCGCCGCGAGGTCGGGGTGGTCGGGCGCCAGATACGCGTGCGTGACCGTCAGGGGGGCGATGAGGGCGGCAGCGTCGTTGTCGGCGAGGGCGGCGGTGAGCTCGACGAGTGGGGTGCGGGCGGCGGCGGGGAGGTCGGTGAGCGCGGTGATCTGGCCGGCGAGCTGGCGCAGGTCCCCGGCGTTGGCCCGGGCCCAGGCGGTGACGGTGCGGTCGGCGGCGCGGCGGTCGCGGGTGGCCCGTACCCGTTGTTCGCCCGTGGTCCCCGGGTTTCCGGGGCGTACGCGCAGGTAGCGGCGTTCCGCGGCCTGGCGGCTGGAGACGCCGAGGGGGCGGGCGAGGTCGGCCCAGCTGGCGCCAGCCTCCCGGGCCGCTTCGATCAGGCCCGCTTCCCACTCGGCGAGCTGATCGCGCGCTTCGCGGAGCAGCAGGAGCGTGGCGAGTACCTGCTCCGAGCTGGCCTGGCCGGGCTCGGGGCGCTCCCCCTCCCGCGATATCTGTGCGGTGCGCAGGGCCTCGTGGATCGTGCTCAGCGCCGCGGCGGCGGCGAGGAAGGACGTGGGAGCGAGACCGCGGACGCGGGGGCTTGGCTGATCGTCAACGGTCATGGAGCCTCCAAACGCAGTGTCGTCATCTCGACGACGGGTTCCACTTGTCATCGCTTGGATGACATGTTACAACGATGGCAGGTGAACGCATTGGCAGCAAAATGCCTGACCTGAACGCTGGAGGTGTTTCACGATGTTGATGCGCACCGACCCGTTCCGTGAGCTCGATCGACTCACCCAGCAGCTCCTGAACACGACCGGCACCTGGTCGCGGCCGTCGGCGATGCCGATGGACGCCTACCGTGAGGGCGAGGAGTACGTGATCGCCCTCGACCTGCCCGGCGTCTCCGCGGACGCGATCGACATCGACGTCGAGCGGAACATGCTGACCGTCAAGGCCGAGCGGCGCCCCGTCACCAAGGCGGACGACGTGCAGATGGAGCTCTCCGAGCGGCCTCTGGGCGTCTTCTCCCGCCAGGTCATGCTGGCCGACACCCTCGACACCGAGCACATCAAGGCGGACTACGAGGCGGGCGTGCTGACCCTGCGTCTCCCGATCGCCGAGCGCGCCAAGCCCCGCAAGATCGCCATCGGTGGCGGCTCCACGCACAAGGAGATCAGCGGCTGAATCCCCTCTCAGCCGCGCCGGAGACGGGGAGACGGCCTTCCTTCCGGCCGCCCCCGTCCTCTCCTCGCCCCCGCACACGCAAGGGAGCAGCGATGACCATGCGGTGGGAGACGTTCCTGGGCCAGGTCAAGGAACGCGGCGAGTACGAGACCACCGAGGAAGCCGAGCGGGCTTCCCGCACGGTGCTGGCACTGCTGGGCGCGCACTTGGTGGGCGAGGTACGGGCGGAACTGGCCGCCCGGTTGCCGGAGGACTTCGCACTGATCCTGCTCAATCCGCTCCAGGCGCACGAGCCGCTCTCCCCCGAGCGGTTCGTACGGGCCGCTTCGGCATGGATCGAGGGAGCCACTGAACAGACCGCGGCTTGGGACGTGGGCGCTGTGCTCAGCGTGGCCGCGGGCGAAGAGCTCACCCGCCGCGTCCTGCTCCAGCTCCCGGCGGGCTACGACCTGCTGTTCGGCCACCCTCAGCGCGTATAGCCCAGAGGCAGCGACACTGCTTCCCCTGACCGAGCGACACCGGTGGCCGGCGGGCGAGCCCCCGGCCACCGCCTCGCGACCACCTCAGACGAGAAAGGCAACGGGCCGCGCAACCGCGGTGGCCCGTCGCCCTCCGGCCAGGTGAGCGAATGCCCCTAACGCCTATGTTCCCTTTCTGGTGGGGCAGAGCCAGCGGCCTGGCCGAGCCGGCGGCGCAGTTCGTACAGGTCGCGGACGTTGGCGAGGCGTGCGAGGCGGCGCAGGAGGTCGTCAGTGCGTGTGTCGCCTCCGGCCTGTACGGCGTCAACGATGGCTGCGATGACGTGGCTTGCGGGCGGATCGCCGGTTCGACGGTCGTCATGGTTGGCGCGTACCCGTCAAGTGGGCGGCTATGGGTCGCTCGTTGGGGTGACGGCTGACCGGTCTCAGCTCCGGGTCAGAGGTGCTGCTGTGTCGTCCTGACACTTGAGATTCAGCTGGTCGGACTGCGCAGGGCAAGGACGGCCATGTCGTCGCGGCCGTCGCTGGGGTGCTGGTCGGCCAGGGTGCGGACGAGGTCGTCCAGCGGGAGTGCGGCGTGGGCGCCCGTCAGCTCGGCGAGGGCGTTCAGGCGGTCGTCGATGGGGTGTTGGGGGTGTTCGACGAGGCCGTCGGTGAAGAAGAGCACGGTGGCGCCGGGTGGGACGGGGTGGGTGTGGTCGGGGCTGTGAAGGTCTGGGTCGACGCCGAGCGGGAGGCCTGCTTCGGCGTGGAGGTAGGTGGTGCGGCCGTCGGGGGTCAGGAGCAGGGGCGGCAGGTGGCCTGCGGTGCTCCAGTGCAGCATCCAGTTCTGGGGCGCGGGTTCGATCCGGGCGAGGCAGGCGGTGGTGACCGGAAGGTCGGTGATGTCGTCCACGGTGCGGTCGAGCTGGGTCAGCACCGCGCTTGGCGGGGTCTTCCGGTCGTACAGCAGCGCCCGGAGCATGTTGCGCACCTGTGCCATGGCGGCTGCCGTGTGCAGGTCGTGCCCCACGACGTCGCCGATCACCGCGGCACAGGCGTCGTCGGGCAGCAGGACCGCGTCGTACCAGTCCCCGCCGACACTGGCCGGCTCGGCGGCAGGCCGGTAGACCGCGGCACCAAAGAACGGTGCCAGGTCCGGCAAGGCGGGCAGCAGGAGCCGCTGGAACAGCTCGGCGCTGTCACGCACGTGCGCGAACAGGCGGGCGTTGTCGATCGCGATCCCGGCTGCGCCGGCCAGAGCGCGGACGATTTCCTCGTCGTCCTTACAGGTCGCCGTAGATCTCGCCGCGGACGCTGATCGCCACCCCGAGCAGAGTCCGCATCGGCGGGTGGCCGGGCGGATAACCGACCGAGGACGGATGGGCGGGGATGTCGTCGACCCGCAGCGGCTCGGGATGGTGGATCAGGTGTCCGAGCACGCCCCGCCCGTGCGGGAAGCCGACGCCGGCGAGCGCGGCACGTTCCTCGTCGGACAGTCCGGCGGTGATGAACTGCTCCAGATGCTCCCCCGACTCGTGCAGCACGCCGAGCGCGCCGTAGCGGGCCCCGACGAGGTCCATGGCGGCGGTGACGATGCGGTGCCGGACCGTGGGCAGGTCCAGCTCGCTGCCGATGGCCAGCACCGCGTCCAGCAGCTTCGGCAGCCGGTCCCTCGTCCTGGCCAGGGCGTGCAGGCGTCCGGCGATCTCCCCCAGATGATCGTCCATACGCAGCCGCAGATCCGGCAGACCCGATCCGCCCGCCGACTCCGCCGCCTCTTCCTCGGCCATCACGGCATCACCCAGCTCATCAAGGTCAACAGTACGGAGAGCGACAGCGCGGTGCGCGGCCACGGCGGCAGCACCAGGCGCCTCCACCGGCGAGATTCACGCGGCGCGCATGAGCTGCTCCGCTTGTTCGACCAGCTCGCCCGCTGGCTCCTGGATGTGCTGGCTGGGCGGGTGGTCAGTGGGGTTGGGCATCGTCTTCGCGTTCCTTTCCGGTGTTCCTAGCGGCGCATACACGCCCTTGGCCTGCTCATCGGTCGAATGAGGTGGCGCAGCAGCAGGCGGGGAGCGCGGTGGACCAGCCAGGCGGCCGTCAGGCCGATGGCTGCCCCGGCCGCGACGTCGCTCAGGTAGTGCGCCCCGCTGTGGACGCGCGGCCACCCGATGCTCTGAGGTGGGCCAAACGTGCTCTTCTGATCTCCCCGCCCTTCGTGTGATCTCGCTCGGCGTGTCGGGATGGGAGTTCTGTTCGAGGAGAGTCTGCATGAGCTACGAGTTCGGCCTGTTCGGGGGCCTGGATGCTCACGCGGGAGGAAGACGTGGATGCCTACGCATTGCGTCGTCAGGGTTGGTCGATCTCGGCGATCGCGCGGCATCTGGGACGTGATCGCGCGTATCTGAACGGGCCGACAGGTGCCGGGGCAGCGCCGTCAGAGCCCGGATGCCTTCGTGCCGTTTCTGGAGTACTGCCGGCAGCGGCTGACGGACGATCCCCATCTGTGGGCCTCGACCCTGTTCGACGAGGTCAAGGGCCTGGGCTATGAGGGTGGGTACTCGACGTTCACCCGCGCGCTTCGTCGCTATCAGGTCCGGAGGAGCCGATGAAAAATTGCGGCTCGCCGGGTGACGGAAGGACGGGACAGCTGTCGAGCGTCGGCGTGCGGGGCGGCCGCCACGAGCCCGGGGACCGCCCCTCAATGGGTCAGCAATCGCCGGGCATTCCTGGACCTCGGTGACGAGAGCAACGGCGCGCAGCAGCAGTGCCGGAAGGGACGACAGCGGCAGGCCAGCGGTTTCGGCTCGCTCGCCGGCCCTCCGTATCTATGGAAGATGAGGAACACTGTGCGGGAATCGGAGATCCTCCGTCTCACCCGCCGGGCGTGTTCCGTCGCAAGATCTCGCGAGCGAACTTCTCCGCTCGTTCCGCGTTGGAGATGACGTGAGTCTGCTGCCTGGGCCACCACGCCAGTTCCACGAGAAAGAAGGTGACCACCAGCCACGACATCACTGTCTCCCAGGCTGATCCGGTGAAGGTGTCGGTGAACGCGAGGGCCACGGCCAGTGCGGCGAAGAGCAGAACCACCCAGACGCGACCCTGTTCCCGAACTGTCCGCAGACCGCCGCTGTAGTCGATGACTGCGGGCGCCAGTCGGGCATCACCGATGTCCTCACCACGTCGGGTGGCGCGAACCACCGCTACCCGGTCGGCGGAGTCCAGGTCATCGGCTCCGGGCCAGGCTCTGCTCATCCGACGGGACACCCTGATTCCGTAGAAGGTGCTCAGCACCAGGGCCGCCAGGAACGCACCTACCCATGATCCCGACTCGGCAAGCACCAATGCGCCGAAGAAGATCCCGGCTGGAAGGCCGATGCTCACTGCCCTACAACCCGGAGTGCCTCGCCATGCCCAGCTCGGGACCGCAATCACAGGTTCATGCTGGCGGTCGTCGGTCCGGGAAGCAATCACCCATACCGGCGGCGCCGGGCACGCGGAGGTTCGCGCGGGGTCTCCACACTGCTGAGCGGGATATCCTCACAGCGGTAGCCGAGTTACAGCAGGTCAGTGCGTTTCGTCGGTTCACCGTCGGCCCCCACTGCGAGCCATGTCATGCCGCGACCGGCCGGAACGTCGCGGTTCGCGCATCCGCCCGGCGAGGAGATCCAGTTCGACTGGCTGGAGCTGCCGGACCACCGGGACCTGGGGAGTGGGTGAGCACGCCCATCTGCTGGTCGGGGCGCTCGCGCACTCGGGCCGGTGGCGGGCGGTGCTGGCGGAATTGCATGAGTCGTCCTGGACCGAAGATCCCGCCCTTGTCGTTAGCTGCTTCATTCTCCGAGTGCGAACGACGCCCGTTCTTGCCACTTCGTGCCGTCGTGCACGATGAGTTCAACCGACGAGACGTAAGACGTGAACGGGAGCCTGCCGGCGAGGTCGGCCTCGATCTCCTCCAGGACGGCGTCTTCCTGACCTTGAGCGATGGTCAGGTGCGGCACGATCTCGGCGAACCGGCCGCCATACGGCGGAGCCTCAGGCCAACGATCAGCGATCGCCTCCGTGAGCTGCCGCAACTGCGTGTCAGGCTCGGGGACGAGATACAGCACTTCCGGGAGTCGTCCACATCTCTCGAACCGCAGGTCAAAGGCCTGGTAGCTTCCCAGCACGTCCGCGAGAGCGGAGTAGACGAGCGCATCTATTCGGCTCTCGTCGAGGAACGGGAAAAGCACGGTGACATGGGCTGGAACCCCGGCCTGGGCTGAGGGGTCGAGCCGTTCACGCCACCTGCGGACGGACGGCTCCGCCTCGGGGATCCGGACGATGAGCCCCGTCTGGCCCGCCTGAAAAGCACTGGTGCTGTCATCTGCCATGACACCGCATGGTGTCACCTCTGCCCCAGACAGCACGGCTGTTTTTCCGCTGAACGATCACGCCGATCTGCGAAGCAGGTCGACGAGCGGGACGCCCAAGACGCTGCCGCTATTTCCCGTGAACATCCAGAGTGCCGATCATCACTGAACGTCGCCGGAACCCACGAACAAACGCTGTCGGTTGAAGTGAACGAAGCCACCCGCGCCCTGCTCGACGAACGCGGCCTGCACGGCCGCATCGCACACAAGGGCGAGAAGGCTCCCATCAAGGCAAGCCAGAGGTGGCACGTCGAACGCACCACGCCTGGCAGAACGCCTTCCACCGCCTCGCCCGCTGCTACGAACGCCGAGCCACCGTCATCAATGCCTTCTTCGACCTCGCCGACACCATCATCATCGTGCGCAGCCTGATCCGCCGAGCGTGGACCACTCACCGCTGGGATGACCGCCCCGCCGCCGCCCATGACAGACCACCATCCACGCCAGCTCCAAGTCGCGTGCGCGAGAAGCGCTCGGCGGGAGCGGGCTCAAACGGAGCCTTCACCAGCCACCACGCCTACTCATTCAGGGAACTTCACAGTGGTCCATGAGCCGTACCAGTCCAGCCAGGCGGCAAGACCGGGCTGGTAACTTGACCCAATGACGGTGGCATTGATCGACTGAGGGTTTGGCCTCCTTTCCACTACAGGCTGGCTTCGGCACCTCGCCCCGGAACTCGATCTGATTCTGCTTCTGGACCCCGACGGCGCCCCCTGGGGATCGAGAACGGCCTCCTTCGTCACGGACCGTCTGCTCACCGCCGCTCAACTGGCCGTCCAACGGGGCGCGGAGGCATCGTGGTCCCCTGCAACACCGCCACCGTCACCGCTGTCGACGCTCTGCGCGAGAGGTTCGAACCGCGCGTACCCGTGATCGGAACCGTGCCCGCCGTGAAATCGGCCGCAGCACACGGCCAAGGCATCGCCGTGTGGGCAACCGTCCGGACCACGTCGAGTGACTACCAGGAACGCCTGATCGCGGACTACGCGAACGGCCGGCCCGTAGCGCGTGTCGCATGCCCCGGTCTGGCCGAGGCGATCGACCACGGCGACATGGCCGCAGCAGCGGCAGCCATCGCCGACGCGGCCGAGCGAACCCCCCAAAATTGCGACTCCGTGGTGCTGGGATGCACGCACTACCCCCTGGTGACGCCAGAGATTCTGCAGAGCCTGCCCACCGGAACCACCCTGTACGACAGCGCGGAGGCAGTCGCCCGCCAAACACTGCGGCGATTGGACCGAACCACGGAATCGCACAGCACCATGGGCTCCATCGACGTGGTACTCAGCGGTCGCCGCGGAAACCTCCCAACAGGCGCCCACGCCTACCCAGTGGGCCGCGCCCTCGCCGCAGCAGGGCGGGTACCCCGCGAAATTCTCATCTCCGCCGCAACTCGCTCCCCGATGGCTGCACCGGCGATCTGACAAAGCCCCAGATCCTCTGCACCCTCGGCCAGGCGCACAGCCACTCCGTTCGAGGCAGACCCCGGATGATCACAGGGCGTGGCAGCTCTGTGATCACCCAGCCTGTGCCCTGGTTTCACGACGGGGCTCCCCACCGCGCCTATCTGCGCGGCCTCTTAGCTGTCCAGGCGCCGTCCAGTTCGCCGCTCTCGCGGCGCAGGCGGAAGACCTGGCCGGCACCGGGGAACAGGGTGCTGTCGGTGGGTGCGGAGCGCAGGGTCCGCCGTTCGGTCCGGCCGCGCCCGCGGTCGTCCTGGGTATCGGTGGTCTCGGTCCACTCGCTGTCCGGGCCGGCGAGCAGGGCCTGGCGGCGGCGTGAGCCAAAGGCTGATTGCCCTTCAGGATGAGGACGTAGTGGGCACCGTGGGTCTTGGTGACCAGGCGGGCTGTCTTCTTGGCCGTGTGCAGGGCGTCCATCGTGAACACCATGCCGGGGGAGGCGAGTCGGGAGAGCAGGGTGCGGACGACAGTGACGCGACACCGGCCACTGCGAGCATTAGTTGCAAAACCGCAGGTCAGAGGCGTTGTATCGACGCAACCATTATTTCGGAGGTACGATCCCCGCCAAATTGCTCGCTACAGCGGCGAGTTCAGCCACCAGGAGGAACGGCCATGGCGAAGGTCACGAGCTTCCCGTCTGCGGGAAGTACACGCTCCAGCCGTACACCACCAACCAGCTGAAGTGCTCCGACCCCAGTTGCGGCACGATCGTCAAGAAGGATCGAGTCTCCTGAACCGGAGGCCGACCGACACCACCGGGGAACTGAGGACTGAATGAGCGAACGCTTCCCAGACGTCGACTGGTACTGCGACAAGTGCGGAGAGCACCTCAACGGTCAAGCTGGCTTCGATGACCATCGGTACACGTGGAAGTGCGAAGAGTGCGGACACAAGAACAGCATTTCGAGGGACAACATCTACGACTCCCACGAGGACTTCCACGGATCGCCATGACCCGAGGTCGTCTGCTCACGAATAGCGCACGGAGGACTTGATGGCGTTCGATACGAGTGACTATGACGAGATTCGCTCGATGAAGCGTGACGAATGCTATTACTTCACTTACCCAATCGAGTACATCATCGATCGGATAGGCGACGAGAACTCGGACGACTACGTGATCGGAAACACAACGATCGACGTTCAATTTGACTGGTATGACGGTGACGACAGCCAGGCGCCCGGCTACCGACTAAGTTACAAGGTCAACAACTACGACCAGATCCCGGTCGGCTTCAACGGATCAGAATCTGATCTGCTTGACCAGATCTACTCGGACATCCAAAGCGACTTGCGCGCTTCCGGGATCGAGGTCGGCGCGGTCGAATCCTGGTTCTAGGCGAATCCTGTCTGTTTGCCGTCCGGCAAGCGGAGCCAGATCGTCGGCCTACGACACACCCTCGCCAAGTACCGCAGTGATACCGCAGGAGAGCCGTCACCAGGCCCACGGCTCCGGCGAAGTTCCGAGTTGATGACTTCTCCATTGGGAAGCCACTCCGGATTGACGCCGCCCCTTGGTACCAGATCCACATCCCGCCGAGGGCGGAAGTCCGTCCGCTCTCGTCGACGCCGACCATGTGGGCCGACTCGGGGCCCCCGCTTGTATCGGAGTCCAGTGGGATGACGAAGCGATGCTCTCCGAAGTCCAGGGCGAGGACCCGATCCGGATCCAGTTCATAGCCGTCGACGGTCTTGCCGATGTAGCAGCGCATGAGCTCCAGCGACCCCGGCGCAGGAAACTGCCACTCGCGGCCCCCATACACCCCCGAGGGGTCGCTCAAGGACCGCAATACCGGCCCGTCGAAGTGCAGCTCGACGTAGTCACGCACGAAGGACACGGCGCTGACCTCCAAGCCGATCAGCATCTGGAGCGGGTCTTCCGAGTCGTTCGCGATGTTCATCAGTCCATGCTGCCAGAGGCCTCCGCCCGCCTGATCACGTGGCCAACTAGCGCTCGACGTCACAATTGACGCCTCCTCTCGCAAACTGGAAGCCGGAACGGCTCGCAAAGAACGAGCCGGAACCGCCCCATCCCACCGCCGTGGGCTCGCAACCTACGAATCGGAGTCACACAGGATGCAGCCCCATCCGGGAGGTTGGCATCGTCGGCCAGGTTGTCGGTACCCGGTGGCAGGATCGCCCGGGGTGATCCGACCACGGACAGGGGGACGGCATGACGAGTACGTACGAGTGGCCGCGCGGTACGAGCAGCGAGGACCCCGCGGCCCTGGAGGCGTGGCTGGCCGGCACGGGTGGGAGATAGACCCCATGCCGGCGCGCGGGGGCCGACGGTCCAGGTGCGCCGGATCGGCGCGGCGTGGCAGGACGGTGAGCCGGGTCTGTTCATCCTGCCTGGCGAGACGGTGCAGTACGACGGCGAGCAGATGAACATCGCGCCGTCCCAGGTCGCGGCGGCCATGTCCGGCTCGTAAGTCCGGGCGCCACATGCTTCCGGCCCCCTCGACGGTGCGTCAAGGGGGCCGGAGTTGGTAGCGGGGGCAGGATTTGAACCATGCGACCTCTGGGTTATGAGCCCAGCGAGCTACCGAGCTGCTCCACCCCGCGTCGGTGAGCCCACTGTACGCCATCCGTCAGGCCCCGACGGGGAATTACGGACCGGGCCCGGCCGGAGGAACAGGAAGCGCGAGGCTTCCTGCAGGGGATTCGAACCCCGCGGTGGCACCGGGGGCGGTGTACACGGCGGCACGCAGCCCGCCCCGCCCCACTCCGCTGGTGCGCAGGGCCTCGCGCACGTCCACGTTCCCTCGCGACGCCCGACCTCGCCGGCGGCGCGGCGTGCCGGGAGGTTCTGGGCCGAGGTGGCGATCAGGTCGGTGGGCGTGCAGTCGAGGACATCGCAGAGCGTGGCCAGCACGGGCAGACTGACCGCATGAACCGCGATGACCTGGCATCCGCACTCGACCGGGAGGACAGCGACTCTGCACGTGCCGCCCTGGCCGAACTCCAGGCTGGCGCGAACTTCGAGCTCTTCCTGCACCCCGGCGCCCACACGACGTGATCGCTCCGCCCGGCGGACGCCACGGCCAGCGCACACCCCGGCCCGGCCCGAAGGCCGCTGGGAAATGGCTGCACGGATCGGTCATCCACGACGCCGCCACCGTAATCAAGGAAGCATTTGACCAGGCTGAGGCCCGCGACCCGGCACACCTACGTCCCTGGATCGTCCTTGTCGACGGCGCCCGGCACCAGCTCGACCTCATTCAGACCGAGGCCGCCCTGCGGGGCATCACCGTCCACATCGTCGTCGACTTCGTCCACGTCCTCGAATACCTCTGGCAGGCCGCGTGGTCGTTCCACGATCCCGGCGATCCCGCCGCCGAGGACTGGGTCGCGATCCAGGCCCTGACCGTGCTCACCGGAGGTTCCCGCCTGACCGCCAAGGCGATCGACCGGCAGGCCCGCATCGCGCGGTTGACGCCTGCCCGGCGTCACGGCGCCGATGTCTGTGTCCGCTACCTGACCAGCAAGGAGCCCTTCCTCCAGTACGACCGTGCGCTCGCCGCCGGCTGGCCGATCGCGACGGGAGTGATCCAAGGGGCCTGCCGACACCTGATCGCCACCCGGCTCGACATCACCGGCGCCCGCTGGGGCCTCGGCGGAGCCGAAGCCCTCCTCACACTCCGCGCGTTGATCAGCAGCGGCGACCTCGACGCGTACTGGCGCTTCCATCTCGCTCACGAACATCAAGTTCACGAGGACTCTCACCAGGACGGATGCCAGCTCGCAGCCTGATCAGCGTGCGGCGCAGTCCCTGCCGGACAACTCACGCTGCGGATAAGGCCCGTCGGGCATGATGCCGCGCAGCCAGTCGGTGATCCACTCGGCCAGCGACTGCCCGAGAGGGGCCAGGGCATGTTCGGTGCAGCAGAGGTTGGGGTCCCAGTCCCACATCTGCCCGTCGGCCGTCTTGAAATCGATCAGAGCCCACATGGCGCAGCCCCGGTCCATGAGCGGAACGATCCCCGGCGGGAGAGGACGCTCGGGATCAGCGAAGTCACGGTATGCCTCCGTGAGATCGGCACAGTCGCTGAACCAGTCGCCGGTGTCCGTCAGGGACACCACCTCCCAGGGCCCGAAGCCGCCGTCGGCGACTTCGAGGTAGGACCTTCGCAGGAGCCGGGGCATCGGGTGCCCCACCATCTGCTCCACCGCCCGGACATCATCCGCGGACGCAGGGTCGGGCAGTTCCCGGTCGGCAACATACGCACGGACAGCCAGGACGAGGTCGTCGTCAGTCACAAGCAGATCTTCGGCCACCTCAGACCGCTTGTCGATGGGCGAATCTCCTGCTCAACGCCTCCCTGAGTAGGAGCTACACCCTTCGGCGTATGCGGAACTGTGCGCGCATCTCTGCGCCGGGCACGGTGTCAGGCCGTGAGTGGCACCGGGTGGATCTCGTCCGCCGGGTGGCCGGCGCGCTCGTGAATGCGCTTCACCGCCTCCGCCGAAGGCGCCTCCGACAGGCAGTAGACCTCGCCGGACTGAGGGTCTGCCCAGGCCTGCTTGAAGTGCACCCGCTCCTCGGCCTCGATGGCCAGGTCCGCGCGGTGCGCTTCCCGCAGTTGCTCGTCCGTGATCCCCTTCATCCCGTGGTGAACGTCCATGAACTCGGGCATGATCACGCACCTCCTGATCGCCAGTACTTCCATGCTGCACCCGGATTCAGGAACCCACCTCATGAGGGACGAAGCGTCACCGGTCCGTCACCCGGGGCGGTCAAGCCCGAGAGGTCAGCCCGAGCGGTCACTTGGTGCGTGGGGCATCTCCCCGCGCGCCATCGGCAGCGGTCCCACGGCCCCGCGCTGCCACGGCGTTGCTAGTTCTCTTCGAGATCGGGCCCTGTGATCGCTAAGTGCTACCCAATACCGTCCTGGCGACCTGCCGATCCGCGTCCCGCTCATCCACGGGGAGACCACCGGCTCGTCCCTCACCCGTACGGCGAGTGCCAACGGTCTTGAACTCCCCCAGCTGCTCAAGGCGCTTCACCATGGCCGCTTGCCCGGCCGTTCCCTGGCAGACCTCCGTCCCAACATCCAGGAGGTCCTCCTCAGTGCCGACGCGGTGACCCACCTCGCCGCCCTGGTCGATCGGGAGGCGGAACAGCTCCGACGCGCTCTGCCCGGCCTCCACGGCGAACGGTTGCTGAAGGCTTCGGCGCGGCGGTGCGCGTCACCGCGTGGCCGGACGGGTTCGGCGGCGGGCCGCTGAAGGCGTGCCCGCTGTGCCTGGAGGACGGTGCGTGGCTGGTCGCGGCCGGGCACCGGTGGCGCCCGTGCTCGTGCGGGCGACGCTGGCAGTGCGGGGACGACAGCGGCTACCTCATCGACACCACGCCCCTGCCCGAGCGCACGAGCGTTGCAGTGGCACCGGGCCTTCGACCACCGGCTGGGGCCGGCCGGGGGCGCCCCGGCCGCCGACGCCCACCAGGTGACGCTGTGGTGGTGGGCCTCGAAGCAATTCGCCCGCGACCTGTGGCGGCAGCGGGAAGACGCGCTGGGTTCGGGCCCAGCCTCCGGCGCCGACAGGTGGCCCCGGCCGTCGTCTACCCCGAAGCGGTGCGCCTGGCCGAAGCGATGCACCAGTGGGAGATGCGGCGCGCCGCCGACCCGCACGCCTCGCCCCGCGAGTGGCTCGCCGACTTCGCCGAGCGGTTCAACGTCCCGGGCATCGCCGTCGGCAGAGAGGCCGCCCCGGTACTGGCTGCAGCTCCACACCCCCCTGACCGGACGTCCTGCAACCCGGCGTGCCAGGGTACGCCGAACGCCGCTGGGACCAGCTGCCCGCCTCCACCACCGGCCATCCGACCGCGGCCCGCTGCAGGCGGACTCATGCCTGCGCTGGGTCTACGGCCTCCCCCTGACCTCCACCACCGAGAGATGCCCGCACTGCGGCGGCCGTGCCCTCACCTGCTGACGGATGCCCTCGCCGACTGCCCCGAACGCCCGTGGGGAGCAGCATCTACTCAGGATCCGTTCACCCGCGCCGCGGCAATCAATCGTTTCGCTGCTGCCTTGGGAGTGTCGCACCTGGAGTGTCAGCCGGTCCGGGGTAGAGGTCTGAGGGTGAGCGATCCCGACACCTCCGGCGAGGCCCCGCCGTCCTCGGTCGACTACGAGGCGGTCTTCCGCGCGTTCCCGGGGCCTGCGCTGCTTCTCACCCCTGACCTGGTCATGGTGGACGCCAATGGCGCGTTCCTGGACCGGTCCGGTCGGGGGCGTAGGGAGCTGGTGGGCCGCTCTGTTTTTGAGGTCTTCCCGGTGGACCCCGCGGATCCGGAGGCACCGGGCAGCCAGCTGCGCGCGTCGGTGCATCGAGTGCTGGCCACGGGGCAGCAGGACACCATGCCGCTGCGGCGGTACGACTTGGAGGCGCCCGGGCGGCCGGGGGTGTTGGAGAGGCGGTACTGGAGTCCGGTCAACGCGCCGGTCCTCGGCCCGGACGGGCAGGTGGCACTGATCATTTTCCGGGTGGAAGAGGTCACCGAGCTGGTCCGCATCCGCGCCGCCTTGCAGAAAGCTGGTGACGCGCTCAGTGATGAGGAGACCATGACAGCCGGGCTGCTCGCGCGGTCCCAGGTTCTGCAGGAACTCAATGAACGGCTGCGCCTCGCCCATTCACGCGAACGCGAGATCGCCGTCAGCCTGCAGCGCGCCATGCTGCCGACCGTCCCGGCGGGATTCAGTGAGGTGGCGGTGCGCTACCGCCCAGCCACCAGTTCACTCAACGTCTGTGGCGACTGGTACGACGTCCTCGACCTCGGCCAGGACCGCCTCGCCGTTGCTGTCGGAGACGTGGTCGGCCACGGCCTGGAGGCCGCCGGAGTCATGGGCCAGCTCCGCAGCGCCCTCAGCGCCGCCGTCCGCGCAACAGGTGAGCCGGCCACCGCCCTCAAGACACTCGCCCTGCAAGCCCTCACGATCGAGGGCGCCGTCGCCGCGACCGCCCTCCAAACGGTCGTCGACCGGACCGCCCACACCATCACCTACAGCCGCGCGGGACACCTGCCACCCCTGCTGCTCCACCCCGACGGCTGCAATGCCGAAGTCCTGGACGAGGTCGTGGACCCGCCCCTCGGCACTTGGGACATCGACATGGTCAGAAACCAGGCCTCGCATTCCTACGAGCCGGGAGCGACCCTCGTGCTGTACACCGACGGGCTGATCGAACGCCGCGGCGAAGACATCGACACCGGACTGGAGCGCCTCACCGACAGCCTCACCCGCCACTGCGACCTCGATCCCGAGGACCTCGCCAGCGCCCTGCTCACTGACGTACATCCCATAGGCGACGGCCCCGACGACGACACCGCCCTAGTTGTCGTACGGCTATGAGCAATCCGTGCCTCACAAAGCAGCCGTTTCGACATCGCGCTGCCCGGCAGGCGTGACAGGTCGGTGTAGCGGTTGTGGGCGGGAGTCTGATTCGGAAATCCAGCACTTCCGCAGCTCAGGCCGGTTCCACTGACTGCAGGGACACTTGATACCCGAGCATGTTGAGCTGGCTGACCAGTCGGCGGGTTTGGCGCGTGCGGCCGTTTCGCTGGAGGAAGTAGTCCGCTCCGAGATCGTGGTACTCGGCGTCGTTGGTGAGCATGTGCCTGATCGAGGTCAAGATCGTGTGCCCGACGGCGACCATGGCTCGCTTCTTGCCACGAATGCGATCCGTTTGTAGCGGGACGCCAGCTAGGTGTCCTTGCTCGAGGCCGCGGCGGTGGCCGCGAGGCCGAGCGCGTTCTTCAGCCACGGATCACCGGGTCGGGACTTGCCTGAGGTGTGCTTGCCGGCGGACTCGTGGTTGCCCGGACGCATCCCGGCCCACGAGGCGAGATGGGCGGCCGAGGGGAAGCGGGCCATGTCCGCGCCGATCTCGGCCAGGATCATCTCGGCCGAGCGAGTGCTGACGCCGGGGACGGTGGTCAATTAGCTCGACCGTCATCGCCCTTGCCCGCCGACGGGCAAGCGTGTTTTCCGCCGTTGTCTCGGACCTGCTGGGCAAGTCTGACCGCGCGATGCTCGAAGCTCTGATCGCCGAGGAACGCGATCCCGAGGTTCTGGCGGAGATGGCCCGGGCCAGCATGCGGGCCAAACGGCAGCCCCTGGCTCACGCACTGACCGGCCAGTTCACCGATCATCACGCTTTCCTGGCCCGGACGATGCTTGACCGCATCGATGCGGTCACCGCGACCGAGGCCCGGCTGAGCGAGGAGATCACCCGCCACCTCGCCCCCTATCGCCGCCCTGACATGCCGTATCTCAACCGATCACTGGAAGTGCGGGTCGAACAGGTTTCCCGCCAGGGTGATCCTCCCGACCGGGAGCGTCTCATTGGTGCCGGAGCGACCAGCAGTACCGGCGCAGCCCCGCAGCGAAGCTGGCCGAACGAGGCGCGCTGCTGGTCGCCCGCCGGGACCGGGCGCGGGGTGAGGCGGTATTCGGCTCCATTCGCAGCCGTGGCGGGCTGGGGCCGACCCTGGGTCGGCCCCAGCGGCTTGACGTCCCGGCCGACTACACGCCGGCGACGGCCATCTGGTGACGCCGAAGGACGATCAGGCTCCAGTCGAGGACGTGGAACCCGGCGCACGTTCCTCCGTCGAAACGCGGGGAAGGAGCGCCAAGGCCTGCTCCGCAGCCCCATTGACGACCTCCGGAGTGGCTCCCGCCTTGCCCAGGGCCTCAACCCCCCGGAGCACGGCAAGTAGGAGGCTGGCGAGGCCGTCCGCGTCTGCATCTGCATCCAACGAGCCTTCGGCCTGGGCCTGCGCGATGCAGCGCCGCAGCGCGCCGTGCAGTTCGCGGACGACCGCGGCGATCCGCTCGGCAACGGCCTCGTCCACGGACGACAGTTCTGCTGCAATCTTGGCCATCATGCAGCCGCGCCGCTCCACATCCGAGTTGATGCCTTCAGTGACGTTGCGTACATGCCGCTCCAGCTTCGGCAGGGCCGGTCCTGGGCCGCCCAGAGTTGTGCGCCAGGCTCCCAGCGCGTCACTGTTGTAGCTGTCGAGAGCCCGCAGGAACAGCGCATGCTTGTCCCCGAAGGCTCCATACAAACTTCCTCGACCCAGGCCCGTCACGGCGCTCAGGTCATCCATGGAGGTGCTCTTGTAGCCCACAGACCAGAACTGGTCGCGGGCAGTCCGCACAACCTCTTCTTCGTCAAACTGCCGAGGCCGAGCCATGGGGCAACTGTACGTCGCGTACAACAGCCGAGATCGCCTTCGGTGACATGGCGACCTGCTGGTGTCCTGAGGCGGAGATTCGGCGTTGGCCTGGTGTGACTGGTTCTGGATCGAAGATCCCGCCGCTCAGCGGGGCAGGACAGAGGCTGCCGAGGGCGGCTGGGGCCTGGCGGCGGCTACCAGGGGCGGATGAGGACGGTGCCGACCTTACCGGGCCGTACCGCGTGCTCCACGGCGTTGGCCAGCTCGCCAAGGCCGTACGTAGCGGCCACGTCGAACTGGTCCTTGAGCGCCAGTGCAATCTGCTTCGCCGCGGCGACGTCGGATGCCCGCCTCTCGGCGGAGGCCTCCAACAGCCACCGGCCGAGGGTCGCGCCCCGCAGCGTCAGCGACTTGTGCAGCAGCGTCGACGCGTGCACCGAGATCGGTTCCTCGGCGAGCTGCCCGTAAACAACCAGCTTCCCGCCCGGTGTCAACAGGTCCAGAAGGTCCGCCGCGAGCTTCCCGCCGATGGGGTCGAAGGCCACACTTACCGGACGGCCGTCAGCTGCCTTGCGGACCTCGTCGGCCCAGCCAGGATGCTCTGTCGACACGACCGGCACGTCCGGGAACCGCTTGCGCAGCTCGGCGGCACCGCGGTCGCTGCGGACGACGTTGACGAGCGGCAGGTTGTGGAACTGGCACACGGCCGTCACCAGCCGCCCGACCGACGAGCCCGCGGCGGTCTGCACCAGAAGACCGTCGTATCCGAAGGCCAGGTGCTCCTGTGCCTCACGGCGCAGCATCACCGCGGTGAGCGGGTTCACCATCATGTGCGCGGCGACCTCGTCCGACAGCCCGTCCGGGACGGTGACGACCACCTCGGCGTCCGCCACGATCCACTGGGACCACGCCCCTGGGTGGAGGAAGACCGATACGCGGCCGCCGACCTCGACACCCGACGCCACGCGCGCTCCCGGGCCGATCGCCTCCACCACGCCGGTGGCCTCCACGCCGCCCGGAACCGGCTCTGCAGCCGTCCCGGGATAGGCTTCGATGGCCAGGAGATCACCACGGTGCACCGGGAAAGCCGTGGTGCGGATGAGGACCTGGCCGTGCTGAGGCGTCGGCTCCGGCTCTTCGATGACGGTCAGGACGTCCGCGGGCGATCCGCCGCGGGTGTAGACGACTCGACGGTTCATGACGGCTCCTCCTGTGTGCTGGTGTGGGGCTTGGCGGGCGTCAGCCGACGTCCTGCAGCAGCAGGTGCTTCGCGCTGAGTGCGCCGTCCAGTTGCATCAGTCGGCCGCCCTCGCGCAGACCGCCAAGGTCCAGGGCGGCGAATCCGAACTGGTCCAGCAAGCCGGCCACCGCTGTCTTCGCGTCGGCGTCGTCGCCTGCGTAGAAGGCCACTTGCCGGCCTTCGGCATGCCGGGGGTCTGCGGCGATGAACGGGGCGAACAAGGTGTTGAGAGCCTTCACGATCCGGGCGCCCGGAAGGTGCTGGGCGACCCATTCGCTGCCCGTGAGGTCACCGACGTCGTACCGGCCCCGCCAGGGGTTGGCCGCAGCAAACTGATTCGTCGTATCGACGACGATCTTCCCGGACCAGCTGGTGAGGTCCGTCAGTTCCGGCACGGCGAAGAACGGCACCGAGAGAAACACCAGCTCCGGCCTCGCCGCCTCCTCGGCCGTTGCCGCGCGGGCCTTCGGCCCCAGCCTGTCCACGAGGGCTTCGAGGGTCTCCGGGCCCCGCCTGTTGCCGATGACCACCTCATGGCCGTAGCGGATGGCCTTGTCGGCGACCGCTTGTCCCACCTCTCCTGCGCCGAGTACGCCAATGGTGCGGTGTGTGTCCATGGTGTTCTTCCTCGATCGTGTGCCAAGACCGTGCGAGCTGCCCGGTATTGGTAAATGGATCGAACCGGGGGAGCTGCAACCGGCGAGGCGCGCCAGCTTTGTGCGCGTCCTGAAGCCTGGTGCCTCAGGCAACGGCCGCTCGGCGGGTGCAGCGAATGAGGCTGCTGCGGAGATCGGGGGCCGAGCTCGTCGCCCAGGTTCCAGTCGCTCGTGCCGTATCGGCACTGGGCTGCGACGACGCCTACACGCGGCAAGGGTTGAAGTCCAGGAGGACCTTGCCGTTCCTCCGCAAGTACGCGAGGGCCTTAAAGAAGTCCTTGGCCCTGTAGACAGGGGCGGAGGGCAACACGAGCTTTCCCTCGGCGACCAGCCGCGCGGACTCCGCGCTGAGGTCCGGATGACGGGGAAGGCATTCGTCCTGGTACATCCAGAACTCCCTTGTGGTGATGTTCTTGGCTTTCAGCACGTGCTGGTCGGGCGTGAAGGGCTCGCCGCTCATGTAGCCGTAGATCACCAGCAGGGCGCCTTCGGTCAGCACGTCCAGCAGGAGCGAGGTGGCCTTTCCGCTGACGCCGTCCAGCGCCAGCAGCACGGGATCGTTGCCGATGGTCGCACGCACGCGCGTGGCCACGTCCGGGGAGTCGAGCAGCACGATGTCGGCGCCAAGGTCCTCGAGTTCGGTGACGAGTTCCTCGCGGCGGACGATGTTGATCGTGCGAAGCCCGCGCTCCTTGGCGAAGGCGATGACGGACCGGCCGACCCCGCTGTTCGCCGCGTTCTGCACCACCCAAGAGCCGGCCGGAAGGTCACGCGACTCCACCAGCAGACCTGCGGTGGTGGGGTTGATGCTGAGCATCGCCGCCTGGTCGAGGCCGATGGATTTGTTCACGGCGGTCAGCTTCGCGGCCTCCGCCAGGACCTGTTCGGACCAGGCGAAGGTGCCGAAGGGAAGCAGGACCCTGTCGCCGGGGCGGATGTGGGTGACGTCCGGTCCGACGGCCAGGACCGTGCCGGCTCCCTCGTTGCCGATGACGCTGGGCAGTTCTGGCCGGAGCGGATAGGTGCCCTGCGCCAGGAGCAGGTCGTGGTGGTCGAGCGGGGCGTACTCGACCTGAATCAGTGCATGCCCGGCGGCAGGAGCCGGCGGCTCGGGAACGTCCACGACCTTCAGGCTCTGCGCCGGCTCCCCGAACTGCGTGAGGTGAATGGCGAGCATGGAACTCGTCTCCGAGTAGTGAGTGCGGATCAAGAACGGGGTGAGCAGGCGAGGGCTTCGAGGGTCTTGGGGCCCCGACTGTTGCCCATGAGCACCTCATGACCGTGGCGGATGGCCTGGTCGATTGCGCGGGCTGCCCGGCATCGGCGTGAGCAACCGACCCGGCGGTGCGTTCGGTCTGCTGAGAACCGTAGGAGCACCGTGCGGCTCCGCTCGTCAAGTGACCCACGGCCACTTGACGACGCCCTCGGCGTCTGCGGAGGTCTTCGCATTCAAATGTTGAGTTTAGGGGATTCTGTACCTATTTGTCAATAACTCTGCCCGGGGCGGCGCACCGCCGGGAGTGCGCACCTGCCGTGCACCCCGCTCGAAGGCCCTGTTCCCGTATAGCCACGGCCCGGCGGTGAATAGCTCTCTGGGCAGCGGCTGATGCCGGGGCCGTCCCCCGAGCAGGTACGCGTGCGGGGGAACAGCATCTGCTCGTGCGCGGGGCTCAGATGCCTGGGAGGCTTGGCTCAAACAGCGGATCCCCGTGTGCGTTCGCCCGTGTGCGCATGGCGGGGGCGGCACGGCAATCCCCGAAAGACGCTCGAGTGCGACGCAACCGCGTGGATACACGAGCGATCCCCCAGCGGCGAACGGTCTGCCGCAGCCCGCCTGGGCCAGGCTCGACAAAGGTAAATGCGCTTTGCCGCTGTCAACGACAAACGCGGAGCAGGTACTGCCGCCCACGAGTTGAAGAGCAGGGAGATGCCTGATCACCAACCCGTCACGTTCCTCGCCCACGGCGCCTTCGCGCAGTCCGCGAGCTGGTACCGGGTGGTCGACAGCTCGTGGGCGCCTCCTACGGGGCGATCGGACTTGCGAACCCGCTTTGCAGTCTGCGGACCGACCCCTGCTACCTGGCTGGTGTCACCGCGGCTGCGGGGGGAGCGGCCGCGCTGGTCGGCCATTCTTACGGCAGCATGGTGATCACTGAGGCCGCGGTTGGCAACGAGGCAGTCAAGGAACTCGTCTGCATCATCCCAGCCTTCGCGCCGTCCACAGGTAAGAGCGCCATGGCGCCGTCCATCCGATTTCCCGGCAGCACGCTCGCAGACACCCTGATCGCGTTCCCGATCACCTCGCGCGGGAACGAGTTCCGCATTGACCCTGCGAAGTACCGGGCACAACAGGAATCCCAAGGTTGTCGGCGTCACCGGTATGCCCAGTGCCCGGAAAACCGCCTCGGAGACGCCGTGGTGATCCCTCAACCGGTCCGGTCAAGGAATGAACCTGACACTGACGGGGCGGGGCCGGGTACGCGGCCGGGGTGTCCACCCACCTCGGCGTCCCACGTGGCCCTGCACCGCGAGTCGGCAAGGAGCCCCAGAAGTCCGGTCACCATCGACGCCGAGTCCTCCCCCTTCGACTTGTCCAGGATGACGTTCAGGCCGTCCTGGGCGAAGGCGCCCCTCATGAATCCACGTACTGAGCCACGAAACCGCAGAAGGTTGGTGGAACCCGGGGCGACTACTTCGGGTGTCGGGGCAAGAGTCGCAGACATTGCCTTGGGCAGGCCTGCAGGGCGCTTCCGGCGGATATCGACGGTCAACCGGAGGAAGAAGCAGAAATGACCAACCCGCACGCCGACCACGGAGATCGAGAAAGAAAGGCGTATGCGATCCTCGACGACAGGCAATTGAATCGCATTTCCGAATTTGGTGTGACCGAGGGTATATCCGCAGGTCAGATGATCTACCGCCTCGGAGATGAGGCGTACGACCTGGTCGTGATCGAGTCCGGAGCCATAGAAATTGTGCGGGAGGCATCGTCGAGTTCTCCGGAAGAAGTGATCGCAACTTTCGGCCCCGGCGGATTCCTGGGCGAACTCGGAATACTCACCGGGCAGTCCGTCAATCTGTCCGCGCGCGCCGTGGAGAACGGCCGCATCCACCGACTGTCTCCCGAGAAGTTCCGCTCTCTTATGGCGGCAGACCCCCAAATATCGGATCTGCTCCTCGCCGCTTTCGAGGCGAGGCGCGACATCCTCATGGGAGCGGCCGCAGAGACCATAGAGATCATCGGAAGCGCCTTCTCGGCCGAGTCGATGTCACTGCGGACCTATGTAGCGCGAATGGAACTTCCGCACCGCTGGCTGGATGTGGACACGCCGGCCGCCGCTTCCCGCCCGGACATCTCCTCCCTGAGCGTCGACGACCTCCCCGCTGTGTTCCTGCCCGGAGCCTGGATCCGGAAGGCCACCCCCGAGCAGCTGGCGCAAAGCCTCGGACTGTCCTACAGGCAGTCCAGGGACGAAGACGTGGATCTGGTGGTCATCGGCGGCGGGCCGGCCGGCCTCGCAGCGACGGTGTACGGATCCTCCGAGGGCCTGAGCACCGTCATGCTGGACGCCGTCGGCCCCGGCGGCCAGGCTGCGGCGAGTTCACGTATCGAAAACTACCTTGGATTCCCGCACGGCGTGAGCGGCGCAGAACTGACAAAGCTTGCCTCGATTCAGGCTCTCAAATTTGGCGCACGCATGTACTTCCCCAGCAGGGTGACAGCCCTCGACATAAGCGGCGAACAGTTGAGAGTTTCCCTGTTCGACGGGACGAAAATTTTCACTCGAGCTGTCATCATCGCAACCGGCGCCCATTACCGATCCCTTCCGATCGCGAGATGGAGCGAGTTCGAGCATGCAGGAATATATTACGCGTGCACGGAGCTGGAAGTCCGTTCCTGCGCGGGCAGAGAAGTAGTCGTCGCCGGAGGGGCAAATTCCGCCGGTCAGGCCGCGCTCTTCCTGTCCAGCAGGGGCTGCACCGTTGATCTCGTAGTCCGCGGGGAGGATATCGGGGCTCGCATGTCATCCTATCTCGTCAATCGGATCGCTTCGGACCCCATGATTTCAGTCCGCACCTCCACCGAGATCACTGCCCTTGAAGGCGCTTCGTCGCTGGAGGCGGTCCGGCTGACCAATTCGGTGACCGGAGAAGAAGCCGTGAAGCCGTGCAGAGGACTGTTCTGCTTCATCGGAGCGGATCCCGCTTCCGGCTGGCTGTACGGCGACTGCTCCGTGGACGAGAACGGATTCATCCACACCGATGCGCACATCCCGCCGGAAGATCTCGGCCAACGCTGGCAAATCCTCGGGCGTGGGCCGCTGCCGTTCGAAACCAGCATCCCCGGGGTCTTCGCAGCAGGCGATGTGCGCCACGGATCGATCAAGCGCGTCGCCGCCGCTGTAGGTGAAGGGGCAAGCGCAGTGTCCTCAGTGCACCAAGTGGTCGGCGTGCGGCTTTAGAAGCCGCATCTCAACCGATCTTGGAACATGCGGGTCGACCAGAGTTCTGGTCGGGCGATCTTCCGGCTGTGCGCGCATGAAAGCAGGGCCTCTCGGTAGCTCGGGGATGCGAATCAAACCGAGCACTACCGGGAGGCCCTGGTGTCGTTGTCGTACGCGCCCGCGCCCGTCCAGTTCAACTCGGCCGCTCGGTCGTGTGATTGCCTCGCGCACGTGTACGGCAACGCGGCCGACCATCCCGGTCGGGTGCGCCGGTATCCGTCGCACATGACGGACGCGGAGTGGGTGGCCATCCGGCCGTTGCTGCCGGTGCCGGCCAAAGGCCGTGAGGCCGAGCCCACGGCGGGGATCGGGACGCCGCGGCGGGACTTTGATGTGGTGGGCCATCGGCTGGTTCGTCATGCTCGTCAGCGCCGTCTGCACGATCGGGACCCTGGTCCGGGTGGAACGGCTACTCCGGTCGCAGGAAGGGAGCACATCCAGCGGCACACCTCGGAGTTAGCCAGTCATGGCACGAAAAGCAAAAGTCTCCGCCGAACGGCGCCGCGCCGCCGTTTCCAAGGGCAACTCATCGGCTTCCGCGTCGCTCTGCGCATTGCACGCGGCTTGGCGGCCGATGCGGCAGGTGATGCGCTCCAACGCCGCCACCGCCTCCAAGGCGGCTACAGGTGAGTCCTCGGCAAGGGCCATCAGTTGCTGCTCCACGCGCTCCCCCAGGTCCTCCACGCCCGTAGGAAGAGGCACCGACCGAGCTTCGACATCGCTGATGTGCCGTGCCCAGGCCTCCCCCGTCCGGCCCCGGCGCGGGCCGTCAACCAGCGGCACTATGCCTCCACCCCTGGGGCGATCGCTGTGGGCCGAACCGGTGATGCGGACCTCCCCTGACAGCGGCTGCCCCTCATCGTGAAGGGACAGATCAGCGAGGCGAAGGCAGGCAGCGTGACTCCACCCACGACTAAAGTCGCGGGCTTCCTGCGTCGGTGGCTATGCCGGCGCCAGCGTGCCGTCCACCGCCCCGGACAGACCGGCGACCAACCACCACCCGGACCCTCGAACGACCCACGCCTCCAAGGCATCCTCGAAGCCGAGTTCGCCCGCCGGTGGCCCGAAGGCTCGTCCGGCCTGGACGCGGTTCACCGCTACGCGCTGCTTCCGCCCGGCAAGCTGCTGCGGCCCTCCCTGGTGGTGTACTCGGCTCTGTCGGTCGGTGGTGAACTGGCGGCCGTGCTGCCCGCTGCTGCCGGCATAGAGGGCGCGCACGTCGGCAGCCTGATGCACGACGACATCATCGACCGCGACGCCCGTCGACGCGGACGCGCGGCTGTGCACGCCGCGTTCGGCCCGGCGCAGGCCATCGTCGCCGGGAACGCCTTGTATTTCTCCTGGTTCGCCTCGCTCGCCGATTGCGTCGACCGTGGAGTGCCCGTCGAGCGGGTCACACACGCCATGCGCGTGCAGGCGGCCGCCGGGGTCGCGGTCTGTCAGGGTGCCTACTCCGAACTGGCCATGCGCGGCGACCTGGACCTCAGTGTCGAGGACTACCTGGCGATGGCGCGGGGCAAGACCGCCGCCCTGCTGGAGGCCGCCTGCCGCGTCGGCGCCATCCTCGGCGGCGGCGACACAACCGCCACGGACCAGCTGGGTGCGTTCGGCGACCACCTTGGCATCTGCTTCCAGATCCGCGACGACCTCCTGCCCTACGACACGGCCACCGCAGACGCGATGGGCAAGCCCGCCGACAGCGACCTGCGCAACCACTGCCCAACCCTGCCCGTCCTGATCGCCCACCAACGCACCGCCGCCGCGGACCGCGCGGTCCTGCGCCGCGCGGTGCTCGACGAAGCCGACCCGCAGACGGCCCTGCGCCGCACGCGAGCCCTCCTGAAGCAGACCGGCGCCCTGGACGCCGCGCACGCGCTGGCCGACCACCACGCCCAGAAGGCCCGCGACGCTCTCACCGGACTACCCGTCACCGCCCACGCCACCGCCCTGGCACGCCTGACACGGCCCCCGACCCGGGCACCCCGGCAAACATCCGCCTGAACACGGGCCACCCGCTTCGCGGCACCGCAGGTTCGCCGCCGCGGCCGTGGCCCACGCGCCGCTCGCACCACAAGGAGAGATCCCGATGCCTGCGCCCGACCTGACCCGAACGGTTCATTACTGCCCTATCGCCCCGACCCCAGCCATCCACCCCGACGCCAAGTACGCCGAGACCGGCGCCCGGTGAGCGGCCGGGATCATCTGCCCCTTGTGCGGCGCGGCCAATCGGTTCGCGCCACCAATGGCAGACGAAATGAAGCCTCACCCGGCACCCCTGGGGGTATAACCACACGAGGTGTTCGCCAAAGACCGCAAAGGACAACTCACGCTCATCCAGTTGCCACTTGATGTGCAACGCCGAGAAACATGGGGTGCTTCAGCTGCGGAGCTCGGGCCAGCCGTCTTCGTTCGAGCACGACTCGTAGCTGTAGCGAGTGAGGCGATCCCACTGTGTCCCGGTCACCTGCTCGAATGCCTCCTCGTGCACGTAGAGCAGCAGCTCGCACTGTCGCGCCGTGAACGGCACGAAGCGTTCCGGATGGCCGAAGACGCTCTCGTATGCCCGACGGCCAGCGGCCACCACAGCAGCGCGCGAGTACAGAAAGCTGTCGTCCGACTGGGGAAACGGCGAGCCGTCCGACAGCTCCATCCCAAAGACGGGCAGAGTGCCGAAGACCTCCTGGTCCAGCCGGTAGAGGGCCTCCGCAAGACGCTCACCAAAGCCGATGATCTGGCCCACCGGCTCCCGCGCGAGGACCTCGGTCAGGCGGGCGCATGCCTCGTCCAAGTCCTGGCACGTCTCACCGCGGGCCTCGCCGCCAAGAACCTCGATCAGCTGCCAGAACCGCTCCCAGGACATCACCGGAAGATCGGAGCCGCTTCCACCGCCCTCGGACGGACTCGACCTACCTGCCACCGCGATCATCCTGCCCCCCCGTCGAACGGCTCGTCGCTCCACCGAAACCAGGCTCTGTCGTCCTGGATGTGCAACAGGAACTCGGCCACCGGCCCCGAAGGCGAGACCAGCGACACGGCCCTTGTGATCTCCTCGTACGCGTCGTCGAACGCCTCCCACTCCTCCGCCTCGGCCAGTGCGAGCGACCGACTGAAGAGCGGCTCAACCACGGAATATGCCGTACCTGGCTCGAATCGGCCGTGCAGCCACGGGAAGTCGGCCTCCTCGATCACGATCTCGCCCACCACCTCGTCCTGGCGGACCAGACTCCAGACCTCACCCACGAACCCCACCCCGACCTGCTCCTCACTTGCGGTTACCCGTTGAACGGCAGCTTCCCAGACACCTCTGACAGTCCACGGGATACGAAATTGGCGAGAGCGACCAGCGCGCGTTGGTGCGGCGGACGCTTGCACCGCCTGTCATCCTCACGGGTGACGATGAGCATCGTTACCCACTCGACCACGGCGTGCGAGAGGTCGAGTGCGGCAGGATAGGGAACCAACAGGGCGCCTGCGTCGGTGGGTTGAGACTTCGAACCCCTCCCTCAACGGCACTGGGGGCCTTGTGTGTTGCTGGCCTCTGCCTCATCGCGCCTCCGTCACCCGATCAGTGGCCTGCTGAAAACGCTCCGTGACAACGGGTCAACATCCGTGAGCCGTGACAGCCTGCTGTGGCCCCGACGTGCCGGCTTGTAAATGGCCCTACCTCCGCACCGCGATTCCACGGTGTTATTTGCGTCGCGTGGGCGAGCGTGCGAAGCGCGTGCCGCGCCTCAGCGTTACCGGCGGCCGGATCCTTGAACGTGAGCATCGCCTCCCCCGTGGCCGCTCATGGGAGACGTACGCACACAAGCCACGTGGAAGCGTCAGCGGTCGCAAGTACAGTTGGAGCACGGCTCTGGAGGAGCTCGCCGCGTTCGCCGGATGGCAGCGTGTTGCATGCCCTGGACGAGTCGGAAGGCCAACTGTGGTCGGGGGCGCATCTGCCGTGCATGCCTTTAGGGGGAGAGTGGCAAATGGCTAGCGTTAGTGGCCGTTTTGAGTATTCTGATGGACTGACTCCTGGTCAGTCAAAAGATGGTGGCCTCCACCATAATCTGTACGATAGCCAAGGGCGCCTCGTCGGCCATGGCAGGTTCATTCCTGACGACGAGAACGAGGAAGATTCACCAACGGAATCACCGTCGCTCTTTTTCGATACGAACGAGTGTGAGTGTGAGTCGGATTCCCGAGCACGGGAGCGCTTGGAACCCGAGGAGATACTCGAGGCCCTGGTTATTCTCATCAAAGCTGCGGAGAGGGCTGCACCACACCTCAAGAGATGGTGGAACGATCAGGCCCTCCCGTTCATGAAGTCGACGCGTAACAGACTTGCCCGGACTCGCAAGGACGACAGCCCAGACGCACCTACCGAGTCGGCCACCTTGATTGAATCTGTACCTTCAGAGCCCTCGCAAGAAGCGATTGCTGAACTCGAAGAAGATCGAGTAAGCATGAGCAACGAAGAAGCATCGGCCCGCTTTGCCGCAGCCCTGGTGGCTAGGCTATTCAGCGATGAGCAGATGAGAATTCTGCGTAATGCTCGGATCGAGAACGACAATGACTCTTTGGAGTTGAGCACAGTTGAAAAGTTCACGCCTCAGCAAATCGGGGACAGTATCAGATTGATACTCGAGACGAATCCTTCGTTGCTCGCCGAAGAGTCCTTGGCTGAACTCGGGAAGATTCTCGCGAGAATTCAAGCCGATGGCGGGGTGCGTTCCATTGAGAAACGAATAGATCAAAGAGACGATGCGTCTGACTAACCTCGATCTTTCTCGACGGGCTGCCGACTGAGTCGGCGGGCCGTTGCGCATTCCGTGACTGAGCCTTTTCAGCGTGGCCACCGATCGGGTGACGAAAGCGGCGTGAGGGCGGGGTCCGCAACAGACAGGGCTCCCGTGCCGTTGAGGGAGGTGTTCGACGTCTCAACCCACCGGCGCAGGAGCTCTGTTGGTCCCGTATCCTGCCGCACTCGACCTCCCGCACGGGCTGGTGGAGTGGGTCACGATGCTCGTTGTCACCCGTGAGGGTGACCGGCGGTGCAAACTCCCGCCGCACCAGCGCGCGCTCGTTGCTCTGGTGTACCTGCGCCGCCATGACACCCTCCCCCGCATCGCGGCCGGCTTCGGCATATCCGTCGGCACCGCGCACGCCTACGTCACCGCCGTCACCGCCGTCACCAGCCTGCTCGCCGACCGGGCCCCGGGCCTGCTCAAGACCCTGCGCGAGAACGACCCCGCTTTCGTCCTCCTCGACGGAACCCTCGCCGAGTGCGACCGCGTCGGCGACAGCCGCGCCGACTACTCGGCCAAGCACCGCCGACACGGCGTGAACGTCCAGGTCCTCACCGATCCGACCGGCGAGTTGCTGTGGATCTCGCCCGCCCTGCCGGGCCGCACCCACGACCTGACCGCAGCCTGCACCCACCGCATCATCCGGATCTGCGAACGCCAGGGCGTCCCCGTCTTCGCCGACCGCGCCTACACCGACGCCAACCCCTGGGTCACCACCGGCCTCAGACGGCCACCCCGCGGAGAGCTCACCCCGACCCAGCGCACCGTCAACCGGGCACTCGCCCAGGCAAAGGGCCCCGGTCGAGCGCGCCATGGCACGGCTGAAGTCCTGGCAGATCTTCCGCAGATCCCGCATCAGCCCCAACCGCATGACCGTCATCGCCAAAGCCGTCCTCACCCTGGAGAGGCAACGCTGAAACGGCTCAGTGAGAGGAGACGAAGCCCTCTGACTGGTCGAGGTGACTCCTCCCCCAGCTAAAGCCGGGGGCTTCTCGCTAAGCCTGGTAGGCGTCGCGACGGACCAGCCCGGCCCGTAGAACGTTCAGGGCGCCCACCGTGTCAGCGTGCGCCTGGTGGCCGCACGAGAGGCAGTGGAACTTCTCCTGAGTGGGCCGGTTCTCCTTGGCGGTGTGCCCGCATTCGGGGCACCGCCGGGAGGTGTTGCGGGGTTCCACGGCCATCACTTCACGTCCGGCACTCTCAGCCTTGGCGTTCAGGATCGCGAGGAACACCCCCCATCCGGCATCAGCGATCGAACGGTTCAACCCTGCTTTGGCGGCGGCCCCGTTGGGCAGGAACGTGCCTGGCTGGTCGGGGTCGGGCTTGGGTGCGGGGGTGGCGCTCATGTTGCGGATCTTGAGGTCTTCGTGCGCGATGAAGTCGTGTTCGCGTACGAGGTCAAGAGCGGTCTTGTGCGCGTGGTCCAGGCGCTGGCGGCGGACCTTGCGGTGCAGGGTGGCAACCTTCTGCACGGCCTTGCGGCGGCGCTTCGAACCGCGCTTGCACCGGGAGAGGGCTTGTTGTGCGGCTTCGAGTTTCGCGGCTGCCTTACGGGCGTGGCGCGGGTTGGCGACGTGCTCACCGTTGGATGTGGTGAGGAACGAGGCTATGCCCATGTCGATGCCGACCACGCTGCCGGTCGGGGGCAGCGGCTCGGGCTCGGCCTGCTCGGCGGTCAGCACCACGTACCACCGCTTGCCCTCACGCTTGGCCGAGACGGTCTTGACCTTGCCGACCACGGCACGATGCTGGTGCACCCGGACGTGCCCGACGCCCTGGAAGCGGACGCGGGTGACGGGGCCGTTGGGGGTGGAGTCCCACCGGCAGCCGTCGCCGTCCTTGGGGAACTCCACCGTGTCGAACCGGCCCACCCCACGAAACCGGGGATGGCCAGGCTTCTCTCCGGCCTTGATCCGGCGGAAGAACGCGGCGAACGCCTTGTCCAGCCGGCGAAGCGTCGCCTGCTGGGACGAGAACGACCACCGGCCCTGCCGCTGCGGGTCGAACGCCCGGATGTCCTTGAGCTGCGCGGACTGCTGCCCGTACCGGACCGTCGTCCTGGAGACATGCCGGTAGGCATCCCGGCGCTCCTGCAACGCCCCGTTGTAGAGGGAGCAGTGATCGCGCAGCATCTCGCCGAGAGCGATCTGCTGGCCAACGGTGGGCCGCAGGAGGAACTTGTACGCACGCATCACCCGACCCACCCCCCTTCGGCCCATGTGTGATCAACCTAGCGGAGGCCACTTAGGTTTTCTCAGCGATGATCACTTTCAGATTCCGTTGAGAACGTGCAGTGCGGGCGAGGCCGCGCCGATGCGGCTGGAGCCGAGCGGGACGGGCGAGGTGGGGCATTGTCAGTGGCACACCGGCAGGTCATCGCTGCTTGAGCTCGGCGGCAGTCGCTCGCCGAGAGCCCGCACGTGCCGCGCAGCGGGCGCGAAGGATCAACCGTGGGTTGGCGGAGCTGTCCCCGCACGTGCATCCGAAGTCGGATTTCGAGAGCCGTTCGAGCTGCTGGTGGCCACCGAATGGTTGGCGAGTCCGGCAGCGTAGTGCGCCCGTCCGCCTCCGTGTATCGTCCGGATTCATGGCTGACCTGGCAGGGCGCTGGCGGGAGTTGAACAAGGCGTACTGGGACGAGCGGGTGCCCATTCATCTGAGCGCGGCCTTCTACGACGTGGAGGGGTTCCGCGCCGGGCCCGATTCGCTGAAGGACTTCGAGACGGCCGAGGTGGGAGATGTCAGGGGCAAGCGCCTGATCCATCTGCAGTGCCACTTCGGCCGGGACACGCTGTCGTGGGCGGCACGAGGAGCACAGGTCACCGGGCTGGACTTCTCTCCACCCGCGATCACAGCGGCATCACAACTCGCGGCCGAACTCGGCATCGACGCACGCTTCCTGACCGCGGACGTCTACGACGCGGTCTCGGCGGTCGAGGGGGAGACCTTCGACATTGTCTACGCCAGCTTCGGGGCGCTGAACTGGCTTCCCGACATCAGCCGCTGGGCGTCGGTGGTCGCTGAACTGCTCGCTCCCGCTGGGTGCCTGTACCTTGCGGAGTTCCATCCCTTCAGCTTCGTCCTCGACGACGAGACCGGAAGCACGGTCACGCACGACTACTTCGAAGAGGGTCCCGAAGCCTCGGGAGGCCCGGGCACCTACGCCGACGAGACGGCCAGGACCGAGCACGACGAGACCGTCGAGTGGCGGCACAGTCTGTCGACCGTTGTCTCGGCGATCGCCGGAGCTGGGCTACGGATCCGGTTCCTCCACGAGCACGACCACACCTTCTACCTCCAACGCCAGTCGCTTGAGCGCCACGACGGCAACATCTACCGGCATCCTGAGGGCGCTCCGCGCATCCCCCTCACCTATTCGATCCGCGCCGAGAAGGCTTGAACCACTCGATCCAGCGCGGATCGGATATGCGGGCCCGTGCTCGGACAGACGTGAAGCCCCTGGTAGGACAGGCCTCTCTCACAAGATTGTCTGCCGAGCCAGAGGCCTCACCTTGGTCACTTATGCTGCCACGCTCGACGTCCCGCGCCACGTCGTTCAGTACCTGTCCCGTCTGCTGGCCGCACACCGACGGCGCATCGGCACCCGGCGCGGCAGCCGCGCGCTCGGCCCGTTCCGCCAGGCCGTGCTGGTCCTGCGCTGGTTCCGCGAGCGCGGCTGCGTACACTGCCTGGCCCGAGACGCCGGCGTCTCCCAGGCCACCGGCTACCGCTACCTCCACGAAGGCATCGACGTCCTCGCCGACCAGGCTCCGGACCTGCACCAGGTCCTGGACCGCTGCCGACGCGAGGGCATGACGCACGTGATACTCGACGGCACGCTGATCGAGTCCGACCGCCTCGCCGGGGTCCGCGACAACGGCAACGACCTGTGGTTCAGCCAGAGACACAAGACCTTCAGCGGCAACGTGCAGTTCCTGTCCGCCCCGGACGGCACCCCACTGTGGGTCTCCCACGTCGAGCCCGGCTCCACCCCCGACATCACCGCCGCACGCATCCACGCACTGCCCGCGCTGTACAAGGCAGCCGCCGACGGCCTGCCCACCCTCGCCGACAAGGGCTACATCGGCGCGGGGATCGGCATCCTCGTCCCGGTCCGGCGCCTGAAAGGCCGGTCCGAGCAGACCCTGCACGCGGACACGCGCACCACCAACAACCTGATCAGAGGCGTCCGCGCCCTCGGCGAACGCGCCGCAGCCGAGCTCAAACAACGGTGGCGAACCCTGCAACACGTCACCCTCAGCCCCAGCCGGATCGGCGACATCGCCCGAGCCGCCCTCGTCCTCAACTGCGTCTGGAAATAATCACCGCTGAGAAAACGTCACTGACAACGAAGAGAACTCCGGCGCTTCGCACCTCCGCGCCATGGATGCGTTTCCCTCCCCGGCTGAGGCCGGGGATACCCACGCAAGATCAAGGATGGAACGGAGAACCGGGGCTCTCGGGTGCCCATCCGTTGGCGCGAGCAGTGCGAATGCTGTCGGCAACGTCGGAGGGCAGGATGGGGTTGGCCTGTGCGTCGAGCCAGTTGCTTGGGTGCGTCTGGTTAGTAGTGATCACCAGCGTGCTGCCGGGAGCCTCGGCGTGCTCGACTGCCTAGGTAAGGGGCGACGAGACCAGTCCCTGGTCGTAGGTGGGCCTTCCGCGAAGTCTCCATCGGTAGGTAGTGCCGTCGACGGTTATGCGCCGCGACCCCTTCTTCACCAGTGCCATGCCCACGTCCTTTCTCAGGGCGACGATATTGAACGGCCACTGGTCATGTCGCGCGGGTTTCCCTGGAGCGAGTTCAGCCTCTGCGCATGGGAATCACGTCCGGGCTTGTTGCGGGAATGGTGGGATGGGCGGTTTCCGGGGTGGCCAGCAGAGCGACAATGGTGACTGGTCTGTTGCAGTGGGGCAGTTGCGGGTTGCGGTCGGTGTCAGCGCGGTGGGCTCGGGCAATGGCCGCCTGGTCGGCTCTGTCTCGACGGTGTCGTTGACGTCGTCGCGCTCGCGTCGTCGGCGGCGGGCTGCTTCAGCTTTGCATCGGGGCGAGCAGTAGGTATGGCGGGTGGCAACCTGGGGGTTGACCTGGCGCCTCCCCGTCCTGCCGTCCCTGATCGGCGCCGTCGACCGGAACCGCAATGCCGCCGCCGCCCGCCTGGAGGCCGCCGGACGGGCCCGCCCCCCGCGAGCTGTTCACCGCTGGCGGCCAGACGCTGCGACGCGCGATCCTCAAGCGGCATTCGCCTCACCTTTGGGCTGAAGAACCCGCCACCGGCCGGCGCTGGAACCTGGCGCGGGAGGAGAGCAACGCCTTCTGGGGCTGGGCCGCGATCGAGATCCCGCGCATGACCGGCATCCGGATCGAGGAGCTGAGCGAGATCTCGCACCACAGCCTGGTCCAATACCGGCTGCCGAGCACCGGCGAGCTCGTTCCGCTGCTGCAGATCACCCCGTCCAAGACCGACGAGGAACGGCTGCTCGGGCCGGCAATAGAAGCTCTCAATGCCGAACATGCGACTTGAAGGCAATCCACCGGTCGGCCTCCACCCTCGCCCGGCTCAGTCCCAGCACCCGGGCGACGGCGGCCTTGAGGTTGTCGTAACGCACTTTGCTCGTGCTTGCACGCTGAGCTGCGATGACACTGACCTGCCGCGGAGTTGCTGCGTCGCCCTGATTCCCCGTGGTTCCCGGCTCGTCTCCCTCTCATCGGGCACGCAGGGGGCACGCCTCGGTTGGGCGGCCATTGGCCAACGTTGCGCGCAGAAGCTGACCTCGGACGGCCCAGAGACGGCCCGGCGCGGTAACGTTCAGCCACTGGCCTAGTACTCCAGCTGTAGATCGTGATCTTGCTGGTCGGGCCGGTGCGAATACGAGTGCGGCCACCGTTGATCATCGTGAGTTGTGTGGACTGACGATGAGACGGTGGCCGCAGGTCACAGCATAGATCCAGGCCGTTGGCGGGATGCGTTCGAGGTGACCATGGGCCGCATCGCGGGCCGCTTCGCCCGGGTCGAACCCCGCCTGCGGGCTGGGCGTTTGATGCTGGGGCTGCCGTCGAACCTGCCCCGCAAGAACTGCTGGACGATCGCGGAGTGGGCGGGGGAGAAGTCCCCGCACGGCATGCAGCATCTGCTGTGCAGGGCGTCCTGGGACGCCGATGCGGTGCGTGACGATGTACGCGAGTACGTCGTGGAGCATCTCCACGACGAGGAGGCGGTCCTGGTCGTGGACGAGACCGGCGACGTGAAGAAGGGCACCCGCACCGTAGGGGTCCAGCGCCAGTACACCGGAACCGCCGGCCGGATCGAGAACTCCCAGGTCGCCGTCTATCTCGTCTACGCCGGGGCACGGGGACACGCGGCCGTGGACCGGGAGCTGTACGTCCCACGCTCATGGACCTCGGACCCGGACCGCTGTCGGGCGGCCGGGCTGGCCGAGGGCACCATCTTCGCGACCAAGCCGGAGCTGGCCCGCACGATGATCGAACGGTTCCTGGACGCCGGGCACCATATCGACTGGGTGGCGGGCGATGAGGTCTACGGCGGCAACCCGATACTGCGGGCGGCCCTGGAAGAACGCGGTCTGGGCTATGTCCTCGCGGTTGCCTGCTCGGCCGAAGTGGCCACCGGTGCGGGAAGGTTCCGCGCCGACGTGCTGGCCAGCAAGCTCCCGAAGCGGGCCTGGCAGAAGCTGTCCGCCGGCCCCGGTGCGAAGGGGCACCGTTACTACGACTGGGCCATCATCGACCTCACCGACCCGACGCCGGGCCACCGTCAGCTACTAATCCGGCGCAACCGCACGACCGGCGAACTCATCCACTACCGCTGCCATTCCACCGGGCCGGCTCCGTTGCGCACCCTGGTCAGGACGGCAGGATCCAGGTGGCGGGTGGAGGAGACCTTCCAGACCGGGAAGGCGCTGGCCGGACTCGAGGAACACCAGGTCCGCCGCTACCCATCCTGGAGCCGCTGGATCACCCTCGCCATGCTCGCTCACGCCTTCCTCGCCGTCGTCCGCGCAGACGAGCACGCACGGCGCACTGGTCCGGACGACCTGGCCCCGCTGACCTGCAACGAGATCCAGCACCTGTTCCTCACCATCGCCGTCCGCCCACTGAACGACCTCGCTCACCGGATCAGCTGGTCCGACTGGCGACGCCGCCATCAGGCACGATCACAGGCCAGCCATTACCGTCGACAAGCCGCAGCCCAGACATGAAGATCACGATCTACACCTGGAGTACCAACCGCTTTCGGCATGCCCGGCGCTCCGCCGGAGCGCACTCGATCATGTGAGCATGCAATTCCAGGGGTGCGACCCCGCGTCATGGCAACGAGCGTGTGAGCCAGACCACTTCACCGTTGTCTTCCGTGGAAACGTGATCCCGCTCGAACCCGAGCTTCTCAAGGACACGGAGCGACGGTGTGTTCCACGCGCCGACGGTCGACCAGAGCCGTTTCCGCCCGGTCGCGATAGCAGCATCGAGCACCGCGCCGGCCGCCTCGGTGGCGTAGCCACGCCCATGCGCGCGCTGGAACAGCTCATACGCGATTTCAGGCTCCTCTACGGTGGCTCGGCCGATGATCAGCCCGCAGTAGCCGATGAAGTCGCCTTCGTCACGGCGCTGGATGGGCAACAGGGCGATCCCCGTAGTCGCCGTCGCGGTGAGCAGCTCCGCGATGGACGTCCGGATGTGCTCAACCGTGGGGGTCCCCTTGCCGCGTTCGGAGAGGAGGGCGCAAAACTCAGCGGCGTCCGACTCGGCCCACGGCCGCAGTATCAGCCGCTCGGTCTCAAGGTGGAACGGCATCGTCTCGTACGTAGTCATGCCCCCACTTTGCCCCACGGATCATCACGAACTACAGCTGGAGTACTAGGGGGTTGTGTTGTTCGGGTTCCAGCGGAGATCCAGGGAAGAAAGAACGCGGCGGGATGGTCTGCCGCCGTGGATGCGCCCCCTGCCAGAACGTGTTCGCAAACTGGCCGTCCCTGCCGAAGCACAGCGTGAGGCGCGGCGACTCATGCAGGCTCATCAGGAACGTGAGGCAGTCAAGGTGATTAGGTCAGCGACGAACTTCCGTCTGCACGACGCAGTGGACGTCGCCGTCGCCTTGCTGGACGGCATCGAAGTCCCACGCCCATAGGCAGCGACGAAGGCCGCTTGCAGTAGGTCGGTGGAGCCTCAATGACCGATTCAAGCCGGCATCGACCTTGAAAACCGTCGTGGCGCGAGTCACCGAGCATTCAAATCCCACACCCACCGCCATGTGAAATGGCCCCTGCCAGGATCGATGGTCAGGGGGCCGTCGGCCTGTCCGGTCGCTGTGAGCGCCCGGTGGTCCCCGTTGTTCCCTGTCCGATCGGGCACGTGAGGGGCACGTAGAACACGCAAAACTGTGATGCTGGCGGGCGGTCGTGGGCGTACCGTCGGCCTGATGGCATGGGGGTGGGCGGCTGTGTTGTACGCACACGAGGTGATCCTGAACGAACTCGCACAAGGGCTCAGGCCGGCGGCTGAGGGTGTCGAGTGGTTCGAGGGCCTCTCGGAGCATGGCCAGCGCAGGGTCCTGCACACGCTGGTGCTGTTCTGCGGTCAGGCCCGCGCGCGCAAGGACGATGTGTCTGAGAGCATCGCGCGCTCAGGCATTCGGCCCACCCACACGCCTGCGGTGATGCTCACGAAGTGGCGCTTCGGGATGGAACACCTTCCGGCTTACGAACTCACGAAGTCATTTCGCCTGCTCGTCGCCCTCTTCGGCATCGCCGACACCCGCAGGCGCGCGCTGTACTGCGCCGACGGATGCGGTCACGAGTGGCACAACTTGTCGGCTCAGTCGCAGGATCCAACCTAGGGCTACTTCTTGCTCTGGGTCTTGCTACGGATCTTCGCGATGTGGGTTTTGGCAGCTCGGGGGGCTTGTCGGGGGCGTTGGATTACTCGTCATTGGTCATTGTTGGCTGTCGTCGGGCAACATCGGACGGCCCGGGGACGGCCCTGGTGCCCAACGCGGCGAGACTCTGGCGCAGACCACGTCACTCCGCGTCTGTAAGGATCGCGAGCATGCTCGCTATCGACGTCAGTGCAGCAGCCGATGAGCGCGGCCTGCATGTAGTGCTCGCTGAGGCATTGCACTTCCCCGGCTTCTACGGCATGCACTGGGCCGCCTTCTGGGATGCGATCACCGGACTGGTCCGGATCCCAGATCATCTGCGCTTCGTTGGCTGGGCCCAACTCAGCGACCGTGTGCCCAGTGGGGCCGCCGTGCTCCGACAGGCGCTGGACCGCTACCGGCAGCAGCGTCGGCCCCAGTCCTCGCCGAGTACAGCTAGCGCGGTGTCAGCCCCTCGATGCGGATTACGGGTGGGAGGGTCGCTGAGGTCTCCTCGGCTGGTCATCCGTGGCTCTTGTGCCGTTGCTGGTCGGCTGCGGTCGCGACGGTTGCTGTACGCCACTGCTGTTAAGATGCGGGCTGATCACCGACTTCGGAGTTCGATCAACGGTCCTCGCGAGTCTCGGATGCATGGGAGGCGAAGTCGTCGCGGGCTCGGGGCTGCTGCTGTCTGCTGTCGTTGAGGTCAGGTGTGGATGTCAGTCCGAGACGATCGACAGCACGTCCGACAGCTCGAGGTCACTTAAGCGTCTCTGAGCAGCGGCGCACCATGACTGCCACTGCCGTTGTAGACAGTGGTCAGACAGCGGGCGACCTTGTCGATATACCCGCGGATCGGTCGACCTGCTGATTGCATTGAGCTCATGTCAACCTCTCCAACATCGAGCGATGAGCAAGCATTCCTCCAGTACCAAGTGGTGGCTACCCGGAGAGCCGGGTTCGACGCAATGATGTGGCAAGCCCCTGGTCTGGGGCTGACCGCTCAGGCGTTCCTCATGACGATCGCGCTTAGTCCAGATACGGGGCAACTGGCGCAGGTCACTTCCGGGTTGCTGTCGATGGTTGTCTCCTTCATGTCCGTGCAGCTCTTGGCGAAGCACCGCCGTCACGAACTGGCTGACAGCATCTGGCTGCAGGAGTTTGAAAGGGCGAGAGGACTCCCTGAGGTCCATGCCCCGGCCGAACAGCGCTGCCGGGCTGCAGAAGTACCGTCCAAGGGCTTGGTCAAGCTCCGTTCCCATCGAGTATGGACCGCAGGGCTGGTCGCCTTCGGGCTCGTCGGCCTTGGTATAGCCGTGGCTGGCATGGTGCGGCCCTAGGCCGTTTCGTTTCGATCATCTGATCGTTGGTCCGGGTGTGCCGTTGGCTGATGCGCAGTGGGCGCGGATCGAGCCGTTGCTTCCGGACCGGACGCCGAAGCGGGGTGTCCGGTGACGGGACCACCGTGAGGTGATCGATGCGATCGCCTGGAAGTTCCAGACATCGCAGTGGGTCCACCTGCCCGAGAAGTACGGCAACTGGAGGGGCGTCTACAACCGGCTGCGCATGTGGGCCGTCGACGGCACCTGGGAGCGGGTGTTCACCGCCCGCCTTCACGCACGTGGTGGCCCGCTTACGCGTTCCCCGCCGCCGTGGAGGGCCCCGCACCAGGCCGGATGTAGTGCTGGCCAACAAGGCCTACTCCTCACGCGCCATCCGCGAGCACCTGCGCAAGCGCGGTATCGGGGCGGTGATCCCCGGTCCGGCGGACCAGTGGGACCACCGGCTACGCCGAGGCAGCCGTGGCGGCAGGCAACCAGCCTTCGACCGCGAGGCCTACAAGCAACGCAACACCTTCGAGCGGTGCATCAACCGCTTGAAGCAGTGGCGCGGCATCGCCACCCGCTACGAGAAAACGGCCACCATCTACCTGGCCGGACTGCACATCGCGGACATCTTCCTCTGGTCCGCCCGGTGATCCAAACGAAACTGCCTAGGCGGTTCTGCCTATGGGAGTGACAGATCGTCATCGGGGTGGGTTACGATGCTGGAGATGAAGAACTTCTCCTCGTACGGATTGGGGGAATCGTTCGCACAAGGTGAGTGCTGATGGCACATCACTTCGCGAACGAGATTCCGGCCCGCCTGTTGATGTGGCAGCGCGTGCGCGAGTACGCCGTGCCACCGTCCATGATCGAGACCGCGACCGCACGGCGTGCGGTCGGCGACTGGGCGGGGGCCTGCGCCGCCGCCCGGATCGACGTTGATCTCGATCTGCGCGCCGTGCGCGACCGCCACGGCACCGATCTCGTCACCTACCTCCGTGCAGATCTGCGTCGGCTGGCGCCGGATCTGCTCCGCTGGCACATGCCCCGGATCGCCCCCGACGGGCGACTCCGGTCCGGCCTCACCATCTCTCTGGCCCGCTACCGGAGTTTCGGCGCCACGCCGCTGCAGCTGGTGGTGCGGACACCGCCGGACTGGGCGGACGCCGGACAGCGGATGTCCCTGACCCTGTGGGAGGGGTCCGGGGACGGCGCCGCCGGGCACCACCCGCACCCGCATCCCGACCGGCGTTTCCGGCTCGACCTGCACCGGCATCTCTGGGACTCCGGGTGGAGCGGCGAACTGGCGCGGCGGTGCGGTGCGGGCGGGGCGTCGTCCATGGCGCCTCCCAACCGATCCCACGCACCCAGCCGGCCAGTCCTGCCGGATCGGGCCGATCGGCCCACCGTCCACGATTCCCCGTGGGCGGAGGCAAGTTGGGCCGCCGAGGCGGAGTTGCTGTTGCGGGCCGAGGGGCGCCCTCGCGGGGCCTTCACCGTGCGGCTCAGTACGCGGAGCCGCGCCGTGCTCGAACTCGTCGCCCCCGACGACAGCCATGCCCCGACGTTTCGGCCGCTGCGGGAGGCGCTGCCGCCGCAGGGGGTCGCGGCGCTTCCGGTGCTACCGGAGGCGGCGGCACGGGTCCTTCCGGATCTGGAGCTGCTGCGGGCCGGGCTGGTCGCGGCCGAGCGGCTGCATCCGCTCGTCGCCGTAGCACTGGCGGCGTCCAGCTCGGCACCGGTGGCCGGCCCCGCCCCCGAGCCCGGCGATCCGCACCGGGTGGAGTGCCGGGGCGAGGTCCACCGGATCGTGCTGCGGGACGGGGTGCTGACAGCGATCGATCACGACCCGGACCAACTGCGCCGGGAGGACCTGCTGGTGGCACTCGGCGGACCCGCGCTGCCCTGCCTGCGGGCCATCGACGCGGTGCACCGCAACCCAAAGGCACTGCCCGCGGTCCGGGAGCGGCTCGGCCACGGTGACGTCGCCGGGGCACTGGCCGTGGTCGAGGGGCTGCTGGGTCCCGGTGCGGTCCTGCGTGACGGGCCGCTCCGCGAGGAACTGGAGTCGGCCGCGGCCCGCCGCATCGACCACGGGCTCTTCCGCTCGGGGCTGGTCGCCGTGCACCCCGCTGCCGGCGCGGCGACGGGCGGGGACGCCTCGGGAGTGGGGCACGCGGACGCGGGCCACCGTCCCCGGCTCGACCGCCGTGCGCCCCACGCCATGCGCAGCAAGCGGAGCAGCCGGGCCCGGCCCCGTACCGGCTTGGCCGGCTGACCCGCCGCCCTTGCTGCGATCCCTTTCTCCTCAGCACATCCCTCACGGCTTTCCTCACGGCTTTCCTCACCGCTTCTCTCACCGCGTCGCTCGCGGCTTCCCCCACCGCTTCCCCTTTCCCTCATCCCTCACCGCGCCTTCCGGGCCGCAAGCACCCACGACATCCGGGACGGGCCGTCCCGTTCCCTCGACCCACCCCAGGTGATGCCCATGACCTCCAGCACCCTCATGCCCGCCGCGATCCCGACCGCCGGCACGCCCGCACCCACACCCGCCGACGCATCCCGGACCGGCGCCCAACTCGGCCTCGCCGACGACCTCCTGGCCCTCCTGCGCACGACCACCACCGAGCCGCGTCCCGACGAGCAGCTCGAAGCGCTCACCCTGGCCGTCGCGGCTGACCTGCCCGTGCTGCTCTGGGGCGAGCCGGGCATCGGCAAGACCGCGGCCCTGACGCAGCTCGCCGACTCCCTCGACCTACCGCTGACCACCGTGATCGCCAGCGTCCACGAGCCGTCCGACTTCTCCGGGCTGCCCATCGTGGGTGACGACCCGGCGGCGCAGGGGGTGCCGATGGCACCGCCGCAATGGGCCGTGGAGCTCGTACGGGCCGGGCGAGGGCTGCTCTTCCTGGACGAGCTCTCCACCGCCACCCCGGCCGTCCAGGCCGCACTGCTCCGGGTCGTCCTGGAGCGACGGGTCGGCACGCTGCAACTCCCGCCGGGGGTAAGGATCGTGGCCGCCGCCAATCCGCGCGCGTCGGCGGCGGACGGGTGGGAGCTGAGCCCGCCGCTGGCCAACCGGTTCGTGCACCTGTACTGGGTGCACGGCCGGGAGGTGGTGGTGCGCGGGCTGGGCGGGGTGTGGCCCCGGGCGGAGCTGCCCCGGCTGGTGGCGGAGCGACTGCCAGAGGCGGTGGCATTCGCCCGGCGGGCCGTCTGCGGCTTCCTGGAAGCCCGGCCGACGCTGATCCACCGGCTGCCGAGCACCGAGACGCGGCGCGGCGGCGCCTGGCCCTCGCCGCGGAGCTGGGAGGCCGCGTTGACCCTGCTGGCCTTCGGCACGGCGGCCTCCGTCTCGCGGGAGGTGCTGGCGCTGCTGGTGCGGGGCGCGGTGGGTGACGGGCCGGGGCTCGAACTCCTCGCCCATCTGGACCGGATGGACCTGCCGGACCCGGAGTCACTGCTGGCCGACCCGGCCTCCGCCGAGCTCCCGGTACGGGGCGATCTGCGGCAGGCGACGCTGGAGGCGGTGGTGGCTGCCGTCGGAGCTCGACCGGAGCGGAGCCGGTGGGACGCGGGCTGGGCCGTACTGGTCCGGGCGCTGGAGACCGGCGCCCCGGACCTGCTGGTCGCCCCGGCGACGACGCTGGCCGCGTTGCGGCGCGACGACTGGGAGGTGCCGGACGCGGTGCAGCGGCTGGTTGAGGTGGTCGGTCTCGCCCGGCGCGCGGACCGGTCGGTGAAGCGGGTCGCGGCGGCGGCCGACGCCGGGCGTGTGACGGGGGCGCGCCGATGACGGGGGCCGCCAAGCGCCCGGGTCCGCGCCCGCTGCCGCGCCCGATGTCCCGGCCCTCGCCGCCGCGCCCGGTGCGGGCGACCCTGCCGAAGCCGCCGGCCGGCTCCGGCGGGGCGGCCGACCGGCCCGGCCTCCCGCTGGACATGGAGAAGTTGCTGGCCGCCCGGCTGCACGCGGTGAAGGTACGTCCGTACCTGGCCTCCGCACTCTTCGCGCTGCACGTGGTGGAGGACCGGTCGGTGCCGACAATGGCGGTGGACGCGCACTGGCGCTGCTACGTCTCCCCCGGCTTCGTGGCGCGCACCCCGGTGGAGGAGCTGGCGGGCGTCTGGGTGCACGAGGTCTCTCATCTGCTCCGGGACCACCACGGGCGAGGCGAGCGGTATGCGCGGGAACACGAGGAGCACGGGCCGGGCGAGCGGCTGCGGCGGAACATCGCCGCCGACTTCGAGATCAACGACGACATCTACGGTGACGGTCTGCCCCGGCCTGCCGGGGCGGTGCTGCCGTCGCTGTTGCGGCTGCCCGACGGACTGCTGATGGAGGAGTACCTGCGGACGGCGTCGATGTCCGGGCTCGCCGCGGACCTGGCCTGGCTGGACTGCGGCAGCGGCGCCGACGGGCAGGACCGGCCCTGGGAGCTGGGGCCCGACGGGGCACACGGGCTGAGCAGGCAGCAGCGGGACGCGGTCCGCTTCCGGGTCGCAGAGGGGATCAAGGGCCGACCGGGCGACGCGCCGGAGGGGTGGCGCCGGTGGGCGGAAGAGGCGTTCCATCCGCCGCAGCCGTGGCGGCAGTTGCTGGGGGCGGCGATCCGCTCGGCCGCGGGTGCGCCGGGGGTGGGCGAGGACCACAGCTACCGACGGCCGTCCCGGCGCTCGGCCGGTGTCCCCGGGGTGCTGCTGCCGAGCCTGCGCCGTACGCCGCCCCGGGTCTGTGTCGTGATCGACACCTCCGGGTCGGTGAGCGACGCCGAGCTGGGCAGCGCGCTGCTGGAGGTGGCGGCGATTTCGCGGGCGGTGGGCGGGCGGCGCGACCTGGTGTCGGTGATCTCGTGCGACGCGGCGGCCGGGGTCGCCGTCCCGCTCTGCCGCGCCGAGAACATGGAGCTGGTCGGCGGCGGGGGAACGGATCTGCGTTCCGGTTTTGCCCGGTCGCTCCGCTCCCGGCCACGCCCGGACGTGATCGTCGCCCTGACGGACGGTCAGACTCCGTGGCCGTCCGCGCAGCCGCCCTGCCGCACCGTCGTCGGTCTCTTCCCCCGTCCCGCCCGCGCCGTGGTCGAGGAGAACCCCGACTACGTCCCGGACACCCCGCCGCCCTGGGCGCGTGTCGTCACCATCAGCTGAGAAAGCACAGTGGCGCGGCATCGCCACCCGTAACCAGCGGCCCGCGACCATCTACCTGGCCGGTCTCCACATCGCAGGCATCTTCCTCTGGTCCGCCCGCTGATCCAAACGAAACCGCCTAAGGCCGACGTCAGCACCGGAGACGAGTTGGAAGGCCTCACCCAGGCAGCCCTGACCGCAGGACGGGGGCGCTTCGGAACCCGATCCCTCACCAACTTGGGAACCGCCAGCCTCGCTGAAGGGAACATCAACGGCCTCCCCCAGCTGCTCCTGGAGCGCCTCGCGCACACCGTCCGCGAACGCTGCCGCTCCAGCCTCCGGGGTGATGTCGTGAGCGACGAACCAGCACATGGCCCCGGCCAGCTCGACGACGGCGGGAACAGCGTCCGGCCGGACATCGCGAGCCACGACGGTGACCGGTGCCCGGAACGCCCGGGGCGGCCAGAGGCCCGACGAGCGCTGCGACACTCCTGTGACACGAGCGCACACCGCGTATCGTTAACCGCGTTCACACCGCAATGCCTAAGTGCCAACGGTTAACAAGAGGGGGGTCAGGTGTCCCATCACCTGCGCACAACCAGCCGCACCCGGCGTACCCGCCGTACCGCCACCGCTGCAGCCATCGCCGCCGTCCTCGCCGCGGGGCCGGCCACCGTACTGCCGGCCTCGGCTCACGCGGCCGAAGCGACCGAGGTCCTCATACCCGCGCCCGATGCCTACGGCGACGGGACCGAGACGGTGCTGGCGACCGGCAGCCAGGGCGTGTTGCACCGCGAGGGCGGCAGCTACCTCTGGACCACGACGTACAACCGCACCACCAAGCCCGTCCCGGCCCTCGACGGCGTACCGCAGGACGCCATCGTGCGCACACACGACGAGGTCAACCGCGTCATCTACACCAAGCCGCGCGAGGACGGCGGCACGGACGTCGTGCGCGTCGGCATCGAGGATCCCCGCTTCACCAGCACCATTAGCGTGCCCGCCGGATACCTCAACCCGCGCGTCGCCAACGGCTGGGTGCTGGCCACCGTCGACCAGGGCGACGGTACGTATCAGCTGCGCGTGGCGCGCGGCGGGGACCCGGCGAACGACCCCGTCGTGCAACTGCCCGCCGGAGCCACCACCGGCGCCGAGCCCGTGCTGCTCGGGGCATACTCCAACCAGCTCGTCATCGGCTACCGCACCGCCGACGGCACCCCGGGCTACGGCATCCTCACCGCATACAACGGCAGGATCGCCCCGCTGCCCGTGACCGGCGAGGCGAGCAGTTTCCGGATCACGCAGAACACCGTCAGCTGGTTCACCCGCAGCGGGGAGCCGGGCTTGCGGGTCATGCCGCTGGGCAGCACAGCCGCCCCGCGTATCGTGCCGCTCGCCACACAGTCCCCCGACAGCGAGGTCACCTCCTTCGTGGTGGGCGACAACGTGCTCTGGTACGAGGGCGACGGCGGCCGGCTGCGCCTCACCCCCTTCGCCGGGGCGGAGACCGAGCGGACGCCGCTGAGCAACGTCGAGCAGGCGTTCCTGCGCTCCGAGGGCTCCGGTTCGCTTGTCGTGCTCGGCAAGGACGCCGACGGCAAGCGCGCCGTGCACCTGTTCAGCGTGGACGGCCTGGGGCTCGTCGCCGATCTGCCCCTGCGGGAGGTGCCGCGGGTCAAGACGGCGGACGGTGCGATCGAGGCGCTGAGCCTGGACCGGGGGCGGCTGCGATACGTCAACTCCCTCGCCGGTACGGAGACGTTGCACGGCAAGGACATCGGCACCGGGCTCGACCCTGCGGACGGCGCGGCGCTCGCCGACTTCCCGGGCCTCGCGGCGGGCCGCTTCGCCGACGGCACCGACGAGGGGCTGGCCCGGCTGGTCGCCGACCCGGACACGGGCGCCGACGTGCTGGTGACCGGTGACGACCCGGAGCACCCGGCGGACAGCTTCCCGCTGCCGGGAACGGACGGCCGGATCCTCGATACGGCACCGGAGTTCGTGCTGTACGAGGCAGGCGGACAGCAGTACGTCGTGGACACCGCCCGCGACCTCATCGTCCGCGAGCAGCCGGCGCAGGCCGCCGTACTGGAGCAGAAGAGGCTGCTCAAGCCGGCGCTGAACAAGCCCGGCACGGTGAAGGTGATCAACCTGCGCACCGGGCAGCTGACCGGGACCATCGACCTCGGCTCCGCCTGTGTCCCCAACGAACTGCAGCGCAGCGGCACCCTGTTGTACTGGAGCTGCGCCTCGCAGGACGCGGCGGGCGTACGCGACCTGGCGACCGGGCACACCTACCCCGCCCCGGCGTCCGGCGTCCTGCTGGGCGACCGCTTCCTGGCCCACCGCGACGCGTCCGGCGACCTGCGCCTCACGGCCCTGGAGACGGACGGCGGTACGGCCGACCTGGGCACCGTCACGAGCCTGAAGCAGCCCGCGGACGGCGACGGGCGCGGCACCACTTGGACCCTCGACGCGGGCGCCGGCAAGCTCGCCTGGGTCGGCGCGGACGACACCGTCCACGTCACCGCGCCGCAGCACGCGGTTTCCCCGCTGCGCGTCGCCCGCACCGCCGCACCCCAAACGCTGGCCGGTGAGTGGGCTGCCGCGTGGTGGCTCTCCAAGCCCGCGGCGTCATGGCAGGTGACACTCACCCACCGCGCGACAGGCGAGGTCGTCCGCACCTGGACGGGCGAGGGCACCCTCAGCGCAGTACGGGTCACCTGGGACGGCACATCCGAGTCGGGCACCCCGGTGGCGACCGGCGGCTACATCTGGCAGCTGACCGCCACCCCGGCGGACGACACGGGCGCGGACGCGACAGCCTCGGGCGTCGTGAAGGTCACCGGCTGATCACGGCGCAGCATGGAAGCCAGCCCCTTCCCCGAGGCCGACTCGGGGAAGGGGCCGGAGCCTTGTACGCCGTCAGTCCTTGCAGTGCGGGGCGATCCGGTCGAGCAGCCGCAGCAACACTGCCCACGCCAGCTCGTACGCGTCGTCGTCCTGGAAGCCCGCCGTCGCCTCGTCGGCGAGCTGCTGGGCGGTGTACTCGCACACCTCGGGGTGCCAGTAAGAGAGGAGCAGCAGCGGCGACTGTCGGCACTGGGCGTGACGCCCGCTGAACGGCCCACCCCGGCCCCGGCGACAAAGCGGCCGGGAAGGCGTCAGCGGCCTTCCACCGGTTCCTGGCGGCGCTCGCCCAGCGGGTCGCCCGCAAAGGCCAGAAGGCGGTGCCGCAGGGTCACCTCGAACCCGTCGTCATCGACGGACAGGAGCACGAGCACAAGCTCGGTGTCCGGTACGCCGACCAGAAGCAGCGCCGCGACAAGCTCACCCCCGAGCAGCGCGCCGCACTCGCGGATCTGGGCGTGGAGTGAGCGTGACATCGCTGCCGGCCGGTCGTTGAACCGGCCGGTCAAGCGAAGCACACAGAGACCCCGGGTCGTCGTCCCGGGGTCTCGTGCTCTCAGCGCTCAAGCGCGGGTAGGCCGGCCAGGCCGGTGTCGAGCACGATGCGGTCGACCAACTCGTTCAGGGTGCTGTCGGCTCCGATGACGGTCTCGATGCCGCCGGGCAGTAGGTCGAGCTCCCGGTACCAGTCCCGCAGCTCCGGCTCACTGTTGCTCGCCCGCCGACGTGAGACGGGGTCCCGGTTCCCGTCACAGATCGGCCTGCCGCCCAAGCGCGCTGCGAAGCTGGTCCGCTTCGACCACGCCGCCCACCGTCTGGCCGCGAGTGAAAGCCCATCTCGAGTCGCGGGTGGAGGTCGGCTACGCCGACCAGTCTGCACCTGCATCGGAACGTCATGGCGTTCACCGGAGTGACCCCGGCGACCGTGGCCGGCTAACCATGGCCGGCGGTTGACGACAGGCCGGCCCCCCGGCTTCTACAAGGAGATGTACAAGCGCAAGCGCCGGAACGAGGTTGAGCGCACGATCAACCGGCTCAAGCACTCCCGGGCCGTGGCACCGCGGTACGACAAGCGCGCCTACGTCTTCCACTGCACCGCCATCGTGGCCTCGATCCCCTCTGGCTCAAGCCGTGATCAGCGCGCTTCCAATGAGTCGGCCCGCTTCGCCAGGTCGGCTGCAAGGTCGTCCCAGTCCGGGCCATGCATCCACAGGTTCTCGGCGGCCTCCCGCATCAGCGCCGGCTCATCCGGCCGCTGCAAGAGCACCAGCCGATAGGCCAGATTCCGGACCCAAACCGGCAGGCGGCCGTCAACCACGTGCGGGCAGAGCTCACGCAACATGGCGAGGATCGAATCCGCGTCAGCGAACGTCAACTCCTCGACGAAGTAGTGCTCCCGATGTTCGAGACAGCACTCCGGCGTGGGTCTGTACTCGTCTCCGTACAGACACCGGGCGTGCTCCGTCAGAGTGCTGTGCATGCCCTGGAGCCTACGACGCCAAGATCCGCCGGACAGGCTCTGCACGCTGGCTGATCACCGGCTGCTCGGCGCGCGGGTCCATCGCGTCTTCGCAGCAGGTTGCGGCCCGGCCTACGCCACGCAGAACTCGTTGCCTTCCGGGTCTTGCATGATCCACCAGTGCCCGGCAGGCCCTTTGTCAACCTCGCGGACGCGGGTTGCCCCCAGGTTTTCCAGCCGGGCCACCAGCGCGTCGAGGCCGCCGGGCTCACTGTGGATGTCGAGGTGCAGGCGGTTCTTTCCGGACTTGCCCTCGGGCACGTCCTGAAAAAGCAGCCGTCGGCCGCGGCCGACGCCGCTGGTCTTGTCGAACGGGTCCTCGGGGTGGCGGATGGCGGCATAGCCGCGGAAGGTCTTGCGGCCGCGATGCTCGATGACCGCCTCCTCGCCGATGTGGCCGGCGGCCAGCAGCTGCTCGATGAGAGCTCCGGGGTCTTCCACCTCGTAGTCCAGGGCGGCGGCCCAGAAGTCCGCGAGAGCGGGCGCGTTCGTGCTGTCGATGACCAGCTTCCAATTCAATGCCATGTAACCAGTTATAATGGTTACATGGACTCCTCCGCAACCAAGGGGCTGACGCTGCACTCCCATACCGGCGTCGCCTACCGATTCGACCCTGGCGCGCTCTGCCTGGAACTGCTGACCACCGGTGGCCCCGGCCCCTACCGCCGGTACGAGGCATTGCACGAGCCCACCGACCTGGCCGCCTGGGCAGACCGGTCGCGGCTGACGCCAACACCCGCGCTGGAAATCTCCGAAGCCGAGGTGGCCGACGCGCGAAGACTGCGCGACGCGCTGTTCCGGGTGGTCATCGCCCACACGCGCGGCGAGCCGCACCCGCCCGGCGACCTGGAGGCCATCAACGAGGCAGCCGCCCGTCCGGCCCTGGCCCCCGCCATCACGCCGACCGGGAAGCGGCAGTGGGCCGGAAACCCCAGCGGCACACACCTGATGGCCACCGTCGCCAGGGACGCCGTCGAGCTGCTGACCGGCCACTTCGCGCACCGCATCCGCACCTGCGCCGCCGAGGACTGCCACCTCGTCTACGTCGACACCTCACGCCCCGGCCGCCGCCGCTGGTGCTCCATGGAGCACTGCGGCAACCGCCACAAGGTAAGGGCGCTGCGCGCCCGCCACTCCGAGGAAGGATGACCGCGATGCCCACAGGACTCACCAAGGACGCCGGCTGGCAGATCGGCGTGTCCCGCACGCTGCCCCACCCCGCGCCCGTCGTCTGGGACTTCATCAGCAGCCCCGAGGGGCTCGCCCTCTGGCTCGGCCCCGGCGCGGTCCTCATCCCCGAAAGCGGCGCCCCCTACCGGACGGCCGCAGGAGTGCCGGGCCAGGTGCGCAGCTACCGCCCGGCAGACCGTATCCGCGTCACCCACGGCACCACCACGATCCAGGTCGCCCTTGCACCCGCCGCCGACGGAGCCCGGACGATGCTCCGCTTCCACCAGGAGCACTTGGCGAGCGCCGAACAGCGCGAACAGCAGAGGGCGTACTGGCAGCGCACCCTGGACGAGGTCGCTGCCGCCCTCGACCAGCAGTAACGACGGCGCTGCGACACCTGACCAGAGGCGGGGGACAGATCTGCGGCGAGTCGGTCCATGAGCGTGCATGCCACCCGCAGTTCGCCTGGGAGGAGGGGCCACCCCAGTAGCGATGGCGGCTGGGACCGGTAGGGTTGTGATCTTCGGTTGGCGCGGAAGCCAACCGGAGTCCCCCTGAGGCTGTGCCGACAACGATGAACCTCAACGACACTCCCACACGGCTCCGACTCGACCGTGCTTTGGACTGCTTGGCCGTCACCTTCCGCGGTATGACCGCCCGCGCCGACGAGAACCAGTGCGACTGCCACTGGGGCAGCGACGAAGAGCTTGCGCAACTGAAGGTCCCGGACGTGGAGCTCGACCCGGATCTTCTGCGTCGCACCTGGGACGCCCCCGACTGGCACGACCACGGCGCGGTGCTGCGCCGTATCCTCCCCCAGTTCGCCAGGGCGCTGGTCAGCGGCCTCGTGAAGCCCATGTTCGGCATGCATGAGGTCGGACGTTCGTTTGCTCGTGGCCACTGGCAGCAGTGGCCCGAGCGCTACAGCGCAGCGGTGTGGGAGTTCCTGCATGCCTGGTGGGCTCACAGCCTCACCGAACCGGACCCCGTGGTTCCCGTGCATGAGGTCCTCGCGCTGTGCGCCGAGGCTTCCGCCACGCTCAGCCCGTGGCTCACAGCCTGGGAGGCACTCGATCACCCCGTGTCCGACCGGCACATGGCCGAAGCGGCTGCCGAGTGGGAGTACTACCTGCTGGGAGACCAACTGCCATGGAACGCGTGGGACAACGCAGATGCCCTGCGCACCGAGCTCGCGGCCTGGCTGGTCCGCCACGCCCCTGCGCGGCTGCGAGCCCAGGACGTCCCCGAGGAACTGCTTCACCGGATACGACTGATAGGACTCACCGGTCCCGCTCGCTGGGAGGACCCGCACTGGCCCAACCACCGCTACTGAACCGGCATCACGCGCGTCACCTACCCGAGTACCCAGAGCACCCCGAACCGGCCGCGCACAAGAACGGCGAGAGGAAGCTCCGTTCCTCATAGGGGCCCGGGGCCCTCAGCAGCGTCGCTCGCGCACGCCGTTCGGCCGGGAACCTGAAGGCGGCTGCACCCCGACGTGGTCTGCGCGGTAGGTAGGGCGCGCGCCGCCTGACACCAAGCGCACCGGTGGACGGAAGGGGCCAAGGCCCCCGGCTGACACAGCACAGCGGCGCCATCGTGTTTCAGGTGCACGATGACGCCGCTGTGTGGGGGAAGCACCTGAGCGATCTGGAACGACGGGGGAACCGCTCAGGCACTGCGGGGGGTGGCGGTGGTGGCTTGCGGCTCGACCAGCTGGTGGTCGCGCTGGTCGAGATTGACGAAGATCATGCCGTACCTGATGGCACAGCGGACGGGTTGAGGAGCCCCGCGGGGCCTGCGCAGGCAGCGGTACGCACGGATCTCCTCGTCGCCTTCGCGGGCGACGACGATCGGCTCACCGAAGAGCGTGACCATCAACGAGTCGCCACGGTGGGGAATGGCCGTGGCAAGATCGATGAAGTGCCACCCGGATCGGTACGCGGTCGCCATCTCGCGCCGGAAGACGCGATCGTCCGGCGGGGTGGTCATGCGTCAGTACCCACCAGATCGGTGCCCCACGAGGGCTCCTCGCTGCCCCCCGGGTCAGCGAGAGCAGCCGATGTGGCAACGGCTGTGGCGCCGCGTGCACGAACCATCCGGATCATGACTGTTCTACACCTCTTTGGTCGATACCTCCTCCCCCGCAGTTACGACCATGTCTCATTCAGAGCGCTCCCACCAGCGGCGACAGGCCCCAGGTTCCTGTAGGTGCAGGACCCTGAGGGCGTGCAATTGATGCCACATCAGGGCGATGACAGACATCAGCGTGGTCCGGACTGACTTTTCACGGCCGGCGGGGAAGTGCGGACGGCTGCCTGATCGGCTCGGATCCGGCCGTACGGGCACTGCAAGGCCTGCTGGAGCCGCCGCCCCACCACACGCGGACGCGCCGCACGGCGAGGGCGCCGGAGAACCGTCCGCCGTCCGCTGTGTTGCTGTGCAGTGGTGCAGTGGTGCAGTCGGCGCCCGGGGTAGGTCGTACTCCGCCGGGCGCCGGGGTCCGGGAGGTCAGGAGTGGCTGACCTGCAGGTCGTAGACGTGCACCTCGCCGAAGTTGTCGCTGGTGCAGGGCGCGGACTTCAGACAGTTGGCCTGCGTGTAGGCGCCGGCCTTGAAGTAGTTGCCGGGCTTGGTGTGCTCGATGACGGTCTCGAGCTCGCCGTTGTAATACGCCTTCACCTGGCCGGCCTCGACCACGAACTTCGCCTCGAAGACGGTGCCGAGCTCATAGGAGTCGGTCACCAGGTGGTAGTGCGGGTCGTCGCCCTTGGTGACGTAGAGGTTCGAGCCCTCGAGGCGGAACACGGTCACGTCGTCGTCGGCGTCATGGATCTGTGCGGAGACCACGTGCGGCTTGTCGTTGGGGAGCTTGGTGATCGCCTCGCGCACGGTCAGGGTATGGATGCCCTCGGTCGGCGACCAGCCGGCCTTCGCCGTGCCATCACCGGTCATCTCGCGCAGCTCGGAGCGCGGGTAGCTGGATCCCGAGGTGGTCACGCTATTGACAGCGGCCCGGAACTGCACACCCGAGCAGTCGTCGAGCGTCGTGAACCACGGGGCGTCGGAGAAGCCGGCGAGCTCGGGCTGCAGCACCTCGCGGGGCTTCCCGGGCGCGCCCGAGGGGAGGGTGATCTTCCAGTCGCTCAGGTCCAGCACCTGGGCGGGGCCTGGGCAGCTGCGCGGCACGCCGCAGGGCGCGCCCGGATCGAGCCTGGCGCCGTAACGGCCGGCGGCGTCGGCCCCGGTGTTGTTCGCCAGGGCGTTGCCGCAGATCTGCCCCTGCGGGATGGCCTCGAGGGCAATGCCTCCGCCGGCGTTGTTGGCCAGCACGTTGCCGTAGACGTTGTTGCGCGTGCCGTCGTCGGGCGTGTCGCCACCGAGGCGGACCCCGGCCCCGAGGTTGTCCCGGCTGACGTTGTAGCGGAAGGTGTTGCCGCTGCCGCGCGCATCGAAGCCGGCCGACTTGGGGTCCTGCTGGTGACTGCAGACGTTGTGCTCGACGACGTTGGCTGTGGAGTTCTCCTTGATGTCCACGCATTCGTTGCCGCGCGACGTGATCACGTTGTGGTGGATGCGGTTGTCACGGATGATGTCTGGGCGGGCATCCGGGGCACCGTTGGCGCCCTGCTGTTCGGGGGCGGTGCCGAGGTAGATGGCCTCGCCGACCTTGCCGCCGTCGGCGAACTGGAAGTCCCAGACCCCGCATGTGTCGATGATGTTGCCGCTGATATCCGCATTTTGGCTTTATCGAGCAGTAGTGGTTCTGGCTCGCTTTCCGTGAAACGCACACGTTGAGTGACGGCTGACGTCCGCGGCATCGTCCGGGAAGTTGCCTGAAAATGATCAGTGCCGATCTTGGGGTGGCCGACAGTTCGGCGTCGTGGAAGAGACATTGCTCCGGCTGGAGGGGCTGTTGTTCCCGTCGGTCGCGGACGTGACGGTGCTGTCAGTGGACGTGAACGACGAGGCGATACTGGTCGAGGCCCGCAGTACGGCGGCCGACGCGGTGTGTCCGAGTTGCGGGTGCTCTTCAAGCCGAATACACAGCTCCTACCTGCGGTTTCCCGCCGATGTACCTTGCGTGGGACGACATGTGGTTCTGTGCCTGCGAGTCCGCAGGTTCTTCTGTCTGGACGCTGTATGCGGACGGCGGACGTTCGTCGAGCAGATACCGGGGCTGACCAGGAGATACAGCCGGTGTGTCCCGAGCTTGACGCCCTCACTGGCCACGTCCGGTCCTTCGCCCGGATGCTCAGCGAGCGCCAGGGCGAACGACTCCCTGAGTGGCTCGACGCCGTCCGCCAGGACGACCTCCCCAGCCTCCACACCCTCGCCGCGGGCATCGACCGCGACCGCGACGCCGTGATCGCCGGTCTGATGGCGAATCCCTGCCGGCCGCGCTTACACGTCTCCTCGAGCCCAACCCGTCCATCAGGGCGGCGGCCGCCAGGGACGCGCTCGAGGCAGTGACCCACCAGAACACGATCTACGAGGTCACCGTGCCCGTAGCTCTTTACGTGGCGGCCATCCTGAACCATCCGAACCACCGCAGCAGGCGAACACGCCCACGAGGCCGACCTCCAACTGCGCCACCCCACCCGCGAGACGCTACTGGACTGGCTCGGCTACACCGCCTACGACGCCGACGACGAGCGCGTCGCCATGGGCGAACGCCATTTCGGTGAAGGCTTTCTCGACGCATGCCCTGACATGCGGGCTTTCCGGGACCTGCGCCCGGTGATCTACTCCGCCGTTCAGCCGTTCCTCACCGACGACAATGCGAAGGTGCGCGACGCGGCCCTCGTCGCCGCCATCCCCCTCGCAGAGCACCACGCCCTCACCGAGCACCGGCCTGAGCTGGCTGACCACGCCCACCGCCTGCTCAGCACCAGCACAGACCGATACAAACGCGACCGCGCACTGGACGCGCTGAACGCCTGGGGCCACGACACCAGCACCCTGGAAAACGCGAACGACGTTGCCGCCCGTGAATTTCACGCCCGCATGGCGGATCACGATCTGTGGTGGGCGAGCAACGGGACAGGCGACTGCGCCGAAGACCCGCCGTTCTGACACAGAGACGCGCAGCTCTCTACCCATTTAGCCGTCACTCAACGTATGCGCTTCACGGAAAGCGAGCCAGAACCGCAGTAGTGACGTCACTTGTCGACGGGTTTGGGAGGCAACCCGATCCACGGTCGGGTGGTGTTGTTGAGTTTGGGAGGCACCGGGTCTCAGGGATCGAGCACGGCGGCGACGACCTCGATCTCGACGAGCTTTCGCGAACTCGGCCGCGCCGTCCGCACCATCACCCTCCTGCGATACCTGTCCAACCCGGACCTGCGCGAGCAGATCACCCAGGTCACCAACCGCAACGAGGCCTTCCACGGCTTCGCCGACTGGCTCGTGTTCGGTGGCAAGCTCATCGGCCACAACGACCCTGACTACCAAGAGAAGATCATCAAATCCAACCCCTACCTCACCCACGTCATCCGCCGACTCGGCAACTGGGTCCTCAATCTCAGCCCGCCGGCCGCCACTCCGACCACGCACCTGGACCTCGAATCCCGCGTTCTGTTCGCTCCATGACGCGCTTGTAGCTCCTTCGACGCGGACGAGTTCTCCGGTGTAGATGGTGCGCAGTCAGCCGCTATTAGGATCAGGGCATGTCGAGTCGGAAGCAGGCCGCGCCGCCAAGGCCACTCACAGTCGGCGACGTGGTGGCCGCTCATTCGCGGGATCTTGGGGAATGGACGGTCGCGCAGATAGTCCGACTCGACGCCGATTCACAGACGGCGGCCGTGCTCGAATTGGACTGGTCCGGCCCCGAGCCGTCGTCCGTGGCCGACCTCGGCGACGTCGCCCCGCTCAGGCTCACCCACCAGTCATGGAACGGGGCGCTGTCCTTCTGTAACCAGGAATGGGTCCTGCCCCGCAGCCACAAGGTCGTCGGAGCGATGCCCCTGCTCCATGACAAACCGGCGAACTGCTGGACCTCCGGATGGCGCCTGGGCGATCAGCTCGCCCGGCAGCGGCGGTGGGACAGCGGCGTCCATGAGGACTCGGTCGCAGCCTGGAAAGCGGAGTACACCGGAGAGACGGTCAATGAATTCCTCAGCCAGCCGACAGGACCACGATCAGAGGTCACGCAGCTGACGATCAGGGACGTCGACTCCCTCGACTGCGCTCAGCTCGTCCAGCGTTTCCCCGGGGTGACCTGGCTCCATCTGCACGGACGCCTTGGCCTTCTCTCCGCCGCGGGCGAGCTGAACCGGCTGGCCTCTCTCCAGGGGATCCGCATCGTCGACCTGTTCGGGATGACCAAAGAAGACCGTCTTCGACCGCAGTGCGTGCCAGAGCTGGAATCAGTGGACCTCTACAGCATCCCTGCCGAATACGCCTCGGCCATGCGCAGCACCTGGCGACCCGAGATCCCAGCAGGCACCTACGTGTCTATCCTCCGGGCCCGCAAACCCGAATGGGTCGGGCAGAACCGGAACAACCCGTTGCGCGACTGGGACGGCCGCGAACAGATCAGCAGCACCACCTACAAGAGGGCTGTCACCCAGTACAAGACGACACGGAAGGCGATCCTTCAGGTGTTCGCTGAAGAACCCGCAGACGTCCGATCGACACGCATGGAGGAGATCGGGCATGCCTACGGTGAGGCGTTCAACCAGCTTGACCGCCGATCGGGCTTCATCGAGACCGTCGAGCGCGAAGAGCTCTTCGCCGCCCTCGACCACATCGTGAACGAGGCCGAAGCACTCCACGGCCCCGGCTTCGAAGACGCCCGCGATAGTCTCATCTCCGGAGTGGAGTCCGTCCGAGACTGGTAGCGAGGCACTCAACGTCCTGCCAACGCCCCGTCGGTTCCCCCTCCCTTTTCTTCGCCGCCCTACGGCAGTGCCGTCATCTCTGCTCGACATTCACGACCCGAGTGATCACCAACTGACTCCGAATCCCGTCACCAAACGCTGTTCCTAGCGATCAACGAAGCCAGGCTGCGCGGGATCCGGCTGATCCGCCCTTCTCCCGCGAATACTCAGAGCCCGTCGGCAGGTGACCGCCTCGCCCTCAGCTCCCACCGGATCTCGCCGTCCTGCCGGTCACTGGTGGGAACCAGGCCCACAGCAGCGGCAACGGCGGCGGACGCCTGATGATCCGGATGGATGTGGGCGCAGATCACCTGCACGCCTTGCCCTTGCAACCAGGCAATGAGTCCTCGTGCCGCCTCGGTGGCAATCCCGCGCCCTTGCCACGGGGTCCCGACAACCCAGGCGACCTCGGCCGCACAGCCGCGCTCAGTGGCAGTGATCGTCGCCTGCACCGTTCCGGTCAGGCATTCCTCCTCGCGGAGACGGATCACCCAGTTCCACCACGTCTCCGAAGGATCGGTCGAGCCGGCCACCAGGCGTTCATACCGCGACCGCAGAGCCTGCACAGAGTGCGGGGCACCGCCGATGAAGACATGCAGAGCCGGATCAGAGAGCACCTCGGCCATCTCGTCCGCGTGCTCGACAGCGAGCGGCACCAGGCCCAGTCTGCCGGTCTCGATAGCCTCGATCTCCATCATGTTCACGCCGTCTCCTGTCCGACCGCCCCCTGCTGCGAAGTGCCTGTCCGACCCTACGGTGCTGTCAGAACCCGAAGATTCAGGGACTGCGCCGATCGCCGCCGTCACCGACAGGGTGGGTTGGTACCTGCCGTCGCAGTGCCGTGTCGGCAGCCGACTGTGGCCGGCCTCAACCCCTGGCGGGTGCGCGCACGGAGTACGCGCACCCGCCGGAGTACCCCTGGGGATCAGCCGGTCCATCGTCACCAGAGGCGTGTCCTGCGCTCAGTCGGGATCACGGGCGATCCACCGGCCGACCGCGGCCCATGTCGGCTCGGCCCGCTCCGCGAGTACGGCGCCCGTCAGATCAGACCGTCGAGGTGCTCGATGGCATGGCGGGTGATGTAGCGGTCGGGGTCGGTGGGGGTCTGGGCCGCGGCTGCGGCGACCAGCCTGGCGCGGCCCGCCGGGGCGTGTCGCGGCCGCTGTGCGGTCAGCGCCCCTGTCCGCCTGCCGGGCGGCGCGGTCGCCGGGCCGTGGAACGGGGCCGACGACGCTGAGCATCACCAGCTGCCGGGGCGCCCGGCGAGGAGAACCCACCCGGCACGGCCGAGCGAGGGGCCGGGACCTGCGCGGGATCCTCCTCAGGTGCGGCAGGCCGGGGCCGGACGGCACGCGCGACGATCGCGGCGTGGGTGATGAGGGGAGCGCACGCCGCGCACACTTCCTCAACGCTCCACACCCGGCCCACCGTCGGGTCATGACGCAGGATCATCACCACCGCGCCGGCGCAGTGCACCTTCATGTCCGGGTGCGCAGCGCACTGCTGGGCACGGCAATGGCAGGCGGCGTTGGGCCGGACGGTGGCCACCTTGGCATGCGCGGCAGCGTGCTGGGCGGCGAAGGCACGCATCGCGGCGAGGTCCTTGGAACGGGCCGGCATACGGCACGCCGCGGTGCTGCAGGTGACGGTGGCGGTGCGGTCGCTGTGTCCCGTCAGGCGGATGATCCAGGACCGTCCCGGGATGCGCTCGGTGGAGGATTCGCTGTACGCAGTCGTCACAGGCCGTCCGTTCGTGATCGGTGAAGTGTTCGGTCCACTATGTGCTACCCCGCGGGCGCCTGGACAGCGCGTATTGGGGGCCGTGTGGTGCAGGTTCCAGGCGATGAGTCAGCCGGATGCGGAGGTGTCCCATCGGACGGCGCGGCCCGCGCGGGAAACCATGCACGTACCGCAGCGCTGGACTGCTCGATGGCCAGGACATGAGCGACCAGACACTGCGCACAGCCCGTACATCGACGCTGTCGTCACAGCACTCGGCGACTCGCCGGCACCGACGTGACAGTAGAACACGACGGACTGCGGATGGACGCACTCATCCCCCTCGCCGACGAGGAACACGACAACGAGGAACTGCGGACGGTACGCACCGTGCTGCGCTGGACTCAGGACGGCGGGTGGACGTACAGCTACGACGCGCATGAGGCCGTCGACGACTACGCCGAGAAGCTGCTCACCGCGCTCGTCCCGCATCCGGCCGAAGTGGCTGACGCGGCCCGCCATGCCTCCCAGGTACTCGCCGACCGATTGCCGCTCCAGACAGCCGAAACGCCCGCCCACGACGGTCCGCTCCCGGCCGACCTCGCCGAGGCCGTCGAGTTCGAAGACCTTCCTGCGTCGCTGGCGGCACAGCTCGCCGCGTACGCACCGGCTGCTCGGCCGGAGTGAAACTCCGTGGCAGCTCCCGCCCCTTTCATGCCAAGGTCAGTGGCACCGAAGGGGCGTAGCTCAGCCCGGCCAGAGCAGCGGACTCCAAACCCGTACGCCGCAGGTTCGAATCCTGCCGCCCCTGCACAGCCCCCGCTGGGGTCGCTCACTCCAGTCCGAACTGGTTGACGATGCCCGCGCTCAGCTCCGCCGCCGCGCTGCGCACCACGGCCGCATCCGCATTTCGCGGGTATCTCCGAGGTGGCCGGCAGCAGGCGCGGTGGCCGCCGGGCGTAGTCGGGAATCTCCACGAATCCGGCCCTGTCCATGACTACGGGGACGAAGGGGAAGTTGTAGTCGAGGGGTGCGGCGATGAGGGCCGTCACTGCGCTCGCGGTACGCAGCGGGCCGGGCGGCATCGATCCGCGACGTGGCCACCATGTCGAAGGTGATGGGGCTGGGCGGGGACACCCAGATGCATATGCAGTCGAGTCCAAGAGCGAGACATCGCCTCAGCTCAGGGACAGCTGGCGGGCGAGTCTGCCGAGAGTGCACCCGGGCCCGCCCCCTTGCATTGGGGAAGGCCCGGCCCGGGCGTGTTGAGACGCCTTGCTGTCAAAGGCCGATCTGCCACTGCCTTGGGTCGTGCTCGATCTCGACCAGAAGGCGGGTGAACTCCTGCTTGTCGAAGAGAACCCAGTAGATCGCTTCGGGTACTTGTCTGCCGTTGATGACGGCCGTGGGTGTTCCCGGGCCGAGGGCGTCAGGCCCGTCGGCTTTCTCGTACGTCTCCTCGGACCGGGTGACGAAGGCGCGGTACTTCATCGTCTTGACGGCGGAGTCGAAGGCCGGGCTTCGCAGGCCGTCGACCTTGCCCGCCAGCTCGAGGAGGTAGTCGGTGGTGTATCCGTCGGCCTCGGCTTGCGGCTGATGCTGGAAGAGCACGTCGTGGTACTCGGCGAACTTCCCGGCGTCCAGCGCCGCGCGCAGGGCGTTGACCGCCCGCTTGGACCCGTCGCCGCCCATGCGGTCATCGCGGAAGGACGCGAAGGTGTACTCGGTCTTCACCCCGCGCAGCTGGGTCAGTTCACGAAGCACCGAGGCGCCGCCGTACACCTCGAACTCTTCGACCACAGGGCAGCGCGGATCCTCGTAGAGGTGCACGGTCATCGGCGCCTTCGGGTCTCCCACGATGATCGTGGTGCCGTTCTCGCTCAGCTTTTCGGGCAGCTCCCCCAGGCCCTCGTAGGCGGCGGCGCCGGGCACCCCGACCTGACCTCGCTGACCGCAGCCGACCATGGACAACACCAGTACCCCGCCCACCACAGCCACGGCCAGCCATCTTTCACGCTTCGCGTGCATGGAATTTTCCCCTCCCCTTGATCGCGAGGACTGTAGAGGCTTGCACCCGGCACTCGCACATGCATTTGACGGCTGCGGTGAAGTGGAGTTGCCGGGTGACGTCGCCCGGCAGTCACGTGAAGGCAAGACCTGCTGGGCCCACTTCGGATTCCAGGCACCCGGGCAGCCGGGGAGGAACCAGCGGCATGCGGGACGGGCTCCTTCTGGTCGCTATCTCGGGGTGAGCGGCCGGCTGCCGGGAGGCACTGTCCGGCTGGGGCTGCTGGCGCAGCGGCGAGGTCGGCGGCAGGAGGGCTTCGCGCGTGGCGGCGGTGCGCTCACGCATCTGCTCCAAGCGGCGTTCGACGCAGGCGCGGGTGTACAGGTCGATGGCGTCGGTGAGGTGGTCCCACTCGTCGCCGCGGCCAGGACGTCGCATGCTCGGTCAGCACAACGGCTTCCGGCAACCTGTCCACCACGATTAAGCCCCTGGACACCAGCCGACTAAGGGCTGTCCTGTAACTGATCTTTGAAGGGGACTTCGAGTCCTTGTTGCCCGTCAGCCGCCGGCGCGACCAAAGGTGGCTCCCCCGCGTAGGGGAGCCTGATCGTTCGCGCGGACGACGCCCTGTCGTCGAGGTTCGGCAACGGTGGAGTCGTGACGATCAAGCATTCTTTGGACGATGTAGTGCGTTCGGCCCCGAGCTGGGCGCTCCGCCTCCGTCCGGGCAGGTGGCCCGGGTTCGCTGTTGCGGCATGGGGGTTTCTGTTCGCGGTACCCAGTTTCGTCTGGGCGTTGGGTGGCACCTTCGGTGCGCAGTCGACGGTGGCTCCTTCGCTGATGAAGCTTGCTGATGACCGGGTGACGTGGTTCCTGGCCGTCTTGTGGGTGACCGGTTTTCTGAAGCTCTTCGGGGCGTTGGTCGGTATCGGCCTGACGCGCCGTCGCGGCAAGTGGACGGGTCGACTCATGGTGTTCTGTGGCGGTGGCGCGACGGTGCTGCTCGTCTGGCACGGATGTCTATTCGTTGTCCACGGAGTGCTGGTTGAGGCTGGGGCGCGCGTTGTCGCGCCCGATCTGGTCGGGTTGACCCGCTGGTACCTCTATCTGTGGGGGCCGTGGTTCATTGCCGGTGGCCTGGCCTTTGCCGCGGCCGCCACGCATTATGTCCGCCGACATGATGGCCGGCGTGAGGTGCGGCTTTACGGCTCTGTGGGGGCGCTGGGCGCGTTGTTCCTGTCTTTGGCCTCGGTAGTCACCGGGATTGGTTGACGGCTGTCACGCAGCTGCCGGTTACGGGTGGAATGATCACGTCATGGCTGGTGTGATCACGGCGTCTGAACCGTCATGGATAGCCCCGTTCACCGGGCTGAGCCCGCGCGCCTTCGGGAAGCTGGTGACGGTTCTACGGCGCGAGGGTGCGGACGCGGTCCGCAAGCGCCGGCCGTGGAGCCTTCCGCTGGAGGACCGGACCCTGCTGGTCGCGGCGTACTGGCGCACGAACCTGACGATGCGGCAGCTCGCCCCTCTGTTCGGGGTGTCCACGTCGGCGGCGGACCGGATCATCGACCACCTCGGGCCGATGCTCGCGCTCCAGCCCCGTAAGCGGTTCGCCAAGGACACCGTGCATATCGTGGACGGCACCCTGGTGCCCACCCGGGATCACGCCATCGCCGCGCGGTCGAAGAACTATCGGTACTCCGCCAACCACCAGGTCGTCATCGACGCCGACACCCGGTGCTGGTGGGGCGTACCACGGCGTGCAGGTGCGGGGCGGTGGTTGCGGAGTGCCAGCGGTACGTACGCCAGTTGGCCATGACCGGTTCGGTGCCGTGAAGGACACGAAGCCGTTCTGTGCGAAGTGGAAGGTGATGGTGTGGTCCTGGTGGATGGCCTGGGACACGGTGCCGATCACCGTGCGGCCGAGGCGGGCGTCGAAGAGACCCACTAGCTGTCCCGTGTGGATGGTGGCCAGGTCGTTGCAGTAAGTGCCGCTGAGGCCACCTGAGGCGGGGATGCTGGCGTACTGGCCGTTTTCGCCTTGGCGCCCGAAGCACCGATCGTGGTGGTCATCGCGCGGGGCGGGGGTGGATGGGCCGGAGGCAGGCATAGAAACGGCCCTTTCGATGGGTGGGAAGTCACAGCCGGGAGGTGGCGGTCCGACGAGAAGCACCGTTTCGGGGCGGGGGGGTTAGCCGTGCAACCCCCGGCACGGGGCCGGCGGCGGATTCGGGCGGCTTAGCGGCAGGCACGCTCGTCCGGCGCCGGGGGCGGCTGGGTGGGAAGCGGGGCGGGGAGGCAGCACGCGCGCCTTGAGGTGTGCGCCGGCGGATGCGTGCGCGGCTCCCGCACCCAGCCGGGGTGTCGGGAGCTGCGCGTGTATGTGCCTGTGTTTCGCATAGGCGGAACTGGCCGGGCCGGGCCTGGCTGGGGATGGTGGGACATGAGGCGGGCGCGCCCGCCTGGTCGGCGGGTCGGGCCGGAGAGTGTGACGTGTGGCGGCTGTGCGTTCAGCGCGGCCCGGTCTGTGTGGGCGGGGTGTCCCGAATTTCACCAGGCACGTTTGCCACGTCCAGTCTCCACCGGTGGGGGGCGGGGCCATGAGGGCGGGAGGTGCCCCAGGGGCAGCAAGCGCCCGACGGCCCGGAGCCGTCCACTCCGTGACGTACCGGCACGTCGCGTCGATCGCTGGCGGCAGCCACTCCGCCGGATCCTGGTCCGCCTTTGACCGGTTGGAAGCGCGCGAGTTCACAGATTCCTGGAGCCAGGTCTCACGGAACCCGTACGTCAGCTCTCTGCCTGAGGAGCTGGCGTACGGGTTCCGGCCTGCATCGTTCAGTTCTGACTGCCGCACACGCCTGGTATGGGGTGCCCCCGTCTCGCGTCCCGGTGGCCGGTACGTAAGCGATCAGGTGCGCCGGCGGTGAAGTCGAGCATGCCTACGATGCCGGCGGTGGAGACCTTGTCGACGATGCTGGTCACACGCGTCCGTCCCGCGCGAAGGACTGCGGCCCCTGCGCGACCCGGACGCGGTCGAGCTGGACGATGATGACGATGGTGGCGAAGACGTGTAGTTGTCGTCAGTCCGCTGGTCGTGTCTTCAGCGCCCCCCGCGGTCGATGGCGGCGACCTCGCGTACGGCCTCGGCGATGGCCGGGAAGTCCTTCTTGAGGATCGCACCGTGGTTGCTGGCGACCTTCGCGCCGATCTGGATGTTCGGGTTGTGGGCGGTCACCGCATCGAGGCTGGTACGTTTCCGTTCCTGCTCATCACCGCGGCTTCCGAAGGACGTCCCCGAAGCGACCACATACCGCACCGGGACGGTGATGTTGTCCAGCACGGGGCCCAGCTCGCGCTCGCGGGAGAGCCTGCCGAGCTCGATGTTGCTGTTCGCCTGCTGTTCGGCGGCCATCCGCGGGGCCAGGCCCGTCGGGCGCAGCAGCGGCAGGAACCAGCCCAACCGCCGAAACAGCTTCCGGATCCGCTGCTCCATGGCCTCGTCGAGCCAGTCGTACGGGAACGCGCCGTCGACCAGGACCGCCCCCAAGGCACGCTCCGGATTCCGGCTGGCCCAGTGCGCCCCGACGAACGCCCCGTAGGACCAGCCCACCACCAGCGCCCGGTCCACACCCCTGGCCGCGAGAACGGCATCGACGTCCCGGACGGCTGCCTCGAAGGAATAGTCCGCCGAACGCTTCGATTTGCCGCGGGCCCGCTCGTCGTAGGTGATGTGCCGCCACCCCGTCCCCAGTTCAGCGATGACCCGCCGCCAGTACCCCTGAGTGGCGAACTGGCCATTGAGTTGACATCCTCGCCCACCTAAAGGAGGGCGATTCCCGCCTGCCGCGCTGTTGCCGGGCGCTGCTTCGGGTGGGTTCCTGCTTCATCGCGCTGTGCGGGAACGAGTCCCCGGCTTACCTGCGCTCGACAGGCTGACACCGCCAGTCCGGCGGCCTTGGCGACGTTGACTGCCGCGTTGATGTCCCGGTCCAGGACGGCCCCGCACGCCCTGCATTCCCACACGCGGACGTGCAGGGGCTTGGGGCCGTCCTTGACGCCGCACGCGGAGCAGACCTGAGAGGTCGGCTCGAAGCGTCCGATGCGGTGGAAGCTGCGGCCGTACTTCGCGGCCTTGTACTCCAGCATCGCGGTGAACGCGGACCATCCGGCGTCGTGCAGGGACTTGGCCAGGCGCGTGCGGGCGAGCCCTTTCACCGTCAGGTCCTCCACTGCCACCGCTTGGTTTTCGCGGATGATCTGGGTGGAGAGCTGGTGGTGGAATTCGCGCCGTGCGTCGGCGACCTGCGTGTGTGCGCGGGCGACCTTGATGCGGGCCTTGGTCCTGTTGTTGCTGCCCTTGGCCTTGCGGCTGAGGTTCTGCTGTGCGCGCTTGAGCTTCTTCTCGGCCCTGCGCAGGAAGCGCGGCGCGTCGATCTTCGTGCCGTCCGAGAGGACGGCGAAGTGCCCCAACCCGAGGTCGATACCGGCGACCGGTTCCCTCTCGGACAGTGTGACGGGCTCGGTCTCGACCACGAAGGAGGCGAAGTACCGTCCGGCCGCGTCCTTGATCACGGTCACCGTGGACGGGACGGAGGGCAGAGTGCGGGACCACTTCACCCGCACTTCCCCGACCTTCGGCAGTCGCAGCTTCTCACCGGTCGTGATCTTCCACCCGGCATTGGCGGTGAACCGTACGGCCTGCCGGTTGTCCTTGCGGGACTTGAACAGGGGACCCATCTTGGGTCGCTTGCCCTTGAGGCCGTCGAAGAAGTTTCAGTATGCGGTGTCCAGGTCCCGAAGGGACTGCTGGAGGACCACCGAGGACACCTCGCCGAGCCATGCCCGCTCGGGTGTCTTCTTCGAGGCCGTGAGCTGCTTGGACAGCTCGGCCGAGGGGACGAACGGCAGCCCCGCAGAGCGGGCGTCCTCACGGACGCGGAGCGCGTCATTGAAGACCACCCGCGCACACCCGAACGCCCTTGCCAGCGCGGCACGCTGAGGACCGTTCGGGTACAGGCGGAAGCTGTACCGAAGCTGCATAGCGCGATCGTACTAAATTTGGCTTATGCCACCCCGATGGAACCCGAATCCCGATGTGCGCACCGGCCGTCACGTCGTCTACAACCTTCATGCCCACTTGGTCTTTGTCACAAAGTATCGGCGCAGGGCCATGACCGACGCCATGCTGACCAGGTGCGAGGAGATCATGCGGGAGGTGTGCGCGGACTTCGAGGCCGAGCTGAAGCAGTTCAACGGCGAAGAGGATCACGTGCATCTACTCGTGCACTACCCACCGAAGGTGCAGCTGTCCAAGCTGGTCAACAGCCTCAAAGGCGTCTCCGCCCGGCTGCTCCGCAAGGAGTACGAAACGCACGTACGTAAGTACCTGTGGGGCGGACACTTCTGGTCCGGCTCGTATTTCGCCGGATCATGCGGTGGGGCGCCGCTGACCGTTGTACGCCAGTACATCGAGAACCAGCAGCGCCCCGTGAGCTGAGGGCAACACTGCGGACCCGTGCGCCAGTGCGGGTCAGAGCAGTCTTGAGATGCGCTTCACCCCCGCCCTAAGGGGCGGAGCACTGCGCAAGATCATAGGTAGACCACAGGGATCCCGGGACCGCCGGTGTCGGTGACGGCCAGGGCCGTATCGTCAACCGGCACCATGCCGGTCCACTTCGCAATGGTCGAGGAAGTGCTGTTCTTCGTCATGTGTTCCCCCTGGTCGCGTGAGAGCGTCTTGTACGACTTCTCCAGGCCCTGCTCGTGGATCGCAGGCCCCTCGGGACGGACGGCCGCGTCCTCAGCGACGACCGACAGGATCTCGATCGCGGTGGGCCCGGCCGGATGGTCCTGGTTCTGCTCCTTCAGAGGCTGCGGGCGGTGATGTCGCCGTGGGAGGTGGTGGCGCGGATGTCGAGTTCGGCGGTGCCGTCGTTCTTGAGGGCGTTGCTGACGCGGCCGTAGTCGGTGCCGGCGTCCAGGGCGGCGGAGACGCCGGCGGCGGCGGTGACCGAAATGTCGCCGGACTGGGTGCGGAGCACGACCGTGCCGCGCACGGCCTCGGTGATCCGGATGTCGCCCCTTGCGGTGCTGATCTCCGCGGGGCCGCCCAGCCGGCCGACCTCGACGTCGCCGTCGGTCGCGGTGAGGCGGACGCTCGCGGCCTCGTCGATCTTGATCTGGCGGTACGCGCCTTCGAAGGCGACGTCGCCGAGCCGTCCGACGCCGCGGAGCTCGGCGCCGGCCGCCTTCGCCTCGATGCGGGAGCCGGCGGGCAGCTGGACGGTGACCTCGAGGGATCCGGAGGGGCCGAAGAGCTGGTTGTTGGGGGTCGAGGCCGTGATCCGCAGGACGCCGTCGGCGTAGGCGACGGTGGTCTGCTCAGCGGTCTTGGTGTCGCGGCTCTTGGAGGGGTTGGCGGGCAGGACCTCGACGGTGGTGTCGGCGCGGTCTGCGGCGATGAACTGGATGCGTCCCGCGGGGATGTCGAGGACGGCGGAGATCGGGGCGGGGGTGTCGAACTTCTGCATCGTGCTCTCCCGTGCTCGTTCGTTGTTTCTGACACCGGAAACGCTACGTTGCTTTCCAGACTCCGACAACACGCTTGTTGCATAGAATCGGCATCTATGGAGCTAGAGACCGAGAAACCGTTGCAACGGTCTCGAAGATAACGCAACGACACTGGCCTGATCATTGCAATGGATGAGAAGTGAAGGCTATAGTGGGGGATCAGGGACCGCCACGAAGGATCACCAAGGAGATCGCGATGCCGGGAGGCAGACTCACCCAGCAGGAACGCCGGCAGATCGCACTGGGGCTGGCCGACAACCTCGCCTACGCGGAGATCGCCCGACGCCTCGACCGTCCGACCTCGACCATCACCCGCGAGGTCATGCGCAACGGCGGCCCCACCGCCTATCGCGCCGACCTGGCCCACCGCGCCACCGAACGCCGCGCCCACCGACGCAGGCCCGCCTCCTCCCTAGGGCCGGAGTCAGTCCCCCAGCCGCACGGACGCGACGCCGAGGCCGTGGCCGAGTACGAGGAGACGCTCACCACCGTCCTCATGGCTTCGGGCCTGACCAAGATGACGGCCCGGGTGCTGACCTGCCTGTTCACCACCGACGCGGGCAGCCTCACCGCGTCCCAACTCGCCCAGCGCCTCCAGGTCAGCCCGGCGTCCATCTCCAAAGCGATCGCCTTCCTGGAGAGCCAGAGCCTCGTCCGCCGAGAACGCGACGAACGCCGCCGCGACCGCTACGTCGTCGACGACGAACTCTTCTACCAGGCAACGATCGCCAGCGCCCGATCCAACGACCAGCTCGTCGAAACCGCACGCCAAGGCGTCGCCATCCTCGGCCCCCACACCCCGGCCGCCACCCGCCTCGAGAACATCGCCCGCTTCCTCGACTTCATCAGCGAAAGCATCACCCGCGCCGCCGAACAGGCCCGCGAAGTCCTCCACACCAAACCCGAAACAACCTCAAACGCCACCGCCCAACCAAGTCCAGACCACGGATAGACAGCCGTCTCGCCCGACCGTGCACGGGCCGTCACAAACGAGCCCTGCCTGCGAGGACGGCCTCATCACCGCCGGAGTTCTCACGTCCTGGAGCTTGGCTGCAGGCTCCGAGGACGTGTGCTGGAACCTGGCCAGAGTCCCACCCGCGTATCCCGCGATGGCTTCGCCCTGATCACGACTACTCACGAGCGGTTGACGCGTGTCTCAGCAGTCGCGAGAACAGCCGTGGTGCTAGCTACGTGCTACGGCTCATCCCTGGGCGTATCGACGGACCATCCTGACCGGGGCTCGCTGCTCTGGCCGAAGAAGTAGCCGAGAATGATCAGAAAGCTGTTGCTTACAAGGGCGGAGACTTCCACCTTCGCGAACATGGCCACGACCAACGTGACGGCCAGTCCCACCAGCAGCAACGCACCGATCATCGGCGCCATCGACTCGCGCGCCAGCTGAGCGGACCGAAGCTTCCAGCGGCGCTCGGAGAGCTGGATTTTCAGCAGCTGAAGTTCTCGCTCGCGTTGAAACTGCAGCTCGCTCTGCTCGTCAGCTGCGTCGCGGGCCAGATGTTCCGATTCCGAGGCTGACCTCTCCAAAGCGTCGAGACGCTCCCCGAGTTCCCTCTTGGTGTCTTCATCGGGTATGCGGTCAATGAGCTCGCGCAGCCCTCCGATCTTCTCCTGGCTTCGCAGGTCACTGATTCGTTCCAGGATGAGCCGTTTGCGCTGGAGGAGCAGTGGAAGGACGCCCATCGAGGCCGACATGGTGGAATCGGCCAGCATGCCCACGACTTTGCCGGCCCGGGCCGCAAGTTCGACCTTGGGGAATTGATCAGGGTTGGCGATCGCGTCATTGACGCGCGTCAGTGCCTCCTGTAGTCCCGGAAGGTCCAGGCTTTGGATCTGCTGCTCAGTCAGACCTATGACCGACAAAACAGGGTCGTAGAAGTCTTCGAGCCTGAAGCCCCCCGCTGCTGATCCCCTTGCCATCCCACTCCCCCGTCCAGCGGCCTGGATGTTCCTCTGTACGCCGTGCGTTGCGTCATGTCAGCACTCTCACCGGCCATGCAAAGTGGCACAGCTGCACGGCACCTGCTAACGGCCCCAACTAGAGGTCAGGCAACAACACTCGTTGCCGCGATGGCCGACGACAGGCTGCCAGCAGGATGGCACGAGGCCCGGCGCACCGGCCGGGCCTTGAGAAAAGCTGGACCCGGCAGTCCCGCGAAGCAGCCAGTTCATGCAACGCCCAGGGTCGCACCGCGAGATACCTTGGCATCCCGCTGACCGCCCGACTCCGTGGGGCACCGGAGCGCGAGGGACGACGCACCTAGCTTGATCTTTAACGTCCGGCGTCGAATGGTGCGTCGAACTTGATCACTCGGTTCGGTATCCGGCGTACACGGAAGCGGCCTTCGTCTGAACA
>NZ_JBSFHO010000033.1:0-100796 GCF_053597075.1 Streptomyces sp. NPDC001514
GACGCTCGGCTGGGAAACCCCAGCCGAGCGCCTCTCTACACTGCTTGCAACCGCCCAACACTGATCACGTGTTGCGACGACCGCTGGAATCCGCCTCATCCCGGAGGGGGCTTTGTCGTGCGTACAGCAGCGAAATGCAGCAACCGTGTCAGCCTGAGGGGGAGGGTCGGCCCCTCCGTAGTGTCCTTCACCTCCGGAGGCGGGCCCGGGTTGTCCTGATAGGTCACCCCGGAGATGGGACGCCGGCGGGCAGGTCCCAGGCGCTGCTGGCGCCGGTGGCGGCGGCGGCCGCTGTGGTCGTCTTCGCGGCGCTCCGCGATGCCGCGCTGCCTGTGTGGATCATCTCGCTGGTGCTCTCCGTGGGAATCGCGTTCTGGATCACCGTACGAGGGCTGCACACCATGGCCCGCCGGATGTTCAGCATTGTGGAGCCGTACGGGCAGTGCCACATGGTCGCCGATGACCGCGGCGCGGTCAGCACCGGTGAGCGGATGTCCTCCACCACCGAGTGGACGGTGTTCCGGGAGTACCTGGAGACGCCCGGGCTCTTCGTGCTGCTGGGCGGCGAGCGCGCGGCCGGAGTCGCGGTGCTGCCCAAGCGGGGGGCCCAGGACCCCGGGGACGTGGACCGGCTCCGGGCGATCCTGGACCGGAACCTGAAGCGGCTCTAGCCCCGTGCCCCATCCGTGCCCGATCGGGAGGTCTCGAGCGGGGACTCACGGGGAACGGCGGCGACGGGACGCGGGACGGGGCCGGAACCTTCAGGGGCGCCAACTCGCGTGAGCCATGTCACAGTTGGGGCGACCGAGTCGTTCCGCGCAGCGACGTCGGAGGCCGTGAAGGCGAGCCGCTGACCGGCCTCGATCGGCAGGCCGAGCGGTCAACCGTCCGGCCACGGCGCTCCGCGACCCGGAGCACGGCATCCGGCGCGTCGTTCCAACCACTCGGCCGAACAACGCAGTTCGCCGGTGGGCGCCTCGGGGAGCGGTGGGCGCGCGTGGGCCGGCAGGTGCCAAGAGGCCCCCGGAGACGACGCCGCCGACGGCGGGAACCTTCGCGTCCTCATCGACAGCCCTGTGGCCCTCACGGACTGGCTCGCCAAGTAGGGCAGGGCGCAGGGCGACGCCGTGCCGTGCCCGGCTCCCACCGGGCACGGCACAACGACGTGGTCGGCGGTGGGTCAGCGCAGCGGGGCGCCCAGGCGAACCTGGACCAGGGTGGTGTCGATACCGCTGTCGATCAGCCTGCCCTCGGCGTCGAACGCCCCGGTGCCGTCGGTCATCCCGAAGTCGTTGTCGTTGATCAGCGCGATCGTCCACGGGTTGACGAGCGCGACGCCTTCGATCTTCTTGGGCGCACCGGGGACGGTGTTGAGGTCGATGATCAGCGACTTGGACAGCACCGGCACGCCGGCCGCGGCCGGGTCCGGCAGCGCCTCCAGCGAGGGCGAGGTGCCGGCGGCGTCCCATGCGGTGCCCAGGATGTTGTTCTTGGGCCTGAGCACGACGAGGTGGAGCCGGGAGGCCCGGTCGGTGCGCTCCTGCACCAGCAGGGTCTCCGGCGCCACCGCCACCACGGAGGAGATCTTCAGCTGGCTGGGGTCGGTCTCGCCGGGGTCGACCACACCCACCGCGTCGAAGCGGTACGCGTACTCGGCGGTGATCCTGCCCTGGCGGGGCGAGAAGCGCAGCAGCCGGGTGGTCGGTGACGCGTCACCGACCTGCTTGCCGGGGTTGAGCAGCGGGCTCTGCAGGGCCAGGACCAGGTCCCCGCCGGGCAGCTGGGCCAGTCCCTCGAAGCCGCGGTTGCCCTTGCGGGTCAGGAAGATCGACGGCAGTGCCTCGATCACCGGGTAGTCGGCTCCGGTCAGGGCGAGCCCCTGGGGGACGTACCGGGCCAGCACCCGGCCGCTCGCGGAGACATGGACCAGGGACGGGCTGTACTCGTCGACCAGCCAGAAGGTCCCGTCGTGGGCGCGGATGATGCCTTCGGTGTCCAGTCCGTTGGGGTTGAACTCCAGCGGGGTGGACGCGTCATAGGTGTAGGGGGTCTCGTCGCGGCCGCTCTGGTCGGGCAGGCCGGTCACCGCTGCGCCGCTGCTGGTGGTGATCGGGATGGCCTTGAGGACCTCGATCCGCTCACCCTTCACCTTGATCTTGACGATCGCCGGGTCGAAGCCGGGCACCGGGAAGGTACGCCGGTTCGCCCCGTTCACCTTGATCTGGCCGTTGGGGCCACGGTCGGTGACGGTCCAGAACTCACCGGGCCGGTCCGCCGGGTAGAGGTCACTGCCGATGCCGCCCAGGTCGATGCCACGGTCGTCACCCACGGTGCCCGGCAGCAGGGCATTGGAGAAGTCGGAGAGCGGGATGTCCGGCAGCGTGGCCGTGCTGGTGACGGTGCCGGAGAAGCCTTCCCAGGCAGGGACCGCGGGTGTGGCGTCGGCGGTGGCGGACAGCAGCAGCGAGGCGGCGAGCGCCGAGCCGACCGCCGCGGCGATCCGCCGACGGGTGGGTCGAGTCATCTGAGAGGTCTCCTTCGCGAAGCCGACAGGGGGCAGCGCGAGGCTTCATAGGTGAAATGAACGTGGGTCAACAACGAAGTGAGGCCCGCGCGTCACAACCCCTACGCTCGTCCTCGCCAAGGCACGGGACCTGGGCAGATGCCCGCCTCGGCGAGGGCCCGCCGTGCTGAGCAGCAGGCCCTCGGCCGTCCCTTGTCAGTGCAGCCGTCGGCCTCGGCTCTCTGCGACCCGGAGCACGGCGTCCAGTGCATCGGCCAACCGCTCGGCCAGATAGCGTAGTTCGCCGGTGGGTGCGTCGGGTAGCAGGCGGCGGGCGTGGGCCAGGAGGTCCGCGCCCATGCCGAGGTGGATGGATTCCGTGGCGTCGGCCAGGCGGGACACCGGGCCGTCGTGGTCGTCGGTGATGAGGAAGCAGGTCTTGCCCTCGGGCCCGGTCCAGGGAAGCAGGCGTGCCTCGCGCGGCGACGCGTGCTCCGGGCGCGGCTTCGTCATGCCGCCTCCACGCCGTGCGCCCAGCATGAACCCGCCCTGAGATACGGGCGGACCAGCACGCCCGCCTCCGCGTCCAGCAGCGCCGCCGGGCCGATGCCGTACGGGCTGCGGTGCGCGGGGAGGGTGAGCGGGGTGGCCTGCCCGCGGGCGGCGGGGGACTGTGCGTCGTACGGCTTGAGCGAGAGGCCCAGTAAGGCGAAGAGGCGACGGATAAGGTCGGTCATGTCGTCAGCTCCTTGTAGAGGGTGTGGCTGATGGCCGTGCCCCGGGACGGCTGCACTCCGTCGCCGGGGTTCACTGTGCCTCACGATACCGGTGGCATTACAGGCATGCTAGGTATTCTATGCATCGCGTGGAGTTCTAAGCATGCGCATGCTGGGGCGGTGATCGAATTTGTTCCCGACATCCCGCGCTGGCGCCAGGTGGCCGAAGTCGTCCGCGGCCGCATCGCGGACGGCAGCTACCCGCCGCGTACACGCGTCCCGTCTGTTGTGCAGCTCACCGAGGAGTTCGGGATCGCCAACGCGACCGCGCACAAGGTGCTTCGGGCGCTGCGGGAGGAGGGCCTGACCTATACGGAGCCGGGCCTCGGCTCCTTCGTCGCCGAGCAGCCCGGGAAGTCCTCCGGCGACGCAGACGCGTAAGGCAGGCCGCCCATGTCGTGGCAGTGCAAGGGCCTGACCTGGGCGACCACACCGCCGGGGCTGCGGTGGGCGTCCGGGCCCTCCGCGCGGGTCAGGCCGCTGACCTACGGGCAGGAGATCGCCTTCCGCGCCGTCGGGCAGCGGCGGTGCACCGGGGCGCGGGGCAACGTGTGCCCGGTCGGCGCCGTCGTGCCCGGGCGGAGTACCGGCGGGCTCTGCCCTGAATGTGCGCGGCTGGAGCGGGCGCACTCGGTGGCCGCCGACACCGTCGCCGACGACCCGCGGCCGTACCGGGTGTACCTGGCCTGGTTCGGGCCCGGCATGGTCAAGGTCGGGATCACCGCGGAGGAGCGGGGGCGGGCACGGCTGTTGGAGCAGGGCGCCGTGGTGTTCAGCTGGCTCGGGCGCGGGCCGCTGATGGCCGCGCGGCGTACCGAGGAGGTGCTGCGCGCCGCGCTCGGGGTGCCGGACCGGATTCCGTACGCGCGGAAGCGGGCGGTGCGCGCGGAACTGCCGGCCGGGGTCGGCGAGCGAGCTGCGGAGGTCACCGACCTGTACGCGCGGGTGGCCGGTCTCGAGGACTGGCCGGAGGCGTTGGAGCGGATCGGGTTCGAGGCAGTCGATCACGTGGGGGTCTTCGGGATCGAGGGGCTGCCGACCGCCTGGGGCGTGGTCCGGGAGCTGGTCGACGGCGGGACCGTCGCGGGACGGCTGCTCGCCGCCGCCGGGCCCGATCTGCATCTGCGCGCCGGTGACGGGCGGGTGATCGTCCTCGATACGCGGATCATGTCCGGATGGGAGCTCGCCGGCATCCCTGGCGCATCGACCGCCGCCGTGACCGTGACCGTGCCCGTGGACGAGCTGCCGCGCGGAGTGCAGGAAGGCCTCTTCTGACCGCTCCGCCCGCCGATGGTCAAGACTTGGACCCCTTTCGGCCTGCGGCCTGGACACCGCATCGCCGCACGTCGGAGGGTGTTCGTCATGAGCGATGCCCTCGTGGCGGGGATCGACCCGCCCTACTACACCGTTGTGTTCACCTCCCGTCTGCGGGAGGACCCGAGCGGCTACGCCGAGACCGCCGCCCGTATGCAGGAGCTGGTCGAGCAGGTGCCCGGCTTCCTCGGGTACGAGTCGGCGCGTACGCCCGGCGGGCTCGGCATCACCGTCGGCTATTTCCGCGACGAGGAGGCCATCGCCGCCTGGCGGCGCAACCTGGAGCACCAGGACGCACAACGGCGCGGACGTGCCGAGTGGTACGAGCGTTACAGCGTCCACGTCGGCCGGGTCGAGCGGAGCTACGGCTTTGAGCGAGGTTGACGAGGCTGACGACGTCAGGGCGTTCTGGGAGCGGCTCGGGCTGCCCGGACTCGTCGACGTCCACACGCACTTCATGCCCGAGAGGGTGCTCGACAAAGTCTGGGCCTACTTTGACGCCGTGGGGCCGCTGACCGGTATGGAGTGGCCGATCGCGTACCGCGAGGAGGAGGCGCGGCGGGTCGCCCTGCTCCGGGAGTTCGGGGTGCGAGCCTTCACGTCGATGCTCTATCCGCACAAAGCGGGCATGGCCGAGTGGCTCAACGCCTGGTCCGCCGACTTCGCCTCCCGCACCCCCGACTGTCTGCACACGGCGACGCTCTACCCGGAGGAGGGGGTCGAGCGGTACGTACGCCGCGCCGTCGAGGCCGGTGCACGCGTCTTCAAATCGCACCTCCAGGTGGGGGCGTACGACCCGAACGACGCGCTGCTCGACCCGGCGTGGGGCCTGCTCGCCGAGGCGGGGATCCCGGTGGTGATGCACTGCGGCTCGGGTCCCGCGCCCGGCAAGTACACCGGACCCGAGCCGATCGGCCGGCTCCTGGCCCGGCATCCGCGGCTGCCGCTGATCGTGGCGCACATGGGGATGCCCGAGTACGCGGACTTCCTGGAGCTCGCCGAGCGGTACGACCAGGTGCGGCTGGACACGACCATGACATTCACGGACTTCGGCGAGCGGTTCAGCCCGTTCCCGGTGAGCGAGCGGGGACGGCTGGCGGAGCTCGCGGACCGGGTGCTGCTCGGGACGGACTTCCCCAACATCCCGTATCCGTATCTGCACCAGCTGGAGGCGCTGGAGCGGCTGGAGCTGGGGGACGACTGGCTGCGAGCGGTCTGTTACGAGAACGGCGCCCGGCTCTTCTCCATGACGCCCTGAGGCGGTTCTCGGACCGGGACGGTTCTCAGGGAATTCACAGGTAGGGGAAAGGTCGCTCTCACGGCAGGGTCCCAGGGTGGTGCACCATGACGACGACCACCTCTCCTCAAGGCCGTACCGAACTGCGCAGGCCGGACGGCGGGCCCGTCCGCGTGCTCGTCGTGGACGACGAGGCGTCGCTCACCGAGCTGCTCTCCATGGCGTTGCGCTACGAGGGCTGGGAGGTGCGCAGCGCCGGTGACGGTGCGGGCGCGGTGCGCGCGGCGCGCGCCTTCAGGCCCGACGCCGTCATCCTGGACGTGATGCTGCCCGACATGGACGGGCTGGCGGTCCTCGGCAGGCTGCGGCGCGAACTCCCCGACGTCCCCGTGCTGTTCCTCACCGCGAAGGACGCCGTCGAGGACCGGATCGCGGGGCTGACGGCGGGCGGTGACGACTACGTCACCAAGCCGTTCAGCCTGGAGGAGGTCGTGGCCCGGCTGCGCGGGCTGATCAGGCGCTCCGGGGCGGCCGCCGCCGTACGCAGCGAGTCCGTGCTCACCGTCGGGGACCTGACGCTCGACGAGGACAGTCACGAGGTGACGAGGGGCGGCGAGTCGATCCATCTCACCGCGACCGAGTTCGAGCTGCTGCGCTATCTGATGCGCAATCCGCGGCGTGTGCTCAGCAAGGCGCAGATCCTCGACCGCGTGTGGTCGTACGACTTCGGCGGCCAGGCCAATGTCGTCGAGCTCTACATCTCCTATCTGCGGCGGAAGATCGACGCCGGCCGCTCTCCGATGATCCACACCAGGCGCGGTGCGGGGTATCTGATCAAGCCGGGTGAATAGCGCCATGGGCAGAAGGTGGTCGCTGCGGACGCGGCTGGTGGTGTCCGCGGTCGCGCTGATCGCGGTCGTCGCGGCGGTCATCGGTACGGTGACGACGCTCGCGCTGCGCAGCTATCTGTACGGGCAGAAGGACGAGCAGCTGACCGCCCTGGCCCGGCGGGCGGCCGGGCCCCCGCCGGACGCCGCCCTCGCCGCCGGGCCGCCGCCGCCCGAGGAGCCGCTGCAGTTCGTCACCAAGGGCGGGGCGCCCCTCGGCACGGTCGGCGTGGAGGTCGCGGCCGACGGCACACTCGGCGACGGTGTCGTCTCCACGCAGCAGGAGACGGACGGTCTGGGCCCCGACGTCACGGACCGCGTGCTGTCACAGGCGGAGACGGAGGTCCTGGCGGGCGTCCCGCGTGACGAGGACCCGCACACGGTGGAGCTGCCGGGGCTCGGCAGCTACCGCGTCGCGTACGCGGACGGCGGGAAGGGCACCTTCCTGGTCGGCGTACCGCTCGCCGAGGTGCACAGCACCATCGGCACCCTCGTCGTCGTCGAGGTCTGTGTGACCGGCGCCGGTCTCGTCGCCGCCGGACTGGCGGGCGGGACGCTCGTCGGGGTCGCGCTGCGGCCGCTGCGCCGGGTCGCCGCGACCGCGACCCGGGTCTCCGAACTCCCGCTGCACAGCGGCGAGGTGGCGCTGTACGAGCGGGTGCCGGACGCGGAGGCGGACCCGCGTACGGAGGTCGGGCAGGTCGGTGCGGCGCTCAACCGGATGCTCGACCATGTCCACTCCGCGCTGCACGCGCGTCAGGAGAGCGAGACGCGGGTGCGGCAGTTCGTGGCGGACGCCAGCCATGAGCTGCGCACGCCGCTCGCCTCGATCCGCGGGTACGCCGAGCTGACGCGCCGCGGGCGCGGCCGCGAGGAGACCGGACCCGACACCCGTCATGCCCTGGGACGCATCGAGGCGGAGGCGACCAGGATGACCGGCCTCGTGGAGGACCTGCTGCTGCTGGCGCGGCTCGATGCGGGACGCCCGCTCTCGTACGAGGGCACCGATCTCTCGATGCTGGTCGTGGACGCGGTGAGCGACGCCCGCGCGGCCGGGCAGGACCATGTCTGGCGCCTGGAGCTGCCGGACGAGCCGGTGACCGTACGGGGCGACGGGGCCCGGCTCCACCAGGTGCTGGTCAACCTGCTGGCCAACGCCCGCACGCACACACCGCCCGGGACGACGGTCACCGCGCGGGTCCGCCCGCTCGACCGCGGGTCCGCGGTCGCCGTCGAGGTCCAGGACGACGGGCCCGGCATCCCGCCCGGGCTGCTGCCGCATGTCTTCGAACGCTTCGCGCGCGGTGACGCGTCGCGCTCGCGCGGGGCCGGTTCCACGGGCCTCGGTCTGGCGATCGTGCACGCCGTCGTCGCCGCGCACGGTGGGTCGGTGGGCGTGGAGAGCGTGCCGGGGCGCACGGTCTTCTCCGTACGCCTGCCTCTCGAGGCTCGCGACTCACAGACGGCGCACAGGCTCACCACACAGCCGTGACAGCTGCCCTGGCGAGAGTCAGGGCCATGCGAACCGACACTGCAACGGGCACCTTGCCGGCACGGGAGCATCTGCCCGTAGGCATGGCGGGCACGCCCGTACTCGACGTGGTCATCCCCGTCTACAACGAGGAGAAGGACCTGGAGCCGTGCGTACGGCGGCTCCACAGCCACCTCGCACGGACCTTCCCGTACGGCTTCCGGATCACCGTCGCCGACAACGCGAGCACCGACCGTACGCCCCAGGTGGCGGCGGCGCTCGAAGCCTCGATCCCCGGGGTACGGGCGTACCGGCTGGAGCAGAAGGGCCGCGGGCGGGCCCTGCGGACCGTCTGGGGCGCATCCGACGCGCCCGTACTCGCGTACATGGACGTCGATCTGTCCACCGACCTCAACGCCCTGCTGCCACTGGTCGCGCCGCTGATCTCCGGGCACTCCGACCTGGCGATCGGCTCGCGGCTGGCCAGGTCCTCGCGCGTGGTGCGCGGCCCGAAGCGGGAGTTCATCTCGCGGGCCTACAACCTGATCCTGCGCGGCTCGCTGGCGGCGCGCTTCTCGGACGCGCAGTGCGGGTTCAAGGCGATACGGCGCGATGTGGCCGAGCGGCTGCTGCCGATGGTCGAGGACACCGGCTGGTTCTTCGACACCGAGCTGCTCGTGCTCGCGGAGCGGGCGGGGCTGCGGATCCACGAGGTGCCGGTGGACTGGGTGGACGACCCCGACTCCACGGTGCACATCGTGAGCACGGCGGTCGACGACCTCAAGGGCGTGTGGCGGGTGGGGCGGGCGCTGGCGGTGGGGGCGCTGCCGCTGGACCGGCTCGCGCGGCCGTTCGGCGACGACCCGAGGGACCGGCAGCTCAGCGGCGTACCGGGCGGGCTGGCACGGCAGCTGGTCGGCTTCTGCGTGGTGGGGGCGCTGTCGACGCTCTTCTATCTGCTGCTGTACTCCGTCTTCCGGGCGGGGGTGGGGCCGCAGGCCGCGAACGCCGCGGCGCTGCTGGTGTCCGCCGTCGCCAACACGGCGGCGAACCGGCGGCTCACCTTCGGGGTACGGGGCCGGGAGCGCGCCGTACGACACCAGGCCCAGGGCCTCGTCGTCTTCGCCATCGGCCTCGCGCTGACCAGCGGCTCGCTGGCCGCCCTGGACACGGCCGGCGGCAGCCCCTCGCACGGGACGGAGCTGGCGGTCCTGATCGTCGCCAACCTCGCGGCGACGGTCCTGCGCTTCCTTCTCTTCCGCGCCTGGGTCTTCCCGGACCGGCGCGATGACGACCTCACGGCGGGCGGACCCGCCACCCCCGGCGCGGACGGACGTGGGTCGTCCGGCCGCTCCGCCCGCTCCGGCTTCTCAGGCCCTTGGAACGGCGACGCGACCGTGCAACTGCGCGGTGTGCCTTCCGGCGACGACACGAACCCGATGAACCCGATGAACCCGATGAACCCGACGAACACGACGGCCGCAGTGGACATGACGGCCACGACGACGAGGACGCGACGATGACCACGACGCCTCACGACAACCACGACGGGCTGCCCGTCGCCGCTACGGCTCCGCCGCCATGGCCGACGGCCGGCTCAACGGCCGGGCGGCCCGCGGGCAGCGCCGCACAGGGGGCGCACGAGACGGTCCCGGGCCCGGCGCCCGCGGCGGCCGTGGGGGGCACCGCGGCGCGGCTCGTGCAGGGTGTGCCCACGGGCTCGGCACCTGTCGCGCCAGGCGCAGACGCGGCCGTGGGCTCGCTGCCCGTCGCCGCTACGGCCCCGCCGTCGTCCGCCGCCGCGCACGCCGCGCCGCCCCGCGGGCGGGTCGGCCGGCTGTGGCGGGGGCGGGCCGGGGATCCGGCGTGGGTGCGGCCGGCCCTGCTCGCGCTGCTGGTGCTCACCGGGGTGCTGTACCTGTACAACCTCAGCGCGTCCGGGTACGCCAACTCCTTCTACTCCGCCGCCGTTCAGGCGGGCAGTGAGAGCTGGAAGGCGTTCTTCTTCGGGTCCTCCGACGCGGGGAACTCCATCACGGTCGACAAGCCGCCCGCCGCTCTCTGGCCGATGGCCTTGTCCGTACGGCTGTTCGGGCTCGGGTCGTGGCAGATCCTCGTACCCGAGGTGCTGATGGGTGTGGCGACGGTCGGCGTCGTGTACGCGGCCGTACGCAGGCGGTTCAGCGCGGCCGCCGGTCTGATCGCAGGGACGGTGCTGGCGCTCACGCCGGTCGCCGCGCTGATGTTCCGGTTCAACAACCCGGACGCGCTGCTCGCGCTGCTGATGACCGTGACCGTCCACTGCGTGCTCCGCGCTCTCGAAGGCGCCCGGACGAAGTGGCTGGTGTGGGCGGGCGTCGCCGTCGGGTTCGCGTTCCTGACGAAGACCCTGCAGGCGTTCCTGATCCTGCCGCCGCTCGCGCTGGTGTACGCGGTGTGCGCGCCGACGACCGTACGCCGACGGCTCGGCCAACTCGCCCTCGCGGGGGTTGCGTTGATCGTGTCGGCCGGCTGGTGGGTGGCCATTGTCGAACTGTGGCCGGCGTCCTCGCGCCCGTACATCGGCGGCTCGCAGACCAACAGCTTCCTGGAGCTCACCTTCGGCTACAACGGCCTCGGCCGGATCAACGGCAACGAGACGGGGAGCGTCGGAGGCGGCGGTGACGGCGGCGGCCGGCAGGGCGGCGGCTGGGGCGAGACCGGCATCGGGCGGATGTTCAACGACAGCATCGGCGGCCAGATCTCCTGGCTGCTGCCCGCCGCGCTGATCCTGCTGGTCGCGGGCATCGTCGTCACCTGGCGCGGCAAGAGGGAGGACACGGCCCGGGCGGCGTTCCTGGTGTGGGGCGGCTCGCTGCTGAGCACCCTCGCGGTGTTCAGCTTCATGGCGGGGATCTTCCACGAGTACTACACGGTCGCGCTCGCCCCGTACATCGCCGCTCTCGTCGGCATGGGGGCGACGGTGCTGTGGGAGGAGCGGACGCAGCTCGCCGCCCGCGCGGCGCTGGCGGCGACCGTGGCGGTGACGGCGGTCTGGGCGTACGTCCTGCTCGGCCGTACCGAGGACTTCGTGTCCTGGCTGGGCACGGCGGTGGCGGCCGGCGGGCTCGTGGCGGCGGCGGGGCTGCTCTTCGCGGGGCGGCTCGGGCGGCGGTTCGCCCTCGGGGCGGCGGGTCTCGGGCTGGCGGCGGCGCTCGCCGGGCCGGTCGCGTACACCCTCTCGACGGTGAACACCGGGCATCAGGGCTCGATCGTGACGGCGGGTCCGGCGAGCATGCGTGGTGGTCCCGGCGGGGGCGGTCCCGGTGGGCCCGGGGGCGACGGCGCGCGGATGATGCCGCCGGGCATGGCCGCTGGTCAGGGAGGCCAGGGCGGTCAGGGCGGTCAGGGCGGTCAGGGTGCGGGGCAGGGCATGCCCCCGGCAGGCGGCCAGGGCCGGATGCCCGGCAGGGGTCAGGGACAGCCGGGCCAGGGACAGGCGGGTCAGGGGCAGATGCCCGGCCAGGGTCAGACGCCCGGCCAGGTCCAGCAGGGTGAAGGCGCAGGCGGTCGCGGCGCAGGCGGCGGCATGGGCGGCCTCCTCAACGGCGCGAACGTCAGCTCCGCCGTCGCGGCCAAGCTCGAGCAGAACGCCGCCGACTACACCTGGGTCGCCGCCGCCATCGGCTCCCAGAACGCCGCCAGTTACCAGCTCGCCACCGAGAAGCCGGTCATGGCGATCGGCGGCTTCAACGGCAGCGACCCGTCCCCGACCCTGGCCCGGTTCAAGCAGTACGTGGCCGCCGGGAAGATCCACTACTTCGTCGCGAGCGGCGGCCAGGGCGGCGGCCCCGGCGGAAGCAGCGAGATCTCCACCTGGGTCGAGGAGAACTTCACGCAGGTCACGGTGGGCGGCACCACGCTCTACGACCTGACGGCCCGGAAATAGCGCTATACAGCGTAAGAGAAGCCCTTGTACGGTGTACGGGATCGAGTCCCATACACCGTACAAGGAGCCGGCGTGACCGCCACTCCCGCTTCGCCTCCCTCGTCGCCGTATCGGCGGCCTCGCTCCCGGCGGCGCTCGCGGCGGCCAAGAGCCCGCAGGAGCAGGCGCGCATCGCCGATGCCTTCGCCTCCAGCCTGCAGACCAGCCAGCTCGTCGGCGCGGTAGCGGTGCTGGCGGGCGGGGTGCTGGCCGCGGTGCTCCTCCGGAGGGCCGGGCGGGCAGACTCCGACGGAGCGGCGGAATAGCATCTGAACTGGGCGGACCGCCCGGCGGGAGCGAGGAGGGTACGCCATGGTGTCGGCAGCCGACCGCACGAAGCGCCGGGCGGTGACGAGCGTATGGCTGGAGGGCAAGGCCACCCGGGGCCGTAAGGCCGACCAGCCTTCAGGACTCGACCGGGACAAGATCACCGCGATGACGGTGCGGCTGCTCGACGCGGAGGGGCTGGCGAAGTTCTCGATGCGCCGGCTCGCCGCGGAGATGGGGGTCACGGCGATGTCGGTCTACTGGTACGTCGACACCAAGGACGACCTGCTGGAACTGGCCCTCGACTCCGTCTACAGCGAGATGCGGCTGCCCGACCCGGGGCAGGAGGGCGCGGACTGGCGCGACCAGCTCCGCGAAGTCGCCGTCGCGTACCGGAAGTTGCTGGTCACGCACCCCTGGGTGTCCTCGCTCATCGGTACGTACCTGAACATCGGCCCGCATTCGCTGGCCTTCGCGCGCACCGTGCAGGGGCTCATCGGCAACACGGGACTGCCGCTGAACTGGCAGGCGGCCGGCATGGCCGCGGTCTTCCAGTTCGTCTACGGCCTCGGCACGGTCGAGGGCCACTTCAAGAAGCGCTGCGCCGACGCGGGGATGACGCTGGACGAGTTCTACGCGGAGGCCATGGGCGCGACCCGGAGCATGCCGGAGCTCGCGGAGATGCTCCAGGACGCGGAGAAGGTCATGGAGGCGCGGGGCGGGGACACGGTCGAGGAGATGCTCGACCGCGACTTCGAGTACGCGCTGGAGCTGGTGATCGCCGGCATCGAAACGATGGTGGCCCGGCCGTAGGGGCGACGTGCCTGCGGCGGGGAGAGGCCAGGCATCCGGGGCCGGCCGCGCCGGACTCCACCCGGGCGCGTCGATGACCTCCGCCGTGCCGTCGACCTGCACCCACGGCCCGCCCACCCGTCGCCCGACCGCCACCCCTCAACGAGGCGCTGCGCGCCGCCCCTTCTTGATGTCATCGCTCACACGATGACGCTGACCCGCTCGTCGCGCTTCGCGTTGCGTGTCTTCGCACGCTCGGGGTAGGTCGAGACGACGATCCGGCCCGAGTCGTCGACGCCGCAGGTCAGCGGGGAACCTTGCGGGGAGCCGTCGGCGCGGCGGGTGAGGAGGATCGCGCGGTGGCGGGGCCGGACGAAGTCCAGCAACTGCTCCAGGTCCACCGGGGTGTTGCTCGCGAATATGGGTGCCGTGCCATGTCCGCACCCTAGGGCAGGGTCTCGCCCTGGACCGCCTGGCCCCTCTTGATTGCTTGAATGGCGATCTCCACCTTGAGTGTCGTGCCGATGGCCGAGATCCCCGCCTCCACCACCTGGTTGTACGTCATCGCGAAGTCCTCGCGGTGCAGTTCCGCGGTGGCGTGGAAGGCCGCCCGTACCCCGCCCCACGGGTCGGGGCCCGTGCCGAGGTACGAGAGTGACAGATCCACCTCGCTCTCGACCCCGTGCAGGGAGAGCCGGCCGTGCACCGTCCAGCGGTCCGGGCCGGACGCCGTCAGCGCGTGGCTGCGGTACGTGATCTGCGGGAAGCGCTCCACGTCCAGGAAGTCCGGCGATGTGAGGTGCTTGTCCCGCAGGCCGTTGCCCGTGTCGATCGACGCGGCGTCGATCACCGCGTCGACGCGCGACCGGGACACGTCCTCCGCGATCTCGATCCGGCCCGCGAGGTCCGTGAACCGGCCGTGCACGCTGGAGATCCCCAGGTGCCGGGCGACCGCGCCGACCGACGAGTGCGCCGGGTCCAGCGACCAGACGCCCGGCGGCGGCAGTTCGGCCCCGCCCACGCGGGCGAGCACGACGGTGCCGATGTCGGCCCGGCCGCTCGCGGTGACGAGTGCGGTCGAGGCGTACGGGGCGTAGCCGACGGCCGTCACGATCGCCGTGTACGGGCCGGGCGGCAGCGCCGCGTCCGTGCGTACGGCTCCGTCCGGGTCCGCGGCGGCCCGCAGCACCTGAGCGCCGGCGGCGTCGGTCACGGTCACGACCGCGTGCTGGACCGCCCAGCCGTCCCGGGTCCTTACCTGTGCGCGAAGCCCCATGTCTCTCCTTGCGTGTGTCGCCGGGGCGGCGGGCCGTCCCCTGCCCGCCGCCCCGGCCCCGGGCGCGCGCCTCCGCTCGAAACGGCGCCCGGGGGTCGGATCACTCGCCGGGGTGGGCGAGTTCGATGTCGTGGCCGTCGATTCCCTGTCCGGCCACGGTGAGCGCCTCCGCCGCCGGCGGGTAGCCGGTCGCGATGACCGTGTACGCGCCCGCGTCCAGGTCGGCGAAGGCGTACGCCCCGTCCTCGCCGGTCGTCGCGGTGGCGACGACGTTCCCGGCGGCGTCCACGAGCGTCACGCGCGCGTCGGCCAGCGGCCTGCGTGCGGTGCCGGCCCGTACCGTGCCCTGGACGACCGCGCCTGCCCGCAGGGCCGCCTCGATCCGGGTCACGCCCTGGCCGCCGATCTCCACGGGAAGGGCCAGCGGCCGGAAGCCCGCCGCGTTCACGGCGACGGTCACCCCGCCAGGGACCAGCTCGGCGAAGGCGAAGCCGCCGTCCGCCGCGGACTTGCCGGTGGCCAGGACGTCGCCGCGGACATCGGTGACGATGACCATGGCGCCCTCCACCGGGGCACGGTCATCGGCGGCGATCACGACGCCCGCCAGTCCGCTCGTACCGGCGAGCGCGATGTCGTACGCCAGCGGCCCGTCCCCGACGACCACGGTGCACGCCTGCGGCTGGAAGCCGTCGGCGGAGGCGATCAGGACGTACGAACCGGCGCCAGGGGCGTCCAGCGCGTACGAGCCGTCCTCCTGGGCCACGGCCCGGCCCAACTGGCGTCCGCCCAGCGAGATCAGGGTGACCGCGGCCCGTGCGACGGGGGCGCCTTCCGCGCCGCGTACGACGCCGCGGACGAGGGTGCCGACGACAACGGCGGTCCCGGCGGTCCCGGCGGTCAAGGTGACCGCGGTGACCTCGGCGGCCGCGGGCTCGTCGGACGTCGCCTCGGGCCCGGCCGTGGAACGGCTCTTCAGCGCCACCTCCTTGATGAACAGCGTCACCAGGAAGGCGAGCAGCGCGAACGGCGCCGACCACAGGAAGACGTCCGCCACACCGTGTCCGTACGCGCTCTCGACGATCGTGCGGACCGGAGCGGGCAGCGTGTCCAGGTCGGGGATGCCTCCGCCGCCCGTACCGCCGTGCCCCAGTGCCGCACCCCGCGGACCGAGTTCGGCGAGACCGTCCTCGACGTAGCGGGTGACGCGGTTGGCGAGGACGGCGCCGAGCACCGAGACGCCGATCGCGCCGCCCAGGGACCGGAAGAAGGTCACGACCGAGGAGGCCGCGCCGAGGTCCTGCGGGGCGACCTGGTTCTGGGTGGCCAGCACCAGGTTCTGCATCATCATGCCGAGGCCCAGACCCATGACGGCCATGAAGACCGCGATGCGCCAGTACTCGGTGTCGTACCGGATCATGCCCAGCAGCGTGAGACCACTGGTCACCAGCAACCCGCCGCTGACCAGCCAGGCCTTCCACCTGCCGGTCTTGGTGATGACCAGGCCGCTGACCGTCGACGAGACGAAGAGGCCCGCGATCATCGGGATGGTCAGGACGCCCGACATCGTCGGCGACTCGTCGCGCGCCAGCTGGAAGTACTGGCTGAAGAAGACCGTGCCGGCGAACATCGCGACACCCACGAAGAGCGAGGCGAGCGAGGCGAGCGTGATGGTGCGGTTACGGAAGAGCCGCAGCGGGATGATCGGCTCGCTCGCCCTGGACTCGATGATCAGGAAGATCACGCCGAGGGCGACCGCGCCGCCGGTCATGGCGTACGTCTGCCACGACACCCAGTCGTACTTGTCGCCCGCGAAGGTCACCCAGATCAGCAGCAGCGAGACGGCGGCGCTGATGAAGAGCGCGCCCGCCCAGTCGACCTTCACCTGCCGCTTCACGACCGGGAGCTTCAGGGTCTTCTGGAGCACGACGAGCGCGATGAGCGCGAACGGTACCCCGACGTAGAAGCACCAGCGCCAGCCCAGCCATTCGGTGTCGGTGATGACGCCGCCGAGCAGGGGGCCGCCGACCGTTGCGACGGCGAAGGTCGCCCCGAGGTAGCCGCTGTACCGGCCGCGCTCCCGCGGCGAGATCATCGCGGCCATGATGACCTGCGCGAGGGCGGTGAGACCGCCGACGCCGATGCCCTGGACGACGCGGCAGGCGATGAGCATGCCGGTGTTCTGGGAGAGGCCGGCCACGACCGAGCCCGCCACATAGATGACCAGGGCTATCTGGACGAGCAGCTTCTTGGAGAAGAGGTCGGCGAGCTTGCCCCAGAGCGGGGTGGTCGCGGTCATCGACAGCAGGGCCGCCGTGACCACCCAGGTGTAGGCGGACTGGCCGCCGCCGAGGTCGGTGATGATTTCCGGCAGGGCGTTGGAGACGATCGTCGAGGACAGAAGCGCGACGAACATGCCGAGCAGCAGCCCGGACAGGGCCTCCATGATCTGTCGGTGCGTCATCGGGGCGCCACCGTCGTCACGGGTCTTGGCGTGGCCGCCCCGCACACCGGTCGGTGTGGTCGTAGCCATGAACTTCCTTGTCTGTTACGTGTACGTGTGGGCGGCCCGGCAGTCGCCTACGGAGGTGCGGAGGCGGGCCAGCAGCGCGTTGAGCTGTCCGACGTCCTCGTCGGACCAGTCCCTGAGGTGATGGGCGAGCATGTCCGTGGTGCGCCGGGCGAGCTCGTCGAGCAGCTCCTTGCCTGCGGGGGTGAGCCGCAGGATGCGGGAGCGCCGGTCGTCCGGGTCGGGCGAGCGCTCGATCCAGCCACGGTCCGCGACATGGGCCACGTGCCGGCTGGTGACGGACATGTCGACGGCGAGCAGCTCGGCCAGCCGGCTCATCCGCATCTCTCCGAACCGGTCGAGGAGCGCCAGCACGGCGGCGGATCCCGAAGGGCACTCGACAGGAAGGAGACGTGCGATGCCCCGTTTGACAGCGCCCATCGCGCTGATCTGCCGGGCCAGCTCTTCGTACTGACTCCGATCGGCCATGGGCACCCCCCAGATCTTGTTGCTTAGGGCAACCATAGGAAAGGTTGGTTGCTGAAGGCAAACGAAAACGGGCCCCGGGGGGTAAAGGAACGCAAAAGGCTTTGCATGTGCGAGGTCATGGTGCGGACATGTTGGGGGTATGTCGCGAGGGCGGCGGGCCGGGGGTTGGGCGGGTCACCCGGGTTCGCTAGGGTCCTGGCCCATGGCACACAACCCCCAAGCCCCCCAGGGTCCCGAGGGCAACTACGACCCCGCGGGCAGCACCCAGATGTTCCGCGCCTTCGTCGACGAGGCTGCGCCGCAGCACGGCGGCCGCGCGCAGTCGTCCGCACCGGCGGCCGGTCCGCGGGTCGGACTGATCGTCGGCGTGGTCGCCGTCATCGCGATCCTCGGCGCGGTCGCCTGGCTCGCGCTCGGCTAGGTCCTGTCCGGCCGATCTTGCCGGGCTCGCGTGCCCTGGTGCCGCACCTCGCTGCGTTGTCGTCGGTCACCGACTCCCCCGTAGCCCTTCGGGCACGGGAGGTGCCCCCACCGCGTCGATTTCTCCCCCTGCCTTCGGCGGGGGGACCCCCACCTCCGCCTTGCGATGTACGGCACCAGACCCCGCTCACTGATCCGGCCTGATCGACCGGACAGGACCTAGGACCACTCCTTCAGTACTGGGCCAGTACTGGGCCAGTACCGCACCTTCAGTACGCGGCGCGCGCGTCCTGCGTCTCGATGTGCATGCCGAGCGGCACGCGCCAGGAGTCGACGCACACGGTGTACGTCCGTGTCTTCGTGCTGCCCGCGGCGATCGGCGCGGGCAGCGGCTGGGCCGACTCGACGGTCGCCCAGTCGATGCCCAGCGCGCCGATGATGTGCGTCTCGAACGTGACGCTGCCCGATGGCACCGGCGAGCCTCCGGTGTTTCGGAACTCCAGCGTCACCTTCTCGCACCATCGTTTGTCCGTGGTGTCCCGCACGAGGTCCACGATGCTCAGCACGGCGGGCCCGGGCGGCGTCGCGGGCGGCGTGGTGCCGGGTGGTGTGGTGCCGGGCGGGGCCGTTCCGGGAGCGGTCGGTGCCGAGGTGCCGCCCGTGCCGGTGGACGGCCGGGAGGGCGGCTCGGTGTGCCCCGGTGCCGTGGGCGTGCCCGCTCCCGCGCCTGCGCCCGTACCCGTACCCGTGTCCGCGCTCGTGCCACCGCCCGACGGGCCGCCGGCAGAGGGTGCCCCCGCGGGCGGCGTCGTGCCGTCCAGCGGAAACAGCTCGACCTTGCCCGACGGCGTCACCGCATCCGCCGGCCCCTCCTCGGGCCCGGCTCCTGCGGCCCCGACGGCCACATAGCCGCCGCCGTTCCCGTCACCTCCGCAAGCGGCGAGCACCCCACCGAGGCAGAGCGCGACCCCCGCGAGCCCGTACCCGACCTGTCGCCGTCGCATCGGGCCAGTGTGTCTGACGGGCCGTCAATGAGGAACCCGTCAGCGGGGATCCCTGACTCCTCAAGCGCCGGAGAGGCTGAGTTTCAGCCCCTCCTGCGCTTGAGGATGACACCCGGGATCAGTCCCCGATGAGGCCCTCGCGGAGCTGGGCCAGCGTGCGCGTCAGCAGGCGGGAGACATGCATCTGGGAGATGCCGACCTCCTCGCCGATCTGCGACTGCGTCATGTTCGCGAAGAAGCGCAGCATGATGATCTGGCGCTCGCGCGGCGGGAGTTTGGCCAGCAGCGGCTTGAGCGACTCGCGGTACTCGACGCCCTCCAGCGCGCTGTCCTCGTAGCCCAGACGGTCCGCCAGGGAGCCCTCGCCGCCGTCGTCCTCGGGGGACGGGGAGTCGAGGGACGAGGCCGTGTACGCGTTGCCGACGGCGAGGCCGTCGACCACGTCCTCCTCGGACACACCGAGGACCGCGGCGAGTTCGGGCACCGTCGGGGAGCGGTCGAGCTTCTGGGCCAGCTCGTCGCTCGCCTTCGTCAGGGCGAGCCGCAGCTCCTGGAGCCGGCGCGGCACCCGCACCGACCAACTCGTGTCGCGGAAGAAGCGCTTGATCTCGCCGACGACGGTCGGCATCGCGAACGTCGGGAACTCCACGCCCCGTTCGCAGTCGAACCGGTCGATCGCCTTGATCAGGCCGATCGTGCCGACCTGGACGATGTCCTCCATCGGTTCGTTGCGGCTGCGGAAGCGGGCCGCCGCGTACCGGACGAGCGGCAGATTGAGCTCGATGAGGGTGTCGCGTACATACGTACGCTCCGGGCTGTCCTGGTCCAGAGTGGCCAGCCGCAGGAAGAGGGAGCGGGAGAGTGTGCGGGTGTCGATGGCTTCCGGGGCCGCCGACACTTCCGGGGCTTCCGGAGAAGCCGGTGCCGGCAGCGGCACGGGCTCCGGAAGCACGTCGGGCGAGGGAGCGCTCAACTCACGCGTGAGCACCTTAGAGCTGCCCTGTTCTGCGGACATGCCACCCCCTGGAGGTCGCGGACGGTCGCGTGGGCCGCGACCATCGGAGGAACGCAGCCTCCACCTGAATACCGGAGGCGGGGCCGCGGCAAACGCGGTTTCCGCAGAATGTCACATGTCGGCAACACGCTGTAGTGACATGTCGACAACGGAGCGTCAGATCAGTGCAGGAAAAAGGGGGTCTGCGGCTTTTGCGCCCCGCAAAATGGGCTGAAAGGGGTCTACCCGTTTCGGTTACGCCTCGATCCTGTTTGCGGATCTCAATCGCGCGAAGCTCCGGGCGAGGAGCCTTGACACATGCATCTGGGACACTCCCAGCTCCGCACTGATCTGCGACTGCGTCAGATTGCTGTAGTACCGGAGCAGCAGAATCCGCTGCTCCCTTTCGGGCAGCTGTACGAGCAGATGGCGTACGAGATCGCGGTGCTCGACCCCGGCCAGCGCCGGGTCCTCGTAACCCAGCCGGTCCAGCAGCCCGGGCAGCCCGTCGCCCTCCTGGGCGGCTTCCAGCGAGGTCGCGTGGTACGACCGCCCCGCCTCGATGCAGGCGAGGACCTCGTCCTCGGAGATCTTCAGCCGCTCGGCGATCTCCGCGGTCGTCGGGGAGCGTCCGTGCGCCGTGGTCAGGTCCTCGGTCGCGCCGTTGACCTGCACCCACAGCTCGTGCAGCCGGCGCGGCACATGCACGGTCCGTACGTTGTCGCGGAAGTACCGCTTGATCTCGCCGACGACGGTCGGCATCGCGAACGTGGGGAACTGGACCCCGCGGTCGGGGTCGAACCGGTCGATCGCGTTGATCAGGCCGATCGTGCCGACCTGGACCACGTCCTCCATCGGTTCGTTGCGGCTGCGGAAGCGGGCGGCGGCGTACCGGACGAGCGGCAGATTGGCCTCGATCAGCGCCGCACGCACCCGTGTGTGCTCGGGACTGCCCGGCTCCAGGTCCTTGAGCTGGGCGAACAGCACCTGGGTGAGCGCCCTGGTGTCCGCGCCCCGGCTCTGGGGTCTGGCGGCGGGGACCTCGCTCTCGTTCAGGGGCGGCACTTGAGGCGCAGTACTGGCCGGCACGGTCACGCCACCCCTTCACGGTTCGAACAGCGGATCGATCTCGGTCAACTCATCCGTCAAAAGCGGTCATAGCATCACAAGACATGTCCACTGTGTGCAAGCACCGTATAACGCCGTGTTGAGGGCAAGTTGGGGCGCTGTGTTTTCTCGGGGGACGACCCCCGAACCCCGGGTGAGAACGGCAAAGCCCCCCGCCGTTGCGGCGGGGGGCCGGGGCGCCGGGGTCGGCGGGTGGCTCAGAACTCGTAGTCGGCGATCACCCACGTGGCGAACTCGCGCCACTGTCCGGCGGCCGCCTGGTGGGCCGGATGCTCGAGGTAGCGCTTCAGGGCGTCCGTGTCCGCGACCGCCGAATTGATCGCGAAGTCGTAGGCGATCGGCCGTTCGGTGATGTTCCAGGCGCACTCCCAGAACTCCAGCTCGGGGATGACCCCGCCGAGCTCCTGGAAAGCCTTCACGCCGGCGACGACGCGGGGCTCGTCGCGCCGGACGCCCTCGTCGAGCTTGAACAGGACCAGATGGCGGATCAAGGGGACGCTCCTCGTGTCGAGCTAGTTGACGAGCTCGGTCATGAACTCTCCGACGCCTTGAGCGGCGCTCGAAATCCCTTCGAACCCTACCTGGACCAGGTCAGCCGCGCGTGACGGGGAGTTGATGATCGTGTACAGGACGAAGACGACGACTATGTAGAGGGCGATCTTCTTCGTTTGCACCATCGGTCCTGCCTCCCCTGCGGCCCCTGCCAAGTCGCGTGAGTCTAACTGAGCCTTTATGGACCAAGGACCCGGAGATCCGGGCCCTTTGCCCGGCCCGGTAACGGTGCCCATCGGCGCAGGATGGGAGATGAACCCGGAGGATCCGGCAGGAATCCGAAGGGTGAGGAACCGGCCCCCACTGCGGGGTCCCCGGCCGTGAGCTTCCCCCCGAGAGCGGCCCGGGTCCGGCGGACCGGTTCCCGTAGGGGGGGAGCGGCTTGTCCCCCTGATGCCGCTCCCCCCGTCCTCCTCTCTCCTTCTCTCCTCGGAAGGCAGCAGGGGCGGGCGAACGGCGACTGCAACGCGGAAGGGCCCCGGTGCCGGACACCGGGGCCCTTCTGTGCCTGCTTCCGCCCTCTTCCCGGGACGGATGGAAATCCAGGGGCGACGATGATTCCGGAGCGGCAGGACGGTCTCCATTGCCGTAAGCCCGAGCGAGGAAGAGGAGCGAGTCCCATGCGCATCGTCATCAGTGAGTTCATGAGCCTGGACGGCGTCGTGCAGGCGCCGGGCGGACCCGACGAGGACACCGAAGGCGGCTTCGCCCACGGCGGCTGGACGCACCCGTTCTTCGATCCGGAGGTGGTGGGCGGCGCCTTCGACGATGCGCTGCGCAAGGCCGATGCGCTGCTCTTCGGGCGCCGCACCTGGCAGACGATGGCCGCGGCGTGGCCCGAGCGGGCCGGCGACCCGTTCGCCGACCGGATGAACGCCATCCCGAAGTACGTCGTGTCCGAGACGCTGGGCGACTCCGAGCTGACGTGGGACAACACCACGCGCATCCCCGGCGACAAGGCCGTCGCCCGCATCCGGGAGCTGCACGAGAGCGCCGGCGGCGATCTGTTGGTCATGGGGAGCCCCACGCTCGTGCGCACCCTCCTGCACGAGGGCCTGGTCGACGAGCTCCGGCTCATGATCATGCCGGTGATCCTCGGCGGCGGAAAAACGATCTTCCCCGGGGACGGTGCGCTGCGCGCGTTCGAGCTGGTCTCCACGGTCACCAGCGCGACGGGCGTGCAGGTGTGCACCTACCGTTCGCCGAGGAGCGACGGAAACTGAGCCGGAACAGCACGAAGGGGCGCGCCAGGCGATGCCAGGTCGCCGTGCCCTTCGACGGCCCCGCCGGTCCCCGGCGGGGCCGTCCGCAGTCAGTTCACGACCCTGACGGAGTCGCAGCCCAGGAAGGTGTGCACCTGCCCGCCCGGGGCCCTGTACTTGCCCTTCAGGCAGGCCCGGGTCGAGGTGAGGTTCAGCCCCGACTCGTTCGGCTTGAAGTGCAGGACGAGGTCGGTGTCGCCGTCGCGGGTTCGCTCGTCCAGCTCGTAGGAGTCACCGGGGTGGCCCCTGCCGTGGGTCTCCCTGGCTCCGGCGGGGGTGGCGGTGTTGAACAGCCGTTCCCGCAGGCCCCAGTAGGTCTGGGACACGTCGATGTCCGTCGCGTCGAAGTCCAGCGGCAGGCGGTACTCCCCGGCCCGGGTGGTCAGCGCGGCCAGGGTGGCGTCGGTGTTGAGGTTGACGGAGTTCGGGAAGCCGCCCGGCCGGACGTTGACCGCGATGGGCACCACGCAGTCGATCTGGAACGCGGTGGATGCGGTGTTGTTGCTCGGGTCCGGATCGACGTCCTCGGCGTTCTTCAACGCCAGCTTGGAGTCGAGCCGTACGTGCTTGACGCCGGGCGAGGTGCATTCGAGCCGCGCGGTGTACGTGGCCTTCTGCGGCGTGCCCACGCTCAGCGCCGTCTGCTGGGCGGTCTCCGTCGCCGGAGTGACGCTCACCCCGGCATCCGCGGTGGCCGTGGTGGTCAGCACGGTGTCGACCGGGCTGGACGGGCCGTCGTTGGCGACGGTGACCTCCAGCGAGGCCGTGCCGGGCTCGCCGATGAGTACCTCCAGCGGACTGGTGGCCCTGGCCTCGGTGATCCGCACATCGGCCTTGGCGATGACCCTGGTCTCCGCGGTGGCGGTGTTGTCGGCCGGCTGTGAGTCCGGGCCGGCGAGGTTGGCCGCCGTCGAGGTGGCGCTGATCGTCTTGGGCCCGGCGTTGCGGTAGACCAGGTCCGCCGGGACCTGCGCGCTGATCGTGTACTGCCTGCGCTCTCCCTGCGGCACCTCGCTCAGGTTGCAGGTGACCGTCCGGCCGGCAGTCAGGCAGGGGGCGGTCGCGACCGGGTCGGTGACGTCGGCGGGTAGCTCGGTGGTGATCTGGGTGGACGTGGACGAGTTGGGACCGTTGTTGAACACGTCGACCGTCCAGGTCAGGCGCTCACCGGCGGCGACCGGATCCGGTGCGTCGGTCATGGTCACGATGAGGTCCGTGGTGTTGATGAGCCCCAGGATCCGCTCGGCCTCCTCGGCGGTCGGAAGGGGCGGGAACTCCCTCGGGGGCTGCACTTCACCGGCCTTCGGGAAGCGGTCCGGCATGGAGGTCCCGACCAGGGTCCAGTCGTCGTGGCCCTTCATCGGACTGTCGGTGGTGCTGTTCTCGCAATCCTTCGGACCCGCGTCATCGATGTTGACGACCTGGACCGCGTCGCCGTCGTCACCGAAGCCCCACGGATTGTCGCCGTTCCAGTCCGGGTTCCTGTTCAGCGGGTTGGTGCGCTTGACGCCCCTTCCGTTCGAGAAGACGAACCGGTTGGCGTTGTCGCGCGGGTCGAGCACCTGGCTCTCGCGGAGGTCGTTCTCCCTGAGCTCTTCCAGCGGTGCCTTGGACCGGCCCGGCACATCGCCGCTCGGCCGGCCGTCCGTCGTGACGCGCGCGGGCGAGAAGTCGACGATCATTCCGCCGCCCAGGCGCGGGATGCCGGAATTCATGTCGTAGTTCATCACGCTCACGTAGTTGGGCTTGCAGTTGTGCTCCTCGTCCCCGCCGTGGTCCAGGCCGAGGTTGTGTCCCAGTTCGTGCATGAGGGACCCGGCGTCGCGGCGGTAGAGGATGATGTCGGTTCCCTGGGCCTCGCCGCCGGCGTCGCAGTCCGGGCCCTCGGTCGTGTAGAGGACGTAGTTGAACGCCTTCTGACGTTGGGCCTGGTGCCGGGCGTTCTTGGTCTCGTAGAACGTGGTGTCGAGCTTGCAGTTGTTCAGCGGGCTCGGAATCTGCTCGCCGCCTCCCAGGTCCTCACCGACGATGCAGTCCGGGTCCTCCTCGTCCCTCTTGCCGTCTTCGTCGTCGTCGGTGTCGTTGTCGCAGTTGGCGGTGAAGTCCTCGACGCCGAGGTCGCGGTAGCGGCAGTTCGGATCGGAGCCGTCCGGACCGTGCTTCCTGTCGTTGTCCACTCCGTCGTTGCAGGTGCCCTGCGGCGGGCCCTCCATGGCGTTTCTGTCATACAGGCCACCGGTGTCGACGTGCAGGGTGATGCCGTCCCCGCCCGCCGGATTCGACAGCGGGGCCAGTGCGAAGGCGCGCTTGACCTCCTCGACCGTCTGGTGGGACGGCTGCGTTCCCGCCGAGTGGTCGAGCTCGAGGAAGATGTCCTTGTGGAGCGGGTCCGCCTTGAAGGCCGGGAGGTCGACGGCCATCGATCCGTTCGGGTTGCGCACGCCGAAGCGTTCGTACCGGTCGGCGATGCCGTCCTGGTCGGCGTCGCTGTGGTCGCTGCTGAAGATGGTCAGCCCGAGTGCGGCGCGCTTGCCGTCGCCGTCGTTGGGGAAGTTGGGGTCGCCGTCGCCGATGGCGCACGCCTGACCCTGCGGCTTCTGGTCGCGGTCGAGACACGGCGTGTCCAGAGCGGCCCCGTGCCCGATCGAGTCGCCGGACCAGCTGTCGGTGAGCACGTTGTACTTGAGGTTGAGGTCGATGTCCTGGTTCTGCGGACTGATGTCCATCCGGTCGTCCGCGAAGTTGGTCCCGCCGTCCTCGTCCTTGATCTGCACGTTGATGTCGAGCTCGGTCTGGTCGACGGGAAGGGTGACCTCCTGGGTGAAGACCCACGGGCCCGGCGACAGGGTGTTCGGGTGGAAGGCGTCGTCGGAGACGACCCGGCCCCGCTGCAACGCGTTGTCCCCGATCTTCACCTCCGGATAGAACTCACCCTCCTCGTCGATGCCGTCGTCGGGGACCTCGAACCGCTCGAACCAGTCCAGGCTGACGGTGACGGTGAGGCCCAGCGGCGGCGGAGGAGCGGCCTCCGCAGGCCCGGGCAGCCCGGGCATCAGCCACAGGCCCGGTAGCAGCAGGCCGGCCGCCGCAGCGACCGCGGCCAGGCGTTGTCGGGTGGATGGTCGGGGGGACTTCGGCATTCTGCCTCCGCGTGTACGCGAACCCCCGCCCGATGCACAGGAACCGGCATGAGTGCAGAGCAAGGGATCATTTGCTCATGAATCGTGCCAGTCGGTGCGAAGACTATTCGGACGACGAACGAGAGTTCCGCCCGAACGGATGAAGGGGAAGTCCCCCCGGACCTGCGCACGTCGCCGCCGGCTTCATCCGGTCAGCGAGGTGGTCCGAAAGAAACGGCTCGCTTTCTCGTGGCTGCTGTACGACAGCTCGCGCGCCGATGCCCGTCCAATGCCGCCCGGCGGAAACCGAGACGGAAGATCGCGAAAGGGCGGCCCCATCGGGACCGCCCTTTCGTCTACCAGCGGTAGCGGAGGGATTTGAACCCTCGGTGACTTGCGCCACACTCGCTTTCGAGGCGAGCTCCTTCGGCCGCTCGGACACGCTACCGGGAGAGAGCTTAGCCCAAGGTGGGCCGTGCTCTGAAATCGATATCGGTCAGCGCTCCGTCAGCGGTCCCGGAAGAACGCCGACAACTGCTCCGAGCACTCCGGCTCCAGCACCCCGAGGATCACTTCCGGGCGGTGGTTGAGCCGCCGGTCCCGTACGAGATCCCAGAGCGAGCCGGCCGCGCCCGCCTTCTCGTCCCGCGCGCCGTAGACCACCCGGTCCACCCGGGACAGCACCAGCGCGCCCGCGCACATCGTGCACGGCTCCAGTGTCACGACGAGGGTGCAGCCGGTGAGCCGCCACTCCCCGCGCCTGGCCGCGGCCCTCCGGAGCGCGAGCACCTCGGCGTGCGCGGTCGGGTCACCGGTCAGCTCGCGTTCGTTGTGGCCCGTGGCGAGGACCGCCCCGTCCGGGTCCAGGACGACGGCGCCGACCGGTACGTCACCGGCCTGCGCCGCCCGCGCCGCCTCCTTGAGGGCGAGACGCATGGGCGCCTCCCACGGAGCACGTACGGGGTCCACGGGCGCTTCGGTCACTAGCGGACGGTCTCCAGCACCTCGGCGGCACCCAGCGCGTCGGCGATCTCACCGAGCGCGTCCGTGTCCAGGGCCAGCAGCTCCTTCTCGGACATGCCCAGGTCCGCGAGGATCTCGCGGTCGCCGGCCGGTCCGGTCGGGACGAACTCCGCCGAGACCGAGGTCTCCTCCTCTTCCTCCTCGTCGTCCGCCACGGCGGGCTCGCCGTCCTCCGTGCCGTCGAGGTCCAGCGAGTCCAGGTCGGCGTCGTCGTCGTCCTGGTCCCCGCCCAGCAGTTCCTTGGTGAGGATCTCCCCGTACGAGGAGCGGGCGGCCGCGGCCGCGTCCGAGACGTAGATACGAGGATCCTCCTCGCCCTCCACGCGGACGACGCCGAACCACGCGTCCTCCTGCTCGATGAAGACGAGCACCGTGTCCTCGTCCATCGAGGCCTCGCGGGCCAAGTCGGTCAGATCCGACAGGGTCTCCACATCGTCGAGCTCTGTGTCGCTCGCTTCCCACCCGTCTTCGGTGCGCGCGAGCAGTGCGGCGAAGTACACCGTGACTCTCCCACTGATCAGAGTTGTGACGACCGGCGGTGCGCTTGGTGCCCCGCCCTTTCGGAATCGTGACAGAAACAACGGCTTCGCGAGAGGTCTTCCGGCGTTGCGTCGTGCACGCGTTCAGTCAAGAGCGCCCACATGCGTGCACTCGGGGCTCACCAGCGGAAGGTGCGCATCCGCATGGCCTGGCGCATCCTGGCCGCCCGCGCCCGCCGTGGCTGGACGCGCTCGCGCAGCGCCTTCGCCTCGTTCAGCTCGCGCAGGAACTGGGCGCGCCGCCGGCGTCGATCGGCGTCGGCATCCTGTTCCCGTTCCCGTTCCCGCTCCTGTTCTGTCTGTGCCCGCGGGTCCGGCGGATCCCGCGGGTCCTGCTGTTCCCGGTCCGGCATCGGCCACACCACCTCGGTGCTGGAAGGGGCATGTCCCACCTTCCCTCCGAAGCGGCCGTTGATGCCAGGGGGTGGCTGCTCCCGGCTACTGTTGGGCCCATGCGGATCCACGTCGTCGACCACCCCCTGGTGGCGCACAAGCTCACCACCCTGCGCGACCAGCGCACCGACTCCCCGACCTTCCGGCGGCTCGCCGACGAGCTGGTGACCCTGCTCGCGTACGAGGCCACCCGGGACGTGCGCACCGAGCAGATCGACATCCAGACCCCGGTGTCGCGGACCACGGGCGTCAAGCTCTCCCGCCCGCGACCGCTGGTGGTGCCGATCCTGCGGGCCGGGCTCGGCATGCTCGACGGCATGGTGCGGCTGCTGCCGACCGCCGAGGTGGGCTTCCTCGGGATGATCCGCGACGAGGAGACCCTCGAGGCGTCGACGTACGCGACACGCATGCCCGAGGACCTCTCCGGCCGCCAGGTGTACGTCCTGGACCCGATGCTGGCCACCGGCGGCACGCTGGTGGCGGCCATCCAGGAGCTGATCAAGCGCGGTGCGGACGATGTGACCGCGGTCGTGCTGCTGGCGGCGCCGGAGGGCGTCGAGGTCATGGAGCGCGAGCTGGCGGGCACGCCGGTGACGGTCGTCACGGCCTCGGTCGACGAGCGGCTCAACGAGCAGGGCTACATCGTCCCGGGCCTGGGCGACGCGGGCGACCGGATGTACGGCGCGGCGGAGTAGCGCGCACAGTCCCGCCCGCCCTCGCGCGGGCGGGCGGCGGGACTGCGACGGTCAGGAGCGGCTGCTCGGCGAGCAGCCGCTCAGCACTGTCGTCAGCACGTCGTGGCCGACTTCGGCGGGGTGGCAAGGGCCGCCAGCGCCCTGTCCGATGCCGGTTTGGCGGTGAGCGCCTTGAAGGCGGTGCCCAGGATCAGATCGACGTCCGCGGTCTTGCGGGCGTCCGTCCTGAGCTGGGTGCCGGCCAGCTGTGTGGCGAGCACCCGGAACGATCCTTCGTGCGCGGGGGAGGCGCCCAGCAGTATCGCGGTGCCGGGGACCTTCTTGTCGTACTCCACCGGGGCATTGCCCACCTTGCCGATGGCGAACCCGCGTTTGCGCAGCTCGTCGGCGGTGGCCTTGGCGAGTCCGCTGCGCGGGGTCGCGTTGTAGACGTTCACCGTGATCTGGGCGGGTTTCGGTGGGAGGGGCGCGGCGGAGACGGTCACCCGGGGCCTGCAGGCCGCCTGGCCCGACTTGGCCGTGGTCTTCTTCCCGCCGCCCGTGAACACATCGATGAGCTGCAGCGTCCCCCAGCCGCCGAGGCCTAGGACGGCCGCGGCTGCGACGACTGCGAGCACGATCCTGCGGCGGCGTCGGGGGCGGCGCATACGCGGATAGGCGTTGCCCGTAATGCGGTACTTTCCGCCCATGCCTGGGGGAGTGAGCATGCTCATGGGCGCAGCGTAGTGCGGTCGCGCGGCCCTGCCTACTAAACGATCATCGCACTGAGCCCGTATGGGTCGGAAACTCCGCCCGTACGGGTCGGAAAACGCCGTGGATCCGGGCCCGGGAAGATCGGCCGACCGTCGGGCCGGTGTGGGGTCGGGCCGAAGTGTCGGCGGGGCGTCCGGCCGTCAGTCCAGCTCCAGCACGCGGGCGTGCAGCACCTGGCGCTGCTGGAGCGCCGCGCGCACGGCGCGGTGCAGTCCGTCCTCGAGGTACAGATCGCCCTGCCACTTCACGACGTGGGCGAAGAGATCGCCGTAGAACGTGGAGTCCTCGGCGAGCAGGGTCTCGAGATCCAGCTGGCCCTTGGTGGTCACGAGCTGATCGAGGCGGACCGGGCGCGGCGCGACATCCGCCCACTGCCGGGTGCTTTCCCGGCCATGGTCGGGATACGGCCGCCCGTTGCCGATGCGCTTGAAGATCACACGGAAAGCCTACCGGGCAAGCGGCGGTCGGCGCAGCCAGGCGGCGCCGGTGCGATCCCGGGCAAAAACCTACAAACCGGGAATCGGGGCTCTGTCATGAGCGAGCCCGAGCCGTCCCTGACCGCCCCGCAGCCCGCCACCTCGGCTCAGCCGGGGGTCGATTCCCGCCGAGGCCGGAGAGATCGTGGCCGGTTACGCCATCTCGGGGCCGGCGCTCGACCTGGGTGCGCTCCGTGCGGCTGATTCGCTCGAAGGGGGTCGGCATCCGGCGTACGACCTGGAGGAGGTGCTCATATCGCTGGGCATCGGCGGCCCGCCGCAGGCGGTGACCGGGCCCCGGCGGTGTGCTCGGTACCGCACGGGCGGCCCGTGTGTCCGTCCTCGAACCCGGACGGGCTTGATGTGTGCCGGGCACCGGGATACGGAAACGCCGGTAGGGCTCCTGAGAAGCCCCACCGGCGTTCCAGGTGAGGGTCCCTGCGCCCGCAGGGCGTAGGGGTCCGGGCGGAAGGGCGGAGCCCCGTTACTCCGTCACGTCGTGGTCGTGGCCGTCGTGGAGGCCGCCGCCGCTGCCCGCGTCGCCGTCCGTGGGGACGGTGACGACCGGCTTGCGGAGCGAGCTCAGGTCCTGGGCGTAGGTGCCGACCGCGTTGGCGATGACGTCGATGTTGACGTCGAACGCCGTCATGTCGATGTTCTTGATGTCGTCGCACTTGGCGTGGTAGCACGCGTCGTACGCGACCCCGGCCGTGCCGCCGAACTTCGCGGCCTGCGCAGCGGTCTTGATGCCCTCCGCACCGGTGAAGGTGCCCCCGGACGCGATGCCCGCCTCGACGAACGGGCCGTAGTCGGAGCGGCCGGTGAAGTCCGTGCCCTCGTGCGGCTTGCCCAGCTTGTCCATGAACTCGTTGATGTCGCGCTCGAGCTGCGCGGAGCCCGCCGGGCCCGCCGGTGCGCCGACGCCGTCCGAGTTGTCGCCGTCGTACACGAACAGACCGTAGTTCGGCGACGCGATCATGTCGAAGTTGAGGTAGAGCTTGATCTCCTTCTTGCCCAGCTCGCTGAGGTTCGCGACGTAGTGCTCCGAGCCGAGCAGACCGTTCTCCTCCGCGCCCCACCAGGCGAAGCGCACCTTGTTGGCGGGCCGCTTGTGGGACTCGGCGAGCTCCAGGGCGACTTCGAGCAGGCCGGCGGAGCCGGAGCCGTTGTCGTTGATGCCGGGGCCCGCCACGACGGAGTCCAGGTGGGCTCCGAGCATCACCGTGTTGGCGGCGTTGCCGTGCTTGGTCTCCGCGATGACGTTGCGGGTGGTGCGCTTCTCCTGGAGCTGGCGGATCTCGAAGTCGATGCTCACCGGCCCCTTCGCGAGGTCCGCGGCGAGCTTCTCGCCCTCGGCGAGGGTGACGCCGCCGGTCGGGATCTTGCCCGCCTCCGGGGCGCCGAGCGTGCCGGAGAGCACGCCCTCGGTGTTGTTGTAGATCACCGCGCCGATCGCGCCCGCGGCCGCCGCGTTCTCCTGCTTGAGGGCGAAAGTGCAGCCGCCGCGCTTGATCAGGGCGATCTTCCCGGTGAAGGCGCCGGCGGCGAAGTCGCCGGGCTCACAGCCGTTGGTGCCGTCGGCGTCGACGGGCGCGGCGACCAGATCCGCCTTCACACCGCCCACGGGCGTCGACTTGGTGTACGTCATCGCGGCTATCGCGACATCGCGCGGCGCGGGCGAGACCACCGACAGCCTCTGGGCCTTGGTCTCGGTGTAGATGAACTCGAAGTCCTGGTACGAGACGTCGTACCCGGCCTTCTTCAGGAGCTGGTAGACGTACGCGGCGGACGCGTCGTGGCCCAGCGTCCCGGCGGCGCGGTTGCCGCCGGCGCTGTCGGCTATCTGCTGGAACTTCTGGAGGTGCTGGTAGGCGTCCTTGGCGGACGACTCGCGTACCAGCCGCTTCGACAGCTTGGCTGCTTCCTTCGCCGCTTCCTTGGCAGGGTCGTGCCGGTGGGCGGTTGCGGGGGAGGCGGATGCCAGCAGGAGCGGGGTCGCGAGTGCGGCTGCGGCCAGGGTGGCCACGGCTCTGCGATGGGTTGCGTTCACAGAGGTCCTTCCCGGTGCGAACGAGGTTGAGGGGAAGTTAGCGATCTCTGATGGCTCTGTGAACAGTTGTGCCGCAACTCACGCGATATTTAGCCGCATTGACAGCAGGTTGTACGTCTTCGGGCGTAGGCGTAGGTCATTTGGCGGTCTTCGCCGCGCGCTTCATCTCCTGCTTGTACGAGCGCACCTTGGCCAGCGACTCGGGGCCCGTGATGTCCGCCGCCGAACGGTACGAGCCCTCCTCGCCGTACGGTCCCGCCGCCTCCCGCCAGCCCTCCGGCGTGACGCCGAACTGCTTGCCCAGCAGGGCCAGGAAGATCTGCGACTTCTGCTTGCCGAATCCGGGCAGCGCGTTGAGCCGCGCGAGCAGCTCCTTGCCCGTCGCGGCGTCCCGCCACAGCGCCGTCGCGTCGCCGTCGTACTCGTCCACGAGGTACTGGCACAGCTGCTGGATCCGCTTCGCCATGGATCCCGGGTAGCGGTGCACCGCCGGCTTCTCGGACAGCAGCGCGCCGAAGGCCTCCGGGTCGTGGGCGGCGATCTCGTGAGCGTCCAGGTCGTCGCTGCCGAGGCGCCGGGCGATCGTGTACGGGCCGGAGAAGGCCCATTCCATGGGGACCTGCTGGTCCAGCAGCATGCCGACCAGGGCGGCGAGCGGGCTGCGACCGAGGAGTTCGTCGGCTTCTGGCTGCTGGGCGAGATGAATCGTGGGGCTCATGCCCCGATGATGACGCCGGCGCGGTCGCCACGCACGTCCCGTCCGTCAGCCGGGCTTGCGGGCCTCGATCAGGAAGCGGGTCGTGTGCGCGACGAACGGGCCCTCCGCCTCGATCCGGTCGTGGAGCTCGCGGAGGCGGCCGCGGTACCGGGCCACGGTGAAGCCAGGGACCATCCAGACCACCTTCCGGAGGAAGTAGATCACCGCGCCGATGTCGAAGAACTCGGTGCGCAGCGACTCCGACCGCAGGTCGGTGATCTCCAGGCCCGCCGCCTCGGCCGCCGCCCGCGCGTCGTCCGGATGGCGGGCGCGGCGCACCTCCTCCGGCTGCGGTCCGAGGAAGTACTCGACCAGTTCGAAGACGCTGGCGGGGCCGACCTGCTGGGAGAAGTACGTGCCGCCCCGCCGCAGTACGCGGGCGATCTCGTCCCACCGAACGGTCACCGGGTGGCGGCTGACGACGAGGTCGAAGGCCTCGTCGCCGAAGGGGAGCGGCGGCTCGTCGGTGTCGACGACGACGGCCACGCCCAGCGGGTGGAGCAGCTTGGTGGCCCTGGCGACGTTCGGCGGCCAGGACTCCGTGGCCACCATGAGCGGCGGCAGCTTCGGCGCTCCGGCGAGGACCTCCCCGCCGCCCGTCTGGATGTCGAGGGCGGCGGAGGCCCGCGCCAGCCGCTCGCTCATCAGGCGCTGGTAGCCCCAGGACGGGCGCTGCTCGGTGGCCCGGCCGTCGAGCCACGAGAAGTCCCAGCCGGCCACGGACACGGACTCGGCCTCGGCGACGAGGTGGTCGAACGTGCGAGTCATGGACCGATCGTCCCTCCGGACACGGCCTCTGCCAACTGGTTTGCCATGGCCACGTCTGTCCCACACGAACGGTCCGTGTTCACGCCATGGCTATTCCCGCGTGGCGGAAGGACCCGTCCAGTCCGCCGCCACATGGCCGAGCCGTACGCGCTGCGGATGGTCGCCCACCGGCACGCTCGCCACCTTCCGCCCGGTCGCGAAGTCGATCGCCGTGACCGTGTCGGCGCCGCTCTCGGAGATGACGCAGGACTTGCCGTCCCCGCTCACCGTCGCCCAGTACGGCTTCGACGCCGCGACGAGCGGCCCCTCCTGGAGGGTCGCCCGGTCGACGACCGTTGCGTAGTCGTCCATCGTCCCGGCGATGCAGAGCTTGTCGCCCTTCGGGCTCATCGACAGGCCGTGGTGGCGCGAGTCGTTGACCCAGGTCGTGCGGTCCTCGCTGGTGGCCGGGTTCTTCGGGAGCGTCTTCTGGCGGGTGATCCTGTCGGCGGCGACGTCGTACTCGAGGAAGCCGTTGAAGAACGACACCTGGAAGTAGAGCTTCGACTCGTCGGGCGTGAACGCCACCGGCCGTACCGCGTCGGACAGGTCCTTGCGGCCGAACGCGTCCAGCCGCTGCCGCATGTCGATGACCTTCACCGTCCCGTAGGTCTGTGCGTCCACGACCGTGATCTTCCGGTCGCCCTTGGTCCAGTCGAAGAACGGGTCGTCGAGTGCGGTGTTGACCTCCCCGATGGCCATGTTCCAGATGTATCTGCCGTCGGCCGTGAAGACGTTCTCGTGCGGCTTGTCCCCGGTCGTGAACGAGCCGGTCTCGCGGCCGGTCCCGATGTCCAGGACATGCACGGTGTTCGACGTGGAGGCGGACACGGCGACGCGCTTGCCGTCCGGGGAGACGGCCATGTGGTCGGAGCGGTAGCCGGACACGGGGAAGCGCCAGTTGACCTTGTTGGTGGCGACATCGATCGAGGCGACGTCGGCGAAGCTGGGGCGCGAGACGACGATCGCCGACCCGTCGGGGGTCGAGTACATGTCGTCCACGAACTGGTCGTGGCCCTCGCCCACCGTCATCCGTATCCCGAGGAAGTAGGCCAGCTTCACGGGGTTGAGGTGGATCTCCAGCAGCCGCTCGTCCTTGTCCGGAACGACATTGATCCGGCCGACCTTCGTGAGGGCTCCGGACGATTCGAGTACGTCGGCGGTGCCTTCCCAGTTGTTCCCGACGAAGAGCACCTCCCGGAGGCCGTCGGGGGACGTGGTCGCGGCCGCCGGGGCCGCGGACGTCGCGCTGAGGGCCAGGGCTGCGGCGAGGGCGGCGACGGCAGGGGTCAGTGCTGTCTTCACGGTGCGCTCCTGAAGGCGTGGGGCAGGGGCGTGGGGCAGGAGGGAGACAGGAACTTACTGCGCGGTAAGGTACTGGCGGGTCAGATGAAAGGCCAGACTCCGGACCGGACTCGATCCGGACTCAGCTCAGCCCGGCCGCCCGCAGCTGGAGATAGCGGGCCTCCGGGACGCTGAGCGTGCGCTGGGCCGCCCGCTGGTACGCCGCCCGCGCACCCTCCCGGTCCCCGGCCTTCTCCAGCAGATGGGCCCGTACGGCATCGAGCCGGTGGTGCCCCGCCAACCGGTCCTCCAGCTTCGCCACTTCGGCCAGCCCCGCCTCCGGCCCTTCCACCATGGCCACGGCCACCGCCCTCCCCAGCTCGGCCATCGGCTCGGGTGCCCTGCGTAGGAGCACGTCGTACAGGGCGAGGATCTGCGGCCAGTCGGTGTCCTCCGCCCGCGCCGCCTCGTCGTGGAGCGCCGCGATCGCCGCCTGCAACTGGTAGGCGCCCGCGGGTCCTTCGGAGAGGGCCTCCTCCACCAGGGCCGTGCCCTCGGCGATCGCGTCGCGGTTCCACAGCGTGCGGTCCTGCTCGTCGAGGGGGATGAGCTCGCCGTGCGGGCCGGTGCGGGCCGCACTCCGCGCCTCGGTGAGGAGCATGAGGGCCAGCAGCCCGGTGACCGCGCCCTCCCGGGGCAGCAGCCTGCGTACGGCACGGGTCAGCCGGATCGCCTCGTGGGCCAGGTCGGCGCGGTGCAGCGCGGCGCCCGAGGTGGCCGTGTAGCCCTCGTTGAAGATCAGGTAGAGGACCTGGAGCACCGCCGCCAGCCGCCGGTCGCGGTCCTCGGGGACCGGCGGGCGGAAGGGCACGCCCTTGATCCTCGCCTTGGCCCGGCTGATGCGCTGGGCCGTCGTCGCCTCGGGCAGCAGCAGCGCGCGGGCGATCTCCGCCGTCGTCAGACCGCCGACGGCCCGCAGCGTGAGCGCGATCTGCGCGGCGGGCGTCAGATCGGGATGGCAGCAGAGGAACAGCAGTGTGAGGGTGTCGTCATCGGAAGGCGCCCTGCCCTCACCGGGCGGCGGGGCGACGAAGGCGTCCCTGGGCGCGAGCTGCGCGGCCGTCTCCTCGCGGCGGCGTCGCGCCTCGTCGCTGCGCAGCTGGTCGGTGAGGCGCCGCGAGGCCACCTTGATCAGCCAGCCGCGCGGATTGTCCGGCACGCCCGCATCGGGCCACTGCTGCGCGGCGGCGAGCAGCGCCTCCTGTACGGCGTCCTCGGCGGGGCCGAAGTGTCCGTACCGGCGTACCAGCGCGCCGAGGACCTGCGGCGCGTGCAGACGCAGCAGGTCCTCGACCTCGGTCGGGCGCTTCACCGGCAGAGGTCGCCCCCGCCGTCCTGGATCGGACGGATGACCACCGGGTAGTCGGGCGCGCCCTCGGGGGACGGGCACCGGGCGATACGGGCCGCGATCTCGGTCACCCGGTCGAAGCTCTCGCATTCCAGCACCCAGTACCCGGCGAGCAGCTCCTTCGTCTCGCCGTAGGGACCGTCCGAGATGACCGGGCGGCCGTCCTCGCCCGTGCTCACGAAGCGGGTCTGCGCGGGCTCGACCAGGCCCTGCCCGTCCACGAGCTCACCGGTTTCGGCCAGGTCGTTGTTGACGGCCTCCATGAAGGAGAACATCGCCTGCAGGTCCTTCTCGCTCCAGGCCGGGCTGTGCTCGGAGGCCTTGCCGCTCATCGCGTCGTAGTCGGCCTGCGAGCCCTGAACCATCACCAGGTACTTCATGGTTTCGCTCCCTCGGGTGGGGTGCCGCCCCTTGTGGGCAACTCTCACAGGGGACGTCGGAGCGGATGACGGTTTCTCGACACGGCACGCGAGAATTTTTTGCGGCCTTCGCGATCCTCGCCGTCAGGTGCCCTGCGACGCCTCCTCCCGCAGGCGCAGCACCTCGTAGAGGACGCTGTTCACGGGCGTCGCCGTCCCCGTCCGCTCGCCGATGCGCACCACCGCGCCGGTCAGGGCCTCCAGCTCGGAGGGGAGACCGGCCACGAGGTCGCGGTGCAGCGACGTCGTACCGGTGGCGGGCTGCTGGTCGAGGAACGCCATCGCCGTCGCTACGACATCGTCCGGCAGCTTGACGTCCGTCGCCAGCGCCACCTGCCGGATCTCGGTCATCGCCGCCACGAGCAGCTGCCGGGTCCCCGGCCGGGTGCGCAGGACCCCGAACGGCGCGTCCGTCACGGCGCCGAGCCCGCCGGGCGGCACGACGAACAGGAACTTCGCCCAGAGCTCGGCCCAGATGTCCTCGGACAACACGGCCGTCACCCCGTCCGCCGCGTCGAGTGCGGCCCGCAGCCGCCCGACCCGGTCCGTCGGCCGGTTGTCCCACTCCGCGAAGGCCAGCAGGCCGGGTCCGCCGACATGACGTACCCGCCCGGGACCGTCGAGCTGCGCGATGATCTTCGCTGTGCCCGGCAGGACCGCGTCCCGGCCGATGGCCCCGGCGACCTCGGAGGGCGCCTCGACCCCGTTCTGGAGCGTGACCACGGCTGTGTCGGTGCCCAGGAGCGGACGCAGTGCGTCGATGGCGGACGGCAGCTGCCACGTCTTCACGCACAGGAGTACGTAGTCCACCTCGCCGATCTCCGCCGTGTCGTCCGTCGCACGGGCCGGCGACACGGCGAAGTCGCCCGCCACGCTCTCCACGGTGAGCCCGTCGCGCCGGAGCGCTTCGAGGTGGGGGCCGCGGGCGACGAAGGCGACGTCGTGGCCGGCGAGCGCGAGGCGGCCGCCGAAGTAGCCGCCGACACCGCCGGTGCCGATCACGGCGATCTTCAGGGGATTCTTCGCGCTCATGGGGCCACCTTCAGCAGCAGCTTGCCCGTCGACGTCCGGCCGCCCATCAGTGCGTGCGCCCCGGCCGCGTCCTCCAGGGGGAACTCCGCGGTGACCGGAAGCTCCACGACTCCGTCCGTGACGGTGCGGAAGGCGCGTTCGGCGAGGGCCCGCAGCGCCTCGGGGGCGGTCTGCGCGAGCGCGAGGATGGAGAAGCCCGCGACCGTACGGCCGGATCCGTAGAGCTCGGCGGGACCCACCTGCCAGGGCTCCGCCCCGCTCGCGTTGCCGTACGACACGAGCCGCCCGAAGACGGCGAGCGCGTCGAGACCGCGGCGGAGGGTGTCACCGCCCACCGGGTCGAGCAGCAGGTCGACGCCGCGGCCGTCGGTGGCACGGCGGACCTCGTCCGGGAAGGAGTCACCGACGAACACCTCGTCGTAGCCGTGCTCGAGTGCGTGCCCGGCCTTCGCGGCCGACGACACCACGCCGTACACCGCCCTCGCGCCCGCCGCCCGCGCCAGCTGCCCGGCCGCCGTGCCGACGCCGCCCGCCGCGCCGTGGACCAGCACGGTCTCGCCGGCGCGCAGCCGTCCCACCTCGTGCAGCAGGGCGTGCGCGGTCGGCAGCACGGTGGGGAGCGTCGCGCCGGTGCGCAGATCCACCCCTTCGGGCAGCGGGAACACCGAGGCGGCCGGTACCGCCACGACCTCGGCGTACCCGCCCGCGGCGGTGAGCGCGGCGACCTCCTGGCCCGGGCGCAGGTCCGCCACGTCCGTGCCGACGGCCCGGATCCGGCCCGAGACCTCGAGGCCGGGGACGTAGGGCAGGGCGGGGACCCGGTAGCCCTCGGCCCGCGCCTTGAGGTCCGCGAAGTTCACGCCCGCGTAGGCGACGTCGATGGTGACCTCGCCCGGTCCCGGATCGGGTGCGTCGGTCCGTACGACCTTCAGCACCTCGGGACCGCCGTACTCATGGATCTCGACCGCACGCACAGCAGTACACATCCTTCGAAGTGTTCAATGGGAGTCGAACACTCGAAGTGTATGATCCTCATCGAACACTCGGCAAGAGAACAAGAGAAGGAGCAGGCGGCCATGACCGATGGGACGGCGGCGAGCGGCGGACACCGCGCCGCCCCTGTGCACACGCACCCCGACGAGGTCCCCGTCCTGGTCGCCCTCTCCGCGCTCGCCGACCCCGTGCGCATCCAGCTCGTGCGTGAGCTCGCGGGCTCTGCCGACTGGACGCGCGCCTGCGGCAGCTTCGACGTACCGGTCGGCAAGGCGGCGCTCAGCCACCATTTCTCGGTCCTGCGCGCGGCCGGCCTGGTCGAACAGCGCGACGAGGGACCCAAGCGCGTCAACCGGCTGCGCCGCGAGGAGTTCGACGCACGCTTCCCTGGGCTGCTGGCCCTGGTCCTGCGTCCGGACGAGGACCGCCGCCGGGAGGCCGGACCCGACGCTCCCGACGGCGGCTGAGAACTCAGGGCGCCTGTGGCGGGTCGAGCACCGGGATCAGCTGCTCCTCCTCGTAGAGCAGATGGCTCTCCAGCTCGTCCGTGAGCCGCTCGACCTCGGCGCGGACCCGTGCGGCGTCGGCCCCTTCGGCCGATACGACCTTCCGCAGGTCCTCGACGAGCTCGGCGATGCGCACGTGCTCGTCGCGCAGCCGGTCCAGGACCGGGGCGAGCTCCGGATGGCGCTCCGCGAGGAGCGGGAACATCCCGGCGTCCTCGCCGGTGTGGTGGTTGTGCACTCCGGCGCAGACGGTCAGGCAGTTCACCCGGAGCTGGGCTCCGATGCCGATGCCGATGCCGGTGCCGGGACCCCGCTCGGACCCGGGCCCGGACTCCGACTGTGACGGCGACTCCGTCGCCGCGTGCCACTCGGCGATCTCCTTGCGGATCAGCGCCAGCTCCTGCCGGAACCCGTCGTGCACGGCCTTGACGGCCGCCCCGAACGACGCCGCGGCGATGTTCGGCGGACCGGGGATCTCCTCGAGGGCGACCACGGGGATCACCCGCTCCGCCCTGGCCTGGTACTCGGCCCACCCGGGATCGGCCTCGACCGCGCGGGCGAAGGCGCGATCCCGCTCGGCGCCCTCCAGGACGACGGCCTCGGCCTCGTACGTGAACACTCCGGCCTCGACGGTGACGCGTGGATGGGCCACCAGGTTGTGGAACCAGTCCGGATGCCTCGGCGCGCCACCGGCCGATGCGATGACCAGGACGCGCTCGCCGCCGTCGGGCAGATAGCCCACGGGCGTGGTGTGGCGGGCGCCGGTTCGCGCCCCGGTGGTGGTGAGCAGGAGCAGTCGGCCGCCCTCGAAGGGGCCGCCGACACGTCCGCCGTTGGCACGGAACTCGTCGATGATCTGCTGGTTGAAGTCGTTGGGCATGCGCTGCTTTCTTCTCAGGGGTCGAACGGAAACGTCGAACACAAACGGAGAAGAAAGAAGAAGGCGGGCCTCTCGCCCGCCCCGCGCTCACGCCAGGGCCGGGTACCCCACTCGCTCTTGGCCCAAGGCCGACCCGGCAGTCACGGCGTCAACCGTAGGGCGGCAACCGCGCCCGGACAATTTCTTATTCGAACCCGGAACCGGAGGCCCACAGACCTGGATTGCCACCGGCACGGCCGGCCCTGTCTGCTGAAGGCGCGGCCTTACGACAGGGACGCCCCCGACGCTGCCGTGCAGCCGACATGCCCAGCGCTGCGTTACGGGAACGTGGCGTACGGTGCTCGGCGCGGAACGACGCCCTGTGAATCAGGAGCAACCAGCCTCTAACCGCCGGGAAACCGCGCCGGGCATGCCGGTTCCTATCGTCGTCGGACGTGATGAAGCGCACCCGGCGGCGCCTTCTGCCGCGACTGTCCGCCCTGCCCGCCTGGAGCACGATCCGCGGCCGTATGGCCATCGTGCTCGCCGTCCCCACCTGTCTGCTGCTGGTCGTGACCGGCCTCGGTGTCGCCGACCGGGCGGCCGACTGGTCCCTGGCACGTGAGAGCGCCGGCCGGGTCGAGCTCGCTCTCGAGGCCCAGGACCTGGTGCGTGAGCTGCAACGCGAGCGTGGCCTCACCAATGGGCTGCTGGGCGGGGCCAAGGAGTACCGCGAGGACGTCGACGCCCAGCGCACACGCACCGACACCGCCCGCACCGGGTTCGGCTCCCTGCTGGAGGCGGATGGCGCGGGCGAGGACACCGCCGAGACCTTACGAAGGGCGCTCGCCCCGGTCTCGGAGCTGGTGTCCGTGCGCAGCCAGGTCGACAGCGGCACTGCCGAGCGCGCCGCGACGCTGGCCGCGTACACCAAGGCGATCGACGGACTGATCGACGCCGTGGCAGCGGAACCGGCCGGCGGTGACGGGGCCCTCGCCGAGGCGATGGGGGCCCTGCAGACCCTCGCCAGGGCCACCGAGGCGGTCGCACTCGAGCGCGGCTTCCTCAACGGGGTCTTCGCGACAGGGCGCTTCAAGGGAACCGAGTTCCTCGACTTCACCGAGGTACGAGCGGATCGGCTGGCCTTTCTGCGTCACTTCGCCGAACTCTCCACCCCCGCCCAGCAGTCCGCGCTCGACGCCGCCTTCGCCACCAGCGATGCCCGACGCGCACTCGGCTACGAGAAGCAGGCCGAGGGCGGAGCCGACGGCAGCCGCCTCACGGTGGACCCCGGCCGCTGGTGGTCATCGATGACCTCACTCGTCGACCGGCTCCACGGCGTACAGCGGGAGATCGGTGCCGACATCCGAACGCGCGCGGAGCGTATCGGCGACGAGGCCACCGGCGAGCTGGGCGGCTTCCTCGGCCTCGGTGTCCTGATCCTCGCAGCCGCCGCCGCACTCGTTGTGCTCGCCGCCCGCTCGATCACCCGGCCGCTCGTCGCGATCGCCGACGAGGCCGACTCGGTCGCCCGCACCGGGCTGCCCGCAGCTGTTGCCCGTATCCAAGAGGCCGAGGCGGGCGAAGAGCTGGTCTCCGTACCGCCCCGCCGGATGCCCGGCGGCGCCCTTGAGCTCACCCGGCTCGCCACCGCCCTGCACAACGTCGAGCGCACGGCCATCGCCCTCGCGACCGAGCAGGCCGTGCTGCGCCGCAACAGCTCCGAATCGCTCGCCAGTCTTGGCCGCCGCAATCAGGCACTGCTCTCCCGCCAACTCGGCCTGATCACCGCACTGGAGCGTCAGGAGGTCGATCCGGACGCACTCGGCGAGCTCTTCCAACTCGATCACCTGGCCACCCGTATGCGCCGCAATGCCGAGTCGCTGCTCGTGCTCGCGGGGGAGGAGCTGGCCCCGCGCACCTGGGCGGGGCTGGTGACGGCGGCCGAGGTGGTGCAGTCGGCGATCGCCGAGGTCGAGGAGTACCAGCGCGTCGTCGTGGTCGACGTACAGGCAGGGCGGATCCGCGGCCGGGTCGTCGCCGAGCTCTCCCATCTGCTCGCCGAGCTCATAGAGAACGCGCTGGTCTTCTCGCCTTCCTCGCGCCCCGTCGAGATCTACGGCTGGCGCGACGGTGGTGAGTACTGCCTCGCAGTCGTCGATCGCGGTTCCGGCATGACCGCCGAGGAACTGGCCCGCTCCAACGCCCGGCTCACGGGCCGGGAGTCCTTCCTGGTCGCCCCTACCCGCTACCTCGGCCACTACGTCGTCGGTACTCTCGCGGCCCGGCTCGGCGCCCAGGTCGATCTGCGCCCCACGGCGGGGCAGGGCGGGAGTACCGCCGGAGTCACGGCGTACGTAGCCTTGCCGGCCACTCTCGTGGAAGTGCCGGAGACGCAGCCGGCGGCGGCCGGCTGAACCGGAACCGACCGGGCCGGGGGACGGGCCGGCGGCCGGCCGGGGTCGACCGACCGGGAGCACGACGAAAGCCCCGACCAGAGTCCGGTCGGGGCTTTTCGTCCCGTGCAGAGCGAGTCCGTTGACGGGACCGCTATCGGGCGGTGCCGAAGTCCTGGGTCCAGTAGTCGTTCGGCTGCGCGAGGCCGACGCCGATCTCCTTGAACTCACAGTTGAGGATGTTGGCCTTGTGGCCGGGGCTGGTCATCCAGGCCTGCATGACGCTCTCGGGGGTGGAGTAGCCGTAGGCGACGTTCTCGCCGTAGGTGCTCCAGTTGTAACCGGCACGCGTGATCCGGGCGCCCGGGGACGAGCCGTCGGAGCCCGTGTGCGACATGTTCTTGTGGGCCGCCATGTCCGCGCTGTGAGCCTGAGCGGCCTTCGTCAGCGTCGCGTTGACGGTGACGGGCGAGCATCCGGCCTTGCTGCGCTCGCTGTTGACGAGCTGCACGACGCGGGCCACGGCGCCGGACGCGGGGGCGGCGGGGGCGGTGGGGGCCGGCGCGGCAGTGCTCGGAGCGGTGGGCTTCGAGGTGCTCGGGGCCGTCGGCTTCGAGGTGCTCGGGGGCGCGGTGGGCGTCTTCGAAGCCGGCGCGGACTGCTCCGCCCCGTTGTGCTTCTGCCTCCAGTCCCAGCCGCCGTGCTTCTGCTTCCAGTCCCCGCCGTCGTGCGACCACCGCTGATCGGCGGACGCATTCTGCCACTGTCCCCTGGACCCGCCGTCCTGGTTCTCCTGCGGATCCATGCAGGCCATGGCGACGGAGGGCACACCTACCGTGCCCAGCGCGACGACGGCGATGGCTATCTTCCGGTAGTGCGTCTTCCTGCGGTGCTTCCTCATGCATGACCTCACTCGGTGATCGCGGAGCATCCCCGGTGCGGCAAACTCTGTGCAGACACTGCACCTGAGCTGCGGGGACGCCTTGCGGGCCGCCATTGTTAGAAGCACTCCGAGCGGAGGGCAACGAGCGTCGGTACTACCCGCGCTCGTAGCGGTGGAGGGCCCTTGAAATGGGCACATGGGCGTGCTGGCCCGGTTTGCGGAATTCCGGAACGAGCTGTCGCTCCGTCAGAAGTCCCTATTTGCAAAAGGAACGAGCGAAGTTGCAGGGGGCGTCCAGTGCCCTCGGATCCTGTGCGAGATATGTCTACGTCAAGTCGGACAAATCTCACTATGTCGCCGGGGTGATCGCTACTATTCGGCCGCCTTAGTGCCATAAGCCGCCGTGACGGATGTCACGGAACCATGGGTTTCGGTACGCGAAGCAGGCACCCGTGACCGCGGCGGTCCGGATCTTGTCCACCCTGATCACCGCAGACAGACGCCGGCTGGGCGTCGCCGCGAACGATCCGGCCGCGGATCCCCAGGCGGTACGCGCCGGCCTGTCGCGGCCGGGGGTGCGGCCGCGGGAGCGGGCGCGGGGGCGGTAGGTCGATGTACAGAATTCTTGACTTCATGTACGCGTGGCTTTACCTTCTCGGTGTCAAGTTTGCTTTACAGGGGGGAGTTGGCGTGACCTTCGAAGAGAAGCGTGCATGGATCATGGGGGTGGTCGCGGTCGCCGCGTACACGGCCTACCTCGCCATCGTGCTCGGCCGGGCGGAGCACACCCCGCTCGCGGAGGTGTCGTACGTACCGACGCTGCTGTGGACCGTCGGCGCCGCGGTCGCGGCGGCGATAGCGCTCGAAGTCGTGATCGCGATCGCCTCGCCCAAGGACGCGAACAGGAAGGACCAGCGCGACCGGGAGATCACCCGGTTCGGCGAGTACACGGGGCAGTCGTTCGTCGTCATCGGCGGAGTGGCGGCCCTCGGCATGTCGATGGCCGAGCTGGACCACTTCTGGATCGCCAATGCGATCTACCTGGCCTTCGTCCTCTCCGCCGTCCTCGGCTCCGTGGCCAAGATCGCCGCCTACAGGTGGGGCTTCCAGCCGTGGTGAAGCCGACCCGCGTCACGAACACGATCCGGTCCCTCCGCTTCACGCACGGGGAGATGACCCAGGCGGAGCTGGCGGATCGGATCGGCGTGACCCGCCAGACCGTCATCGCCATCGAGAAGGGCCGCTACTCGCCTTCGCTCGAGATGGCCTTCCAGATCGCCCGCGTGTTCAGAGTCCCGCTCGACGAGGTGTTCCAGTACCCGGACGGCGAAGGTCGCCAAGGGACCGAAGGGGTCGAAGGGGCCCAAGGAGCCGAAGGAAGCGAACGCAGCGAAGGAGAGACACCATGAAGGCCATCGTGCACGACACCTACGGCTCCTCCGACGTGCTGGAGCTCAGGGACATCGACAAGCCGTCGGCAGGCGAAGGCGACGTGCTCGTACGGGTGCACGCAGCCGCCGTCGACGCGGGCGTCTGGCACCTCATGACCGGCCTGCCGTATCTCCTGCGCCTGATGGGCTACGGGCTCCGTGCCCCCAAGGTCCGCGTCCGGGGCAGGGAGGTCGCCGGGCGCGTCGAGGCCGTCGGCGCCGCGGTCACCCGGTTCCGGCCGGGCGACGAGGTGTTCGGCATCTGCGAAGGCTCCTTCGCCGAGTACGCGAGCGCTCCGGAGGACAGATTCGTACCGAAGCCCCCGAATCTCACCCTCGAGCAGGCGGCGGCCGTCCCCATATCCGCGCTCACCGCACTCCAGGCCCTGCGCGACGCGGGCCGGGTGCAGCCGGGACAGAAGGTCCTGATCATCGGCGCGGCGGGCGGGGTGGGCACCTTCGCGGTGCAACTGGCCAAAGCGTTCGGAGCGGATGTCACCGGCGTCTGCAGCACGACCAAGACGGACCTGGTCCGCTCGATCGGCGCGGACGACGTCATCGACTACACCCGTGAGGACTTCGCCGACGGGGCGCGCCGCTACGACCTCATCGTGGACACCGCCGGCAACCGTCCGCTGTCCCTCCTCCGGCGTGCCCTCACTCCGCGGGGAACTCTGGTCATCGTCGGGGGCGAGGGCGGCGGGCGGTGGTTCGGCGGCACGGATCGCGTCCTGCGTGCGCTGATGCTGTCACCGTTCGTGCGCCACAAGCTGCGCGGGCTGATCTCGGTGGAGCGCCACGAGGACCTTCAGTCCCTGCGGGTACTCATCGAGGCCGGCAAGGTCGCGCCGGTCGTCGGCGCGACGTACCCGCTGAGCGAGGCCCCCGAGGCGATCCGGTACGTCCAGGAGGGCAACGCACGCGGCAAGGTCGTCATCACGGTGTGAGGCGCGACCCCGCCGCGTGCAGGTGGAGAAACAGGCCGGGAAGGCAAGGTCGTACGAAACCCGCCACCGGACAACGACGAAGGCCGGACCGTCGAGCGGTCCGGCCTTCGGTCCGTCCGGTGGACGGTCGCGCCGTCAGCTTCCGGGCTGCAGGATCGCCCAGGCGTCCCCCGGGGCCGACTCGGTCCCGTCGGCGTGGACGGCGGTCACCCAGTAGAAGTGGGTCGTACCGGTGGCGGCCGTGGTGTCCGTGTAGGAGAGACCGGTGACCGGCTCCGCCGTCAGCTGCTCGTACGCCCCGGCGTCGTGGTTCCAGCGGTGGACGCGGTAACCGGTCGCCTCCCCGACCGCGTCCCAGCCCAGCTCCACCGCCCGGCCCGAATCCGCGGCCGTGGCGGTGAGACCGAGCGGTGCGCCCGCCGGAGTGTCGACGGACGGGGTCAGGTCCAGTTCCGTCACCTCGGCGAACGTCATGCTCTCCGGGTTCAGGTACAGCGTGTAGAGGGAGTTCCCCGAGGTGTCCACGGCATCCACGGAGTAGGTCAGGGTCTCTCCGTCCGGCAGTTCCGTGTCCACGAAGTGGGTGGTGCCGGCGTCGACCTCGGCCAGATTGCACCAGCAGGGAAGCTTCTCCACCGGCTCCCTGCGGATGACGAACTTGGCGATGTCGGGGGCCGTGCTGGGATCCCAGTCCAGCACCACACCGTAGGGCGTGGCCTTGGCCGTCACCCCGGTGACGGCGGGCGGGGGCGTCCTGTCCACGCGCGAGATCGCATACGGAGCGGACCGCTCCGACTCACGCCCCTGGGCGTCGACCGACGTCACCGCGTACTCGTACGCGGTCCTGGCGACCGCCGTGTGATCCGTGCAGTAGTGGACCTGCACGTACGGGGTCGAGCCGCCCTGCCCGAAGTCCTCGCACGTGACGGCGTGCCAGGAGGGGTCGGCCGATGCGGGCTCGGAACGGTAGACGCGGAACCCCGTCGTGCCGGCGTTCACGCGTGCTTCCCAGAGCAGGCGGATACCGGTGTCCGCCTCGTTGTTCTCGGCGTGGTAGATCCGGGGAACCGCCGTGGGCCGGGTGTAGGCCAGCACGGCGGACGCCGCCGATGTGTTGCCCGAGGCGTCGGTGGCGGTCACCTTGTAGTAGCGCGCCGTGCTGTACGGGACGTCGGTGAGGCCCAGCGCCGTCGCCTTCGTCGTTCCGACGAGGGCGTACGGCCCGGTGGCCGCGTCGGCCCGGTACACCCTGAAGGTGGAGTCCGTCTCGCTCGCCTTCCAGCCCAGGGTGACGTCCCACTGGCTGTCGGCCGCCGTCAGGCCCGTGGGCGCCGGCGGAGCCGTCCGGTCGACGGTCGTGACCGGCAGATCGATGGCGGAGGACGATGTGTTCCCCGCGATGTCCACGGCGTCGACGCCGAAGCGGTAGACCGCACCGGTGGCGGGCAGCGTCGTCGTGTAGGAAGTGGCGGTCGTCCGCACCACCAGGGTGCTGGTGCCCGGCCTGCGCAGGTACACCTTGTACCCGGCGAGATCCATCTCCTTGTTCCTCGCCCAGGTGAACGTGGCCTTGCTGGTGACCTTGTCGTACACGACCTTCGCGCCGGTCGGGGCGAGCGGGGCGGTCCTGTCGACGGTGGCCGAGGTCCTGGGCGCGTAGCCGAATTTGACGTTCGCGCTGCCGGTGAAGGCGGCGAAGTCGACGCGGATGGTGTGGGTGCCCTTGGGAACGGTGACGTAGACGGTCTTGCTGCGGGTCGACGAGACGTTGGACCACAGGTCGATCTTGCGGGTGCCGTCCAGGTAGACGCGGACGGCGTCCTGGACGGCCACGCTGAAGGTGAAGGGCCCGCCGGAACCGAAGTCGCGGGTCATCGTCCAGCGGACTCCGAAGTTGTCGCGCGGCAGCGTGACGCCCGCCGGGTCCCCGGTGCCGTAGCTCTCGCTGATCGCGGAGTCGCACACGGTCCCCCTAGGGGTCCCGGCGAACGTGGTGTTCGCGTAGTACGACGCTTTCCAGACCCCGGCGGCGCAGGTGGTTGCCGCCTCCGCGCCGGATGCGGGCAACGCGAGGCACGCGGCTGCCGCCGCGAGGGCTGTCCCGACCGCTCTGCCGGTGGCGCGGCGGCGCCGAATGCGACCGCTCCCCGTGAATATGTTCATGATCCCCTCCCCGGAGGAGGAGCAGCATGGCATATGCCCGGCGGCCCGCAAAATCCCTTTCACCGCGCCGGAATCGGGCGCTCCGGTGTGCCCTCACCACCGGGCGCCGCGACGAGTGACGCTCTCCTGCCGTTGCCCTCGGCGAGGGTGTGGGTCGGCCACTTCGAGCGGGCGACGAAGGGCATGGCGGACCGCGGAGCCGTGCGTTTCTCAGGTCCCGGGCTTGCGGCCGTAGACGAAGACGTCGTCGCCGTTGCGGAGCAGGTTCCAGTACGCGGCGGCGTTGGTCCTGGTCATGTTCACGCACCCGTGCGACCCGGGCGGAGCCCACACGCTGATGCCGACCGAGTGGAAGGCCTGGCCGCCGTCGAAGAACTGGCTGTACGGCATCGGCACCTTGTACAGGCTGGACACGTGGTCGATGTGCCGCCAGTAGATCTTCTTCAGCCCGGTGCGGGTCTCGTGCCCGTCACGCCCGGTCCGCACCGCGACCGGTCCGTACACCAGCTTCGTGCCGTCCTGGATCCAGCTCAGTTGGAGCGTCAGGTCGACGCAGGCGATACGGCCCTTGTTCGTCGGGCACTTGCCGGCCTTGTTCGGGTTCTTCCCGACGGCTTTCTGCTTGTTCATCAGATCCATGACGCCCCAGGTGATGGGCCCCGCCAGCCCGGCGTTCGGGCTGATCGAGTGCTTCGTCTGGAATGCCTGGATCGCCTTGCAGTCCGTGGCCGACTGCCTCCCGTCCACCGGGAGCCCGAGGAACCCCTCGACCTGCCTCTGGTACGGCCCGGTCTGCGTCGTGCACGAGGTCGCCGCCTGAGCGGTCGTGCTGCCCATGGCGAGCGTGAGCGGCGCCACCAGTGCGGCGATCCCGAGTGCGACGACTCCTCGTCGGCGTGTGTCCCCCACTGCTGTCGACTCCTCATGTCCGTGCGGCTGCGGTGAGCGTGGTGTTGAGTTCCGCCTGGTAGACAGCGGAGGGTGCGCAGCAGTTGCACGCGGGGAGGGGACGGTTTCGTAACGGCCGCGACCGACGGCCGGGGCGCACGAGGTCCGGTGAACGGGCGGCGGCACCGCCGGCCGTGTCTACCGGCTTCCCGCCAGCCGGGAACCCGCCGGCGTGCGGCGATAGAGCACCGCCCGTCCGGACCGGGCGCGGGCGACGAGACCCGCCCGGTGCAGGACGCCCAGGTGGTACGACACCGTAGCGGGACTGAGGAAGTGATGTGCCGCGAGCTGCGCGGTGGAAGTCGGTCGCGCCAGCGCTGCGAGCAGCCCGGCGCGGGTGGGTCCGAGCAGCCTGGCCAGCTCGGCGGAGGGGATCGTCGGCGCGGTGGCCCTGTCGCGCACGGGATAGGCCACCATCGGCGGCCTCCGTCCGTCCCGCACCGGGTCAACGGCCACGCCCGGCCCCGCCGCCACCAGCGACGGCACCACGACCACCAGGGGCACGGCCAACTCCACCGTGAACCGACTGTCGACGCGCAGCGTGCCGTCGGCCCACCGGATGCCGGGGTGCAGTGAGTTGAAGAGCCCGGCCGCGCCGCGCCGGGCCAGCACTCCGGCGCACCGGTCGACCTCCGATTCGAGGGCGGCCTTCGCGGCCTCCCAGTGCGGGGCGAAGGCCAGGTCCCAGTAGCGCCGCAGTTCCTCCGCGGCCTGCCGGGCGACGTACCCGCCGCCCCGGGCCATCGCCCGCCGCACCTCCGGGGGCAGTTCCGATCCGGCCAGGCCGTTGCACGGGCGGCCGTCGCGCAGCGCCTCCAGCTCGCCGAGGACGCGCTCGGGCGGGGTGGACCGGACCCGCTCCAGTTCCTCCTCGACGGTGGGCGAGGGCCCGGACGGATGCGGACTGAGGAAGTCCGGCACATAGCCGCCGCCGTCCAGGGCCAGCTCCGACAGCAGCGGCAGCCGCGCCCGGCGCAGCACGCGCCGGGCGAGCGTGACCCACGGATCGGCGTCCGAGCCCGGGCACAGGCCCCATGGCAGCAGCGTCGCCGCGACCTCGTGCAAGGGCGAGACCGCGAAGCGGGAGCGGGCCAGCCCGGTGGCGTCCACGGTGAGTTCGATCACGGCCCTCCGCTGTCCCCTGTCCCGTGTCTCTTGCCCCATGTCCCTTCGAACCTGCTCGAATCGTGGCACGGAAGCTCGCCGTAGTGGGCCTGCTCGGCGCACTCTGGTGGCCGACGGGGACGAGGGGCCGCAGAGGCGCGAGGGACACGGGGGGCTGCAGGGCATGTGGGGGATGCGGGGAACGCAGAGGGGCGAGAAGGTACGGGCGTTGCGGCGTCCCGGAGCGCTGGCGAAGGTCGCGCTGGCCGCCGCCGGCGTGCTGATGCTCTCGGGGACGTGCACGTCGACGGCGCAGGACCGGGCAGCCGCGGCGTCGGCCGGGGGGAGCGGGGGACTCTCCGGCGCCGCGGCCTGCCCCGGCCTGGAGGGCTTCAGCTGCGCCACGCTGACGGTCCCGCTCGACCACAGCGGCGGCGTGCCGGACCGGCTGGGCCTGAAGGTCGCGATGGCGGACAACGCGAAGGCCCCGAAGGGCGTGCTGCTGTTCCTGACGGGCGGTCCGGGGCAGCCGGGTGTGCCGTTCGTGGAACGGCTGAGCAAGAAGCTGGCGCCGTTGCTGAAGGACTACCGCCTCGTCATGATCGACCAGCGCGGCACCGGCACCGATGCGCTCCAATGCCCGCAGCTGCAGAAGGAGATGGGGTCGTCCGACCTCACGCCGCCCACCGTGCGGGCGGTGACGGACTGCGCCGCGGCCATCGGTCCTGACCGCCGCTTCTACAGCACGAGTGACACGGTCGCCGACCTGGAGCTGCTGCGCAGGGCGCTGGGCGTGCGGAAAATGACGCTCGACGGTGTCTCGTACGGCACGTACACCGCCGAACGGTACGCCCTGGCGTACCCGCAGCACGTGGCGCGGCTGGTACTGGATTCGGTGGTGCCGCAGACCGGTTACGACCCGATGGACCGCGCCGCCATGCGAGCGGCGCCGCGTGTGCTGACGGCGGCCTGCGAGGCGATCGGCTGCCATACGGACCCGGCAGCGGATCTGGCCAAGGTGGTGGACACGTACGACAACGGCGTCGATGTGCTGGACGCGCTGACCACCTGGGGTTTCGTGGACCCGGACTATGCGGCGATGATCGACGCCCTGCACAAGGCGGCGGCCGGCGATCCCGCACTGCTGCAGGGCCTGATCGCGGGTGTACGGCAGGGAAGCGCGGCGACCGCGGAGGAGCTGAGCCAGGGGCTGCACGCCTCGACGCTGTGCCTGGACGGGCGCTATCCGTGGGGCAGGTCGGACAGCCCGGTGGCAGGGCGCCAAGAGGCGCTGGAGAAGGCAGGCGCGGAGCTGACACCGGCCGACTACGGCCCCTTCGACGCCGCCACGGCGACGGGCCTCGGCTCGATGCTCAGCTGTCTGCACTGGCCGCGCACGCCGGCGCCGCCGCTGCCGCCGGAGCACCGCCGGCTTCCGGGCGTACCGGTACTGCTGCTCGGCGGGGACCGGGACCTGTCGACGCCCGTGGAATGGCTGTACGACCAGAAGAAGCTGACGCCGCGAGCTCGGGTCGTGGTGGTGCCGGGTGCCGCGCACTCGGTGCAGAGCAGGGCGGCGAGCGACGAGGGCCGTCAGGCGGTGTTCGACTTCCTCCTCGGGCGCTGACCGTGCTGAGGCGCTGACCATGGGGTGGCCGAGCGCGCGATCACCTGGGTGGGAGCCCGGGGAGCGGCCCGGATGCGGTCCTGGGACACGCCCATCACCGGGCCGGTGACATAGAAGGCGACACGGGCGACGACGAAAGGCCCCGACCATGATCGGTCGGGGCCTCTCGGCTGCCCTGCGCGGCGGTGGCGGAGGATGCAGTTCCCGGTCGGCACGCACGTCGTGACGCCGGACGTGGTCGGCCTAGCTCCGCAGCAGCCGGGAGGTCTGCGCCCAAAGCCCGTCCAGCACGGACGGGTCGTTCGCCAGCTTCGCGAACATGACCATGCCTTCCAGCTGGGCGAGTACCGCGCGGGCAGTGGTGCGGGTCGCGGCCGGGGCGGGGATCGTGCCCTGTTCCGCCGCATCGCTCAGCGCGGCGTGGACCAGGTCGATCTGCTCGTCGAAGATCTCCGCCAGCCGGGTCTGGACGCCCGCGTCCTGGGTGCTCAGCTCCAGCGCCAGATTGCCGAACAGACAGCCGTTGACCGCGCCGCCCTCCGTCTTCGCCGCGCGCTGGGCGGTGGCCTGGTCGAGGAAGAGCCGTTCCAGCCGGTCCTCCGCCGGCCCGTCGCTGCGCAGGGTCGCCACCCAGCCGGGCCGTTGGGCCGCCCAGTGGGCGTTGATCGCCTCGATCGTCAGGGCCTGCTTCGACTCGAAGAAGTGGTAGAAGCTGCCCTTCTTCACGTCCGCGCGAGCACAGATCTCGGCGACGCCGATCGTGCCGTAACCGCGGCTCAGCATCAGGCCGCAGGCCGCATCCAGCAGTCGTTCCCGTGCCGTGCTCGTCCGTCCCATGCCGACGAGTATACGGGCGGTCAACTATCCGGAGTGGTTTTTAGTTGACCGGTCGTCTACTCTTCTCGGCAGGTGGTGGGAAAACTGCCCGCCGACTACCTGACCTGCGAGGACTTCGCCATGCCCGAAAACATCACGATCGCCGTCGCCTTCCACAGCGGCTACGGCCACACCGCCCGCCAGGCTCGTGCGGTCGCTGCCGGAGCCGGGTCGGTGCCCGGAGTGCAGGCCCGGCTGTGCGACGTGGCCGTCGTGGGCGACCGGCTGTGGGAGACGCTGGCCGCCGCTGATGCGATCGTCTTCGGTACACCGACCTACATGGGCAGCCAGTCCGCCGTCTTCCAGGCATTCGCCGAGGCCAGTGCCCCGGTCTGGATGAAGCAGGGCTGGGCCGGAAAGCTCGCCGCCGGCTTCACCAACTCCGCCGGCGTCAACGGCGACAAACTGAACGTCCTGGTCTCTCTCGCGCTCTTCGCCGCGCAGCACGGCATGAACTGGGTCTCGCTGGGTCTGCCGCCCGGCGGTGAGTACTCCACGACCGGAACCCCCGAGGACCTCAATCGCCTCGGCGGCTTCCTCGGCGCGATGGCCCAGTCGCCGTCCGACCTGGGTCCGGACGACGCCCCGTCCGGGGCGGATCTGCGGACCGCCGAGCACCTCGGGCGCCGGGTGGCCGAGACCGCACTCGAGCAGGTGTCGGGCCGTACGGCGCTCGCCCTCGCGCTGTGAACGTCCTCAAGCCCCTGAACGCCCCAATAGCTCTCCATGGCCTGAAAGGAAGACCGTCATGACCACCGGGAAGCACTCCTGGGCCCGCGGCCGGCTCGCAGAGCTGCTGGGCCTCGAAGTTCCCATCGTGCAGGGTCCGTTCGGCGGCGGTCTGTCGTCCGTGGCGCTCGCCTCCGCCGTCTCCGAGGGCGGCGGGCTCGGCTCGTACGGAGGGCATATCCTCACCCCGGACGGGATCGGCGAACTCGTGGGCGAGCTACGGAAGGCCACCGCCCGGCCCTTCGCGGTCAACCTCTGGGTCCCGCACCCCGACGAAACCGCCGCACCGCCCGACCGTGACCGGATGGCCCGGTACGCCGGGCTGCTGCGCCCCTGGTTCGAGGAACTCGGGCTGCCGACCGGCCAGTTGGAGGAGCCGCCGCCCGCCCCGGGCTTCGCGGAGCAGATCGACGCGCTGCTCGCGGCGGAGCCGCCGGTGATCAGCTTCGTGATGGGCATTCCCGAGGCCGGCGTGCTCGACGAGGCCCGGCGACGAGGCATCCGGACCGTCGGTACCGCGACCACCGTCGAGGAGGCCCTCGCGATCGAGGCGGCGGGTATGGACGCCGTCGTCGCCTCGGGCAGTGACGCGGGAGGGCACCGCGGCTCGTTCCTGCGCCCCGTGAACGAGTCCCTCGTCGGGACCTTCTCGCTCGTCCCACAGGTCGCGCGGGCCGTGTCGATCCCCGTCGTGGCCGCCGGCGGCATCGCCGACGGCCGGGGAATCGCCGCCGCGCTGACGCTCGGGGCGGACGGAGTGCAGATCGGCACCGGCTTCCTGGCGACCGAGGAGTCCGGCGCAAGCGCCGTCCACCGGGCCGCGCTGCACGGCCCCGACGCGCATACGACCGTACTGACCCGGGCCTTCTCGGGACGGCTCGCGCGGGCCCTCCCCAATCGCTTCACGCGTGAGGCGCTGGCGTACGAGAACGAACTGGCGCCCTATCCGCTCCAGTACACCCTCACCCGCCCGCTGCGCACCGCAGCCGCGGAACGCGGTCTGGCCGAGTACGTCAACCTCTGGTCCGGGCAGGCGGCAGCGCTCACCCGGCCGCGGGGCGCCCGCGACTACCTCGACGAGCTCATCGCCGGGACGGAGGCGGCGCTGGGTCACCTGGCACCCGGTCGCGACTAGGGGGGAGCCGCAGCGGGGCAGGCCACGGACACCGAAACCGAGAACACGGATACGACGAAGGCCCCGACCATGATCGGCCGGGGCCTTTCGTCTGCCCTGGTGGGCGGTGGCGGTGTGGGCGAGGGGTGCGGCCATGGGCCGTTCACCTGCGTTCATGGGCGGCCTCCGCTGATGGGCCCGCCTGAACGGCGGTGAACGTCGCTGAATGAGACGGAAACCGAGACGGTCCGGCTGGCACGAGGCCGGTCAGCGGGGTCATGGATGGCTCTCTGGGCGGTGGCGAGAGCCGGCGGCGGACCGGTGAGGGATCCCACAAACGGGTCGACCAGTGGCGCGCGAACGCCGAGGGGGGCTATCTTCGAGAGGTAGAGCGACCGGTCTTCCTACCCCTTGGGGAATGGCCTCTCGGCCTTCCGGGGTGGGACTGCCTCCAGGCAGAGAACCTGCCAGGGGTCCCCGGTGCACGTCGAAGAGAGATCAAAGAGTTCTATGAAAGCAACCCGCGCCCCGGCCTGGCCGGGGCCCCGCAGAGGGCCGCTGATTCGCGCGGCCCCGACGGGGTCAGCCGTCAGATCGGATGAGCCGGACCGCGTTCAGCAGGGTCTTGTGGGCGGCCGTCGAGTCGTCCAGGTAGCCGGCGGCCATCGCGCCGTCGTACAGCATCAGCAGCGCACCGGCGGCCGACTCCGGGTCGGCGTGGCCGAGCCGGGTGAGCAGATCCTGGAAGAGGGTGCGGATCCAGTCCCGATGGGACGTCACCAGGCCACGGACAGGATGGTCGGCGTCCGGGTACTCGGCGGCCGCGTTCATGAACGGCGATCCGCGAAAGCCGCGCTCGCGGGCGTGCTCGGCGATGGCCGCGAAGATCAGGTCGATCGCCTCCGCGGGCGGGTGCCCGGCGGCCAGTGGTTCGGCCACCTCACGGTAGTAGGCGTCCTTGGTCAGCAGGTAGGCCACGACCAGGTCGTCCTTGGAGGCGAAGTGCCGGTAGAAGGTCGCCTTCGTCACCCCGGCCTCGGCGATCAGCCGCTCCACGCCGATCGCGCGGACGCCCTCGTAGTAGAACAGCCGCGACGCGGCCCGGACCAGGCGTTCGCGAGGCGGTAGTTCTCCCTCGGTCTTGGTCTCTCGACGCGTGCTGTCGGTGGTCTTCTGCCCAGTGCTGCTCACTTCCCCATTGTGCCCTCGGCCCTGCCTCGAGCGGCCTCCACCCCCGTACGGCCCACACCCATAGGGCCGTCCTCCCCCTATCCCGTACGGCATCCCGTACGGCATTCCGTACGGCCCGCAGCAGCGTGGCCGTTCATCGAAAGGCTTGAACCCATGAATCGTCGTCTTGAAGGAACCGTCGCCCTGGTCACCGGAGCATCCAGCGGTATCGGCCACGCCACCGCGTTGGAGCTTGCCCGCGAGGGCGCCTCCGTGGCCCTGGTCGGCCGGCGCGAGGACCGGCTCACCGACCTCGCCGCGGAAATCACCGGCGCCGGTGGAAAGGCCCTGGTCGTGCCCGCCGACATCACCACGGCCCAGGCCGCCGCGGAAGCGGTCGAGCGGACCGTCGAGGGCCTGGGCCGTCTGGACACGCTGGTCAACAACGCCGGCCTCATGCTGCTCGGGCCCGCGCCCGGTGCGGACCTGAACGACTGGCGGCGCATGATCGACATCAACCTCATGGGCCTGATGTACACCGCCCACGCGGCCGTCCCCCACCTGGTCAAGGCCGCCGCCGAGGAGCCGCGTCAGGTCGCCGACATCGTCAACATCGGCTCGCTCGCCGGCCGCAACGCCTACGCCATGTCCGCCGTGTACAGCGCCACCAAGTTCGGCGTCGGTGCCTTCAGCGAGGCACTGCGTCAGGAACTGGCACGGCAACACGTCCGCGTGTCCGTCATCGAGCCGGGCAGCGTCGACACCGAACTGCGCACGCACAACCCGGCCGCCATCCAGCAGCACATCGTCGCCGCCCTGGGCGACATCGAGCGGCTGCAGAGCCAGGACATCGCCGATACCGTCGGCTACATCGTCACCCGCCCCCGGCACGTGGCCGTCGCCGAACTGCTCGTACGCCCCACCGAGCAGGCCTGAACACCAAGTCCGTGGCCAACTCCGCGGCAAGCAAGGAGTCGTGATGACGATGAGGCGGATCCTCGCCGTGGTGACCAACCAGGCGACCTACGGGACGAGCCCCCATCGGACCGGACTGTGGATCGGAGAGCTGGTTCACTTCCACGCCGGGGTCCGCCAGGCCGGCTTCGAGGTCGACCTCGTCAGTCCAGAAGGGGGACCGGTGCCGCTGGATCCGCGCAGCACCAGATGGGCCGACAAGGCGGTACGCGACTACATGAACGATCGCGCGTTCATGTCGAGCCTGGACCGCACCAGCAAGGCGGCCGACATCGACCCGGCCCGGTATGCCGCGATCTTCTACACCGGCGGGCACGGCGTCATGTGGGACTTCCCCTCAAACGCCGCGCTCCAGCAGGCCGCACGGCAGATCTACGAGAACGGTGGCGTGGTCTCCTCGGTCTGCCATGGCGCCAGCGGACTGCTGAACATCACGCTCTCCGACGGCTCCTTGCTTGTCGACGGCCGCACAGTCACCGGGTTCTCCACCGCGGAGGAGCGAGTCGCCATGGTGAAGAAGCGGGTGCCGTTCTTGCTGGAGGACGAACTCCGCAATCGGGGCGCGCGCTATGTCAGGAACACCATCCCCATGACCCCCTTCGCCACCGCTGGCGGCAGGCTCGTGACGGGACAGAACCCCTACTCCACCAAGGCCGTCACCGCCAAGATCATCGAGACGCTGCACCACCTTTGATCGGTCAAGGCAGCCGCCGCGCGAGCGACGGCCGCACGCTCCCCCAGCTCGTGGGCGGTTGCCGTCAAACAGTGCCGTCAAGACAAAAGTCGGAGGCCCTGTGGAGTGATCCACAGGGCGTCTGACGTGCTGCGCACTCGACGCTCGCCACACGGCGGCGACCGTGCTCCTGATCCTCGGTGTCCCGGACGTCGTGGTCGACTCGATCATGGGATGGGAGCCCGGGGGAGCGGCCCGGATGCGCGCTCGGTACATGCACATCACGGGGCCAGACGGAAAACGGAGACGGACAACGTCGAAGGGCCCCACCGCGAACGGTGGGGCCCTTCGACATCGTGCCCGGTGAGGCACTGGCGGAGGATACGAGATTCGAACTCGTGAGGGGTTGCCCCCAACACGCTTTCCAACTGTCCACGTGACTGTACGTGCGCCTTCGTGAGAGTTCACGGGGCAGGTCGGACGGGGTGCGCGTACAGCAGTGAACGGGGGCGTCCGTCAGCGCACTGGACAAAGACCAGGACAACGAGCGGCTCAAAGCCCCTAGGGTCCGGAGAGTCCAATATCCCCCGAATGGTGCAGGGATTCGTGGATGATGGTCCCTGGCTCAAGATCCGGGGATGCGGACGCTGTCGCGGGCCTTCTGATGCGTCTGGCTCACTGCCTGCTCGTCTGCCGCGGAAGCCTCGGTTATGACCTTAACGACATGGGTGTCACCGCCGATGATGCGAATGAAACCAACCCAGCTGGCGTCGGTGGGGTCTGTGACACGAGCGTCGAGGACGGGGCGGCCATCAACCGTGGTCTTCTGAATGTCGGTGGCCTTGAGGTCCGCGTTGTCAACGTCAAGGGAGAACTGAAGCTGCCGGTCGAGATCCTCCGACGAGCTAGGCCCGTCATTAACGGTGATGCTGGTGGACACGTCAGCGGTAGTCACCGAATACGTGCGCCCGGCGTAGGCAGTGGCGTCTTCGGCGAACTTCTCAACGGTGGGCTGTCCGGGAAGTTTGAAGGTGATGCCACTGGGGGAATCGGTGGTCTTCACCCATTCCGTGGCATCGGCCTGACCGTGATCGCCCTGCTCGGCCACCATCATTGTCCCGATGCCGGCGGACGGCGGCGCCGGGGCGGCGAAGGCACTGGTGGGAAGCAGCACACCTCCTGCAGCCAGGGAAGTCGAGCCGGCAAGCATCAGAAAGCGCTGCGTCAGCGAGTGGTGAGCCATAAGAATCACTCCTTGCGAGAAATGTGGAACAGTGTGTGTCGGCGGCCCTATCAATTCACGGACCTTTTGCGGTGGGCACATGTCCCGTCGCACCGCCAGGCTTATTTCCGGACGATGAGGGCGTCCACCTGCTCTGCGTGAACCCAGGTTCCAGTCAAGCCCCGGTGTCGGATCGCGTCATGTTCCGAAATCGCGTGGCAGGAGAACTCGGGACTTGACAGAAGGCGGTGTTCCTGACCGCGCTACCCATGGTGGGAACGAGCTTGGTAGCTTGATCGCCATGACGGTGGCATTGATCGACTCCGGACTTGGCCTTCTCTCCACCGCCGGCTGGGTGCGGCATCTTGCCCCTGAACTCGATCTGCTGCTGCTCTTGGATCCCGAGGGCGCCCCTTGGGGCCCGAAGAGCACGTCCTTCATCACGGACCGTCTGTTCACCGCTGCTCATGCCGCAGTCGAGCGGGGTGCGGAGGCAATCGTGGTGCCCTGCAATACCGCCACCGTCACTGCGATCGACGCCTTGCGCCAGGAGTTCGAGCCTCATGTGCCGGTGATCGGTACTGTTCCCGCAGTGAAGCCGGCCGCAGCGACCGGCAGGAGCATCGCGGTATGGGCAACGGTTCGGACCACGGCGAGTGACTATCAGGCCCGCCTGATCGCCGACTTCGCGAACGGCAAGCCAGTCGTGCGGGTTGCCTGTCCCGGTTTGGCCGAAGCGATCGACCACGGGGACGTGGCGGCTGCATCTGAAGCGATCGCCTATGCGGTCGAGCGAACTCCCCTCCGCTGCGACGCAGTGGTGCTGGGTTGCACGCATTACCCCCTGGTAGCACCTGAGATTCTGCAGCAGCTACCCGCCGGCACCACCCTGTACGACAGCGCGGAGGCGGTCGCCCGGCAGACGTTGCGGCGCCTGGACCGGCCCACGGAGTCAGACGGCGCGATGGGTAACGTCGACGTGGTGCTCAGCGGCAGCCGCGGACACCTCCCGGCAAGCGCCCACGCCTACTCCGTGGGCCGGGCTCTTGCCACCGCGACGCGCGTGTCCCGCGAGGCCCTCATGCCCGAGGCAACCTGTCTTCCGATGGCTGCTCCGGCCGTCTGAGCACGGCCACCTCTTGATCGATTCCTTTAGTCCGGAAGCGAGCCCTGTCGTGGGCGGCCGCCGGGTCCCGGAGCCGCGCGCGGACATCCTCGACGCGGCCAGCGGCCAGCGGTCAACAGTCGAGGACCTGCCCGGCCCCGATAAGGCGGTTCCGGCCCAGCACGCGGCCGTTGGAGTAGTCCTGCGCCGGCCGCCGATTTCCAGAAGGGCCCCGGAGGGCCTGGCCACGAAGGGACGTTCATGAGCACCGAACTCAGCCCCGCCGTCGACAGCACTCTGGTTCTGCTCACCGTCGAAGAGGCGGCTCGTCGCCTGAGCATTGGCCGCACGACCTGTTACGCCCTCATCCGCACCGGTCAGTTGGAGTCCGTCCCCGTCGGCAGCCTGCGTCGTATCCCTGCCGACGCTCCCGCCGCGTATGTCGTCCGCCGGCGCGCTGCGCAGCGCGCCGCCTGATCTCAGTACTCCCGGAGCGCCGCCCGAGATTCGGTCGGCGCTCCGTCCCCGTCTGCCCCGTACCGAACAGAGGAGCTGCCCATGGCAGAGGAGAAGAAGCGCACCCGCCGCGCCAACGGTGAATCGGCCATCTACCTAGGTAAAGACGGACGTTGGCACGCCCGGGTACCCACGGGCTACAAGGATGACGGGACCCCCTACCGTCGGCATCTGACCCGCCCTCGCGCAAGGACTTGGTCGAAGAAGGCGAGCACGGTGCAGCGAGTCAGCACCCTGCGGCCGGAAGGCCGGTTACTGCCAGGATCGGGTGCAGGTGCGGCGCGAGACCAAGAACACCAATTCGCGCGCGGGGCGCCGTGCGGTGCCCTGCCGGGCTCCGCACCTCCGCACACACGCTGAGGCGCAATCGCGGGAGCGCGCCGCCGCCGGGAACCTGTGGACCGAATCGGAGTACGTGTTCACCAAGACGTTGGGCGGGCCGCTGAGCCCGAACACGGACTACCACGACCGGAAGCGGCTGCTCGAAGACGCTCAGGTCCGCGACGCTCGCCTGCACGATGCCCGCCACACAGCCGGGACGGTGCTCATGTTGCTGGGAGTCCCGGACCGAGTCATCGACCAGATCATGGGATGGGAGCCGGGTGGCGCCGCGCGGATGCGGGCGCGGTACCTCCATGTGCCGGACCAGCTACTCAAGGAAGTGGCCCAGAAGATCGGAACAGCGATCTGGGGAGACCCGGACACAGCCCTTGTGGACAAAGACGCAGGACAACGAGAGCTGAGAAACGTCGAAGGGCCCCACCGCGAACGGTGGGGCCCTTCGACATCGTGCCCGGTGAGGCACTGGCGGAGGATACGAGATTCGAACTCGTGAGGGGTTGCCCCCAACACGCTTTCCAAGCGTGCGCCCTAGGCCTCTAGGCGAATCCTCCGCCGGAAACATTACATGACGGCGAGGAGTGCTCGCGAACTCGTTCCCCACCCCCACCATCAGGTACTCTGTGCAGAGCCCCTCACGTGGCGCTATCTGACTGAACTCCCCCAGGGCCGGAAGGCAGCAAGGGTAGGTCGGCTCTGGCGGGTGCGTGAGGGGCGCTTTGCGTTCCGTAGGGCGATGGCGTGCCGGGCGCCGGGGTTGTGCGCCGCAGCGGGGGCTTGCGGCGGGGCCGGTTGTCCGTGGGCCCCGATAACCTCGTAGGCGTGTCGTCCCTTGCGCTGTACCGCCGCTACCGTCCCGAGTCCTTCGCCGAGGTCATCGGGCAGGAGCATGTCACCGACCCGCTGCAGCAGGCGCTGCGGAACAACCGGGTCAATCACGCGTACCTGTTCAGCGGGCCGCGTGGCTGTGGCAAGACGACCAGTGCGCGCATTCTCGCGCGGTGTCTGAACTGTGAGCAGGGGCCCACGCCGACGCCCTGCGGGGAGTGTCAGTCCTGCCGGGACCTCGCGCGGAACGGGCCGGGGTCGATCGATGTCATCGAGATCGACGCCGCGTCGCACGGTGGTGTGGACGACGCCCGTGAGCTGCGGGAGAAGGCGTTCTTCGGGCCCGCCTCGAGTCGGTACAAGATCTACATCATCGACGAGGCGCACATGGTCACGTCGGCGGGCTTCAACGCCCTGCTGAAGGTGGTCGAGGAGCCCCCGGAGCATCTCAAGTTCATCTTCGCGACCACCGAGCCCGAGAAGGTCATCGGGACGATCCGGTCGAGGACGCACCACTATCCGTTCCGGCTCGTGCCGCCCGGGACGCTCAGGGAGTACCTGGCAGAGGTGTGCGGCCGGGAGGGCATTCCGGTCGAGGACGGGGTGCTGCCGCTGGTGGTGCGGGCCGGGGCCGGGTCGGTGCGTGACTCGATGTCGGTGATGGACCAGCTGCTCGCCGGTGCCGCGGACGACGGTGTGACATACGCCATGGCGACGTCCCTGCTCGGCTACACGGACGGGTCTCTGCTGGACTCGGTCGTGGACGCTTTCGCGGCGGGGGACGGGGCGGCGGCGTTCGAGGTCGTGGACCGGGTGATCGAGGGCGGGAACGATCCCCGGCGCTTCGTCGCCGATCTGCTGGAGCGGCTGCGCGATCTGGTGATCCTCGCGGCCGTGCCGGACGCGGCGGAGAAGGGGCTGATCGACGCCCCCGTCGATGTGGTCGAGCGCATGCAGGCGCAGGCGCAGGTTTTCGGCGCGGCCGAGCTCAGCAGGGCAGCGGATCTTGTCAACGCGGGTCTTACGGAGATGCGTGGCGCGACCTCGCCGCGGCTGCAGCTGGAGCTGATCTGTGCCCGGGTGCTGCTGCCCGCGGCCTTCGACGACGAGCGTTCGCTCCAGGCACGGCTCGACCGGCTGGAGCGGGGGGCCACGTACTCGACGGGCGCTCAGGCGCCGGCCATGGGATACGTACCGGCGACGGATGCCCATATGCCGCCCGGGCCCGTTGGCCCCGTCGGGGGGCCGACCGCCGCGCGCGCGGCCGTACGGGGCCAGGCCCCCGAGCCGCAGGTCGCCCCGCAGGTCGCCCCGGCCGCGGCGCCCGAGGCCCAGGCCGGGGGTCAGGTCCAGGCTCCGCCCCCGCCCGTCCAGGAGCCCGCAGCGCCGCGGCCCGGCGCCTGGCCGGGCGCCGCGACCCCCGGTGGCGGTGCCGTCGGCGCCCCCTCATCCCAGAGCACCGGCACTCCTGCTCCGGCGGCTCAGCGCCCCGGCGCCTGGCCCTCCGCCACCGCCCCCGGCCAGGGGCGCCCTGCCGCGCCCGCGGGCGGCCCGGCCCCGACGCCCGAACCCGAACCCGCACCCGCTGCCGCGCCGGCACCCGCGCCACAGCCGGCCCACGCCGTCGCTCCGGGAGCCGGAGCCGCCCAGGGCGCGGCCCAGGTGCGGAACATGTGGCCCGACATCCTGGAGGCGGTCAAGAACCGTCGCCGGTTCACCTGGATCCTGCTCAGTCAGAACGCGCAGGTGACGGGCTTCGACGGCACGACCCTCCAGATCGGCTTCATCAATGCCGGCGCCCGCGACAACTTCGCGAGCAGTGGCAGCGAGGACGTGCTCAGGCAGGCGCTCGCCGAGCAGTTCAACGTCCAGTGGAAGATCGAGGCGATCGTCGACCCGTCGGGTGGTGCCGGTCAGCCTCCGGCCGGTCCCGGCGGTGGCGGCGGCTACGGCGGCCGCCCGGGCCCCGGCTCCGGCCCCGCACCACGCCCCGCCCAGCCCCCGGCCCCCCAGTCGCAGCCGCAGTCCGCGCCCGCCCCGCAGTCGTCCGCCTTCCAGCCTCCGCACACCGCGACCGCACCACAGCCGCCGCAGGCCGCGGCTGCATCGGCCACGGCGTCGGCCATGCCCGCCGCCACAGGCCCCCGGTCGCAGTCGCGGCCGCAAGGGCACGCGCAGCCTCAGCCGCAGCCCGTCGCCCCCGAGGACGACATTCCGGAAGAGGACGATCCGGACCTTGTGGACTCCGCACTCTCCGGCCACGACCTGATCGTCCGGGAGCTCGGCGCCACGGTCGTGGAGGAATACACAAACGAGTAGGTACGGCGGCTTCGGTGGCCCGCACAAGGTCACCGCCGCCGCGCGGGCTACCCTGGCTGCCGTGAAGGTCCTCGTCATCGGCGGCGGCGCCCGCGAACACGCCCTGTGCCGCTCTCTCTCCCTCGACCCCGACGTCACCGCTCTGCACTGCGCGCCCGGCAACGCCGGAATCGCCGAGGTGGCCGAGCTGCACCCGGTGGACGCCCTCGACGGCGCCGCCGTGGCCGCGCTCGCCACCGAGCTCGAAGCGGACCTGGTCGTCGTCGGCCCCGAGGCTCCCCTCGTCGCCGGTGTCGCCGACGCCGTACGGGCCGCGGGCATCGCCTGCTTCGGCCCGTCCGGCGAGGCCGCCCGGCTGGAGGGCTCCAAGGCCTTCGCCAAGGAGGTGATGGCCTCGGCGAACGTGCCCACCGCCCGCTCGTACGTGTGCACCACCCCCGAGGAGATCGACGAGGCCCTCGACGCCTTCGGGCCCCCGTACGTCGTCAAGGACGACGGACTCGCCGCCGGCAAGGGCGTCGTCGTGACCGGCGACGTGGAGAAGGCCCGCGAGCACGCGCTCGCCTGCGACCGAGTCGTCATCGAGGAGTACCTCGACGGCCCCGAGGTCTCCCTCTTCGCCATCACCGACGGCGAGACCGTGCTCCCCCTCCAGCCCGCCCAGGACTTCAAGCGAGCCCTGGACGACGACGAGGGCCCGAACACCGGCGGCATGGGCGCGTACTCGCCGCTCCCCTGGGCCGACCCCAAGCTCGTCGACGAGGTCATGGCGACCGTGCTCCAGCCCACCGTGGACGAGCTGCACCGCCGTGGCACCCCGTTCGCGGGGCTCCTCTACGCCGGTCTTGCCATCACGAGCCGCGGTGTACGGGTCATCGAGTTCAACGCCCGTTTCGGTGACCCCGAGACCCAGGTGGTCCTCGCCCGCCTCAAGACCCCGCTCGCGGGCGTCCTGCTCAGCGCCGCGCGCGGCACCCTCGCCGACGAGCCCCCGCTGAACTGGCACGACGACGCCGCCGTCACCGTCGTCATCGCCTCGCACAACTACCCCGGTACGCCGCGCACCGGCGACCCGATCGAGGGACTCGACGCGGTCGCGGAGCAGGACGCGCCGTGCGCGTACGTCCTGCACGCAGGGACCAGGCAGGAAGGCGACGCGATCGTGAGCGCCGGAGGCCGTGTGCTGTCGGTGACCGCGACCGGAGAGAACCTGACGCAGGCCCGCGAGCGTGCGTACGCGGCAGTCGGCCGTATCCGGCTCGACGGCTCGCAGCACCGTACGGACATTGCGCGCAAGGCCGCGGGAGCTGAGCCCACGGCCTGAACGACGGCCTGAATCCACGGCCTCCGACGGCCGTCATCACCTTTGCCCAAAGCCATTCCATCGAGTGATGGCTGCCCCATCCGGATGACGGCCGCCGAAGCCCCAACTAGGGTGCGGCGCAGGCGTTCCGGCACTTGGCCCACCGGCATTGCGATGTCAGTGGTGGGTGCCACAGTGGGGGAGTGAGCTACACCGCCGCAGGGCAGAGGGGGTGAATCCGGCCGTGTCCGGAACCGGTATCGGCGAGGAGGCGGGCGCGCTGGCTGCGCGCTCCCGGGCCCTCGCCGTGCTGCGCATCCGCAGCAGGGCGCAGGCCGTGGCGCTGCTGCCCGCGGCCGTTTCCGTCGTCCTGCTCGTCGGCGAGGCCACGGGACGTATCGGCGGAAGCTGGGACACCGCCCGCTGGGCCGTGACGGTCGTCGCGATCGTGGTGCTGCTCGTCGCGGCTGCCGTCGCCGCGGTGATCGCCCGGGCCAGGCCGGCCGTCAGCCCGACGGTGGAGCTGGCCGAGGAGGCCGCCCCGGATCTGTACCGGCTGGTGGAGGACCTCGCCGGCCGGCTGGACGTCCCCGTGCCGTCCTCGATAGCCCTCACGCCGGACTGCGACAGCTGGCTCGAGGACCGTACGCACCCGGCGACCCATGCGAAGCAGGCGGCCATGCACCCCCGCACGCGCCGCTCCGGCGCGATACCGGGCGGCGTCCGCCGCTCCGCCGACGCTCCCGTGCTGGTCATCGGCTCGCCCTTTCTGTGGTGGATGCGGGTGGCCGAGCTGAGAGCCGTGCTCGCCCCGGTCGTCGCCGGTACGGGCCCGTCCGCGCACCCGGACATAGCCGCCGCCCGCCGTTTCGTGCGAGGGCTGGACGCCGCGGTGGGAGCCGCGGCCCGGCCCGGGCTCGGTCCGATACGCGGCCCGGCGCTCGGCCTGGCCGGCGGGGTCGCCAAGCTCCTGCTGCGCAGCTGCCGCGGCCATGCCGCCGAGATGGAGCGGGGCGTCGCCGCCGCCGCGTCCGAGCGTGCACAGGCTGTGGACTACGGCCTGCGGATCGTCGCCCAGGAGCAGGTCGGGCTCGCCTACGCAGGCTGGGACCGCCTGCTGACCCGGGTCGCGCTGCCCGCCTGGCGGATGGGGCGATGGCCGTCCCGTCTCGACGCCGGCGTGGTCTCGGCGCTGACCGAGCTTTCCCGCCGCGACCGCCTGGCGGAGGGCTTCGCGTCCCGGCTGGGCGAGCGACCGGCCTGCGATCTCCTGGAGGAGCCCGGCGCGGTCGACGAGGCCGCATCGCTGCTGGCCGCACGCCTCTTCCACGGCGGCCCGGCCGAGGGCGGTGCCGACTGGTCACCGGTGGACTGGCAGGCGTATCCGGAAGAGGTCGTGGACCGCAAGTGGCGCACGGAAGCGGCCCGGCTGCACCGTGTCCTGGACACGATGGGGGTGCGTCCCGCCGCGGCGCCCGCCGGGCCGACCCTCGCCCGGGTTGTGGACTACCTCTCCGGCGCAGGTCCTGGCTGTTGGGACGATGCGGACGACGCCCCCGTCGCCGAGGACGCTCCCGGAGGCCCGGCCGCCGGGCATACCCCGGGCCCGGAGTCGGGTTCCGGGTCCGACCACGCTGCCGGCGCGCACGATGCCTTTGCGGCCGAGACCGCCAAGACTGCCGAGACCGCCGCATTCCCCGCATCCGCCGCGGCCACCCCGTGCACCGCATCCGGCGCATCCGCCGACGTCGGCGAAGACGCCGACGGCCACCCCCGGTCCGCCGTCCCCGGTGCCGCGCTCGCCGCCGGAATCAGTGCCGAAGTGGCACGCGAAGAGGCCGCGCGCGAGCGGGCCGCGGGCCTCAAGGGATGCGGGGTCCCGGCGGCCGACCCCGCGAGCGGCGCCGCCGCCGTGTGGGGCACGGACCCGCTGCCCCTCCTCCCGCTCCTGCCGCCCCGCACCGCCCGTGAGCTTCTCGCCGACCATGTCACCGCCATGGTCTGTTGCGCGGCCGTCGACACCGCGGGCGCCGTGCCCGGGCTCGACTGGCTCGACGGGCCGGCCCTCCTCATCCGCGGCGAGCGCAGCGTGGATCTGGGCGGCCGGGTGCTGAGTCTGGTCGAGGACGGCGATCCGGGGCCCCTGCGCGACTGGTTCACGTCCGTGGGAATCCGCTCCGAGAAGCCCGTCCGCCTGGTCTGAGGACCGGGCCTGAGCGGAATAGTGCGTTCCGTTCACGCCAATTCACGACGAACGGTGACGGAGTGCGTGCGTTATGTGATGTGCTGGAGGTCGACGCTGACAGCAGGCGCTTTCATCAACGGCTTCAGCGGCTTCAGTGGCTTCAACGACTTTCATCATCGGCTTTTCATCAACAGCGGTCGCGGGGGAATCGAAGGAGGGGCGCCATGGGGGCGGAGCAGATCCGGCGGTGGGAATCGGGCGCCCTCGCCCACGCCGTCACCGACCCCTTCGGCCAGGGCCCCCTACCCTGGCTCCGCGGCAGCGAGCACTACTTCGACGACACCGGCCAGGTCGTTCCCTGGTACGCGGACCCGGACCGAGGCAAGAGCGCCCGCGGCCCCCGCACCGCCGACGACGTACGCCGCCAGATCAAGGGCTTCACCTCCACCGGCGCCGTCGCCCCCGGCGAGGCCATCGACTTCCATGTGACGGTCGACCCGCCCCAGCAGTTCTCCGTCGACGTCTACCGGATCGGTCACTACGGCGGCGACGGCGCCGCCAAGATCACGACCAGCCCTCGGCTCTCCGGCATCGTCCAGCCGTCCCCGCTCACCGCCGACCGCACGGTCTCCTGCCACCACTGGTGGCTCTCCTGGCGGCTGCAGATCCCCTCCTACTGGTCGATCGGTGCGTACGTCGCCGTCCTGACCACCGCCGACGGATACCGCTCGCACATCCCCTTCACCGTCCGCGACAGCCATCCCGCCGATCTGCTCCTGCTCCTCCCCGACATCACCTGGCAGGCGTACAACCTCTATCCGGAGGACGGCCGCACCGGCGCCAGCCTCTACCACGCCTGGGACGAGCACGGGCGGCTCCTCGGCGAGGAGGACGCCGCGATCACGGTCTCCTTCGACCGTCCTTACGCGGGCGCGGGCCTGCCCCTCCACGTCGGCCACGCGTACGACTTCATCCGCTGGGCCGAGCGGTACGGCTACGACCTCGCCTACGCCGACACCCGCGATCTGCACGCCGGCCGGATCGACCCCACCCGCTACCGGGGCCTGGTCTTCCCCGGCCACGACGAGTACTGGTCGGCGCCCATGCGCCGCACCGCCGAGCTCGCCCGCGAGCAGGGCACGTCCCTCGTGTTCCTCTCCGCCAACACCATGTACTGGCAGGTCGAGCTCGGCCCGTCCCCCTCCGGCGTCGCCGACCGTCTCCTCACCTGCCGCAAGCGCCGCGGCCCCGGCCGCCCCGCGCTCTGGCGCGAGGTCGACCGGGCGGAGCAGCAACTGCTCGGCATCCAGTACGTCGGCCGGGTCCCCGAGCCCCACCCTCTGGTGGTGCGCAACGCGGAGCACTGGCTCTGGGAGGCGACCGGCGCGGGCGAAGGAGACGAGATCCCGGGCCTGGTCGCCGGCGAGGCCGACCGCTATTTCCCGCGCACCCCGCTCCCCGACCACCAGGGCCGCATCCTCCTCGCCCACTCGCCCTACCAGGACGGCGACGGCGTCACCCGCCACCAGGAGACGTCCCTCTACCGCGCCCCTTCCGGCGCCCTCGTCTTCGCCTCCGGCACCTTCGCCTGGTCCCCGGCCCTCGATCGCCCCGGCCACGTGGACACCCGTATCCAGCGGGCGACCGCCAATCTCCTCGACCGCATCTGCAAGCGGGACTGACGCCGCCGCCGGCGCGACCGACGACCCCGTCCGTGCCGGTCCGCGCTCCGTACGGGAGAATCGAAGCGCTCCTGGATCAATCTACGCGGAGGAACCGTGTCCGGATTTGTAGAAAAGCCCGAGCCGCTTCAGGTTCCGGGACTGACCCACCTCCACACGGGCAAGGTGCGCGACCTGTACGAGACCGAGGCCGGTGACCTCGTGATGGTCGCGAGCGACCGCATGTCCGCGTACGACTGGGTGCTGCCCACCGAGATCCCCGACAAGGGGCGGGTCCTCACACAGCTGTCCCTCTGGTGGTTCGAGCGTCTCGTGGACCTCGTCCCCAACCATGTGCTCTCCACCGACCTCCCGGCCGGCGCCCCCGACGACTGGGCGGGTCGCACGCTCGTCTGCAAGGCCCTCGACATGGTGCCGGTCGAGTGCGTCGCCCGCGGCTATCTCACCGGCTCCGGCCTCGCCGAGTACGAGCAGACGCGTACGGTCTGCGGCCTCGCCCTCCCCGAGGGCCTTGTGGACGGCTCCGAGCTCCCGGCTCCGATCTTCACGCCCGCCACGAAGGCGGCCGTCGGTGACCACGACGAGAACGTGTCGTACGAAGAAGTCGCCCACCAGGTCGGCGCAGAGACCGCCGCTCTGCTGCGCCAGAAGACCCTCGCCGTCTACGGCCGCGCCCGGGACATCGCCCGCGAGCGCGGGATCATCCTCGCCGACACCAAGTTCGAGTTCGGCTTCGACGGTGAGGAGCTGATCATCGCGGACGAGGTGCTGACCCCGGACTCCTCGCGCTTCTGGCCCGCCGACCAGTGGCAGCCGGGCCGCGCCCAGCCCTCGTACGACAAGCAGTACGTGCGCGACTGGCTGACCTCGCCGGCCTCCGGCTGGGACCGCAGGAGCGAGCAGCCGCCGCCTCCGCTGCCGCAGGAGGTCGTGGACGCGACCCGCGCCAAGTACGTGGAGGCGTACGAGCGGCTGACCGGCACCCGCTGGTCGTAGCCGGGCGTAGGCAGCGTCCGAGAAGGCACCAAGCACGAAGCAGGCACGAAGAAGCCCCCCGGCCGACCGGCCGGGGGGCTTTCTCAGAGCGGACGACGAGATTCGAACTCGCGACCCTCACCTTGGCAAGGTGATGCTCTACCAACTGAGCCACGTCCGCATGCGCCGTAGCGCGGGAACCACTATAACCCAACCTCGCCCACAGGTGAGACACGGCGAGCCGTGCCGCTTCCCGGGGTCGAGCCGCGAGCCGAACTGCTGCGCAGGGCCGAGGAGTCAGGACCCCGTGCGGGTGTGAGTCCGGCCACATCGATGAGGGAACCGTCGGCGCCCCGCCCGCAGATACGTCGAAGGTCACGCACCTGCGTCGAAGGTCACGCACAAACGACGAAGGTCACGTACAAACGACGAAGACCCCGGTCGTGATGACCGGGGCCTTCTCAAGAGCGGACGACGAGATTCGAACTCGCGACCCTCACCTTGGCAAGGTGATGCTCTACCAACTGAGCCACGTCCGCATTGCTGCCGCTCAGCTCTCACTGGGCGGTGCGTTCACCACTGTACCTGATCCACCGGAGTGGTCGATGAGTGGTGCGGAGCGGGTGACAGGAATTGCACACTGCGCCTTCCCTCTGGAAGAGGGCTGTTCTGCTACTGAACTACACCCGCACGCTCCGTGAGGTCCGGCCTTCCGGCCTCGCCCCTCGGCGTGGTCCAGACTCTAGCCCACCTGCGGGGGTGCAGTGCAACTCGGTTCACCAGGCATGACGCTTCGCGGGCTCTTCTGCCGGTGATCCGGGGCGTGTTCAGCTCGCCTCGCGGAACGCCTCGTAGACCCGCTTGGGGATCCGGCCGCGGGCCGGCACGTCCATCTTGTTGGACTGGGCCCAGGCGCGGACGGCGGCCGGGTCGGGCTCGAGTGCGGTGTGCCGGTACTCCTTGCGCGCCTTGCCCGCGTGCCTGGAGGCCTTGCGTCCTGCCGCCACGTAAGGGGCGAGAGCGTTGCGCAGTTTCTTTGCATTGGCGGGATTCAGGTCGATCTCGTACGACTTCCCGTCCAGGCCGAACCTGACCGTTTCCGCCGCTTCTCCGCCGTCGATGTCGTCGAAGAGCGTGACCACTACGCGCTGAGCCACGGATATCGGTCCTTTCCTGCGGTTTCGCCGTGCCAGGACGGCCGGATCGCAACCGGATTGCGACTCGGTCGGTGCTGGCATGCGGCGATACCGGTATTCCGGCTGATGCGGGGCAATGCTGCTTTCCGCTGTATTCCTTTGTACAGCGGTCGGCGTCGCATTGTGAAGCCCAGCCAATTGCATCAGCGTGTCTTCCGCAATGGGGCGGGGCGGTTTTTCTCTGGATTTTCACATGGGGTTTCACTGGGGCTCTCCGGATATCTATGCGCGTAGATTTTCCGGGCGGGTACGCTGAGGGAACCGCCTTCAGCACCACACCACCGGGAGTGCCAGTGGCACGCGTCGTAGTCGACGTCATGCTCAAGCCGGAGATCCTCGACCCGCAGGGACAGGCGGTGCAGCGCGCACTGCCCCGTCTGGGCTTCGAGGGGATCGCCGACGTACGTCAGGGAAAGCGCTTCGAACTCGAGGTGGAAGGGCCCGTCGACGACGCCGCCCTCGCCCGCATCCACGAGATGGCCGAAACGTTCCTCGCCAACACCGTCATCGAGGACTTCGTCGTAAAGGTGGAGTCGTGACCACTCGCATCGGAGTCGTCACCTTCCCTGGAACGCTCGACGACCAGGACGCACTGCGCGCCGTCCGCATCGCGGGCGCCGAGCCCGTTTCGCTGTGGCACCGCGACAAGGACCTCAAGCAGGTCGACGCGGTCGTCCTCGCGGGCGGCTTCTCCTACGGTGACTATCTGCGGGCGGGCGCCATCTCCCGCTTCTCGCCGGTGATGGAGACGATCATCGAGCAGGCGAAGGCCGGACTGCCGGTCCTCGGCATCTGCAACGGCTTCCAGATCCTCACCGAGGCCCATCTGCTGCCCGGCGCGATGCTGCGCAACAACCACCTGCACTTCATCTGCCGCGACCAGAAGCTGCGGGTGGATAACGCGGGGACGGCCTGGACCTCGGACTACGAGGAGGGCCAGGAGATCTCCGTTCCGCTGAAGAACATGGACGGGCGCTACGTCGCCGACGAGCACGTCCTCGACGAGCTCGAGGCCGAGGGCCGGGTCGCCTTCCGCTACCTCGACGGCAACCCCAACGGCTCGCTGCGCGACATCGCGGGCATCACCAACGCCGCCGGCAACGTCGTCGGCCTGATGCCGCACCCCGAGCACGCCGTGGAGCCGCTGATCGGCACCGGCGGCACCGAGGGCCTCGGATTCTTCACCTCGATCATCAAGAAGCTGGTCGCCGCATGACTCTGGACACCGTCAAGCACGCAACCGAGACGCCCGAGGTCGAGCAGCCCTGGAAGGAGCTCGGCCTCAAGGAGGACGAGTACGCGCGCATCCGCGAGATCCTCGGCCGCCGCCCGACCGGCGCCGAGCTCGCCATGTACTCCGTGATGTGGTCCGAGCACTGCTCGTACAAGAGCAGCAAGGTCCACCTGCGCCAGTTCGGCGAGAAGGCCCCGGAGAACGACGCGCTCCTCGTCGGCATCGGCGAGAACGCGGGCGTCGTGGACGTCGGCCAGGGGTACGCGGTCACCTTCAAGGTCGAGTCGCACAACCACCCCAGCTACATCGAGCCCTACCAGGGCGCCGCCACCGGCGTCGGCGGCATCGTCCGCGACATCCTCGCCATGGGCGCCCGCCCGGTCGCCGTCATGGACCCGCTGCGCTTCGGCGCCGCCGACCACCCCGACACCAAGCGCGTCCTGCCGGGCGTCGTCGCGGGCATCGGCGGCTACGGCAACTGCCTGGGTCTGCCGAACATCGGCGGCGAGGTCGTCTTCGACTCCTGCTACCAGGGCAACCCGCTGGTCAACGCCCTGTGCGTGGGCGTCATGAAGCACGAGGACATCCACCTCGCGAAGGCGTCCGGCGCCGGCAACAAGGTCATCCTGTACGGCGCCCGTACCGGCGGCGACGGAATCGGCGGTGTCTCGGTGCTGGCCTCCGAGACCTTCGAGTCGACCGGCCCGGCCAAGCGCCCCGCGGTGCAGGTCGGCGACCCGTTCCAGGAGAAGCTCCTCATCGAGTGCACGCTCGAGATCTTCAAGGAGCAGCTGGTCGCGGGCATCCAGGACCTCGGCGGTGCCGGTCTGTCCTGCGCCACCAGCGAGCTGGCGTCCGCCGGCTCCGGCGGTATGCGGGTCGAGCTCGACACCGTCCCGCTGCGCGATGCGACCCTCTCGCCCGAGGAGATCCTCATGAGCGAGTCGCAGGAGCGCATGTGCGCGATCGTCGAGCCGCAGCACGTCGACCGCTTCATGGAGATCTGCGAGAAGTGGGACGTCATCGCCACCGTCATCGGTGAGGTGACGGACGGCGAGCGCCTGGAGATCTTCTGGCACGGCGAGCAGATCGTCGACGTACCGCCGCGGACCGTCGCGCACGAGGGCCCGGTGTACGAGCGTCCGTACGCGCGCCCCGACTGGCAGGACGCGCTGCAGGCCGACGACGCGGGCAAGCTGCCCCGCCCCGCCACGAGCGAGGAGCTGCGTGACCAGGTCCTCAAGCTGGTCGCGTCCCCGAACCAGGCCTCCAAGGCGTGGATCACGGACCAGTACGACCGCTTCGTGCAGGGCAACACCGTGCTCGCCCAGCCCGAGGACTCCGGCATGGTCCGGATCGACCCCGACACCAACCTCGGTGTCGCGGTCGCCACGGACGGCAACGGCCGGTACGCGAAGCTCGACCCGTACACGGGCGCGCAGCTCGCGCTGGCCGAGGCGTACCGCAATGTGGCCGCGTCGGGCGCGAAGCCGCTGGCGATCTCGGACTGCCTGAACTTCGGCTCGCCCGAGGACCCGGCCGTCATGTGGCAGTTCGCCGAGGCCACCCGTGGTCTCGCGGACGGCTGCCTGCAGCTCGGCACGCCGGTGACCGGCGGCAATGTCTCGCTCTACAACCAGACGGGCGAGACGGCGATCCACCCGACCCCGGTCGTGGCCGTGCTCGGTGTGATCGACGACGTCACGCGCCGTACGCCGATCGCGTTCGCCGAGGAGGGCCAGCTGCTCTACCTGCTGGGCGACACGCGCGAGGAGTTCGGCGGTTCGGCCTGGTCGCAGGTGATCCACGACCACCTCGGCGGTCTGCCGCCGAAGGTCGACCTGGACCGGGAGAGGCTGCTCGGCGACATCCTGATCTCCGCCTCCCGCGACGGCATGATCGACGCGGCGCACGACCTGTCGGACGGCGGTCTGATCCAGGCGGTCACCGAGTCGTGCCTGCGTGGCGGAAAGGGCGCTCGCCTGGTCGTCCCCGACGGCCTGGACGCCTTCACGTTCCTGTTCAGCGAGTCGGCGGGCCGCGCGGTCGTCGCCGTCCCGCGCAGCGAGGAGCTCCGCTTCACCGACATGTGCGCTGCGCGGGGTCTGCCGGCGACGCGGATCGGTGTCGTCGACGGGGACGCGGTGGAGGTGCAGGGCGCGTTCGGCATTCCGCTGGGCGAGCTGCGTACCTCGCACGAGGAGACCATTCCGGCTCTGCTCGCCTGACGCACCCGGCCCGGCGCACCAGCACGCCGAGCATGACACGAGCAACGACAGCAGCCCCCGTACGTACGGGGGCTGCTGTCGTGCCTTTCGGGGCGGTCGGCGCTGGTCCCAAGACACGGCCTAAGCGGGCGTGTCCCAGAAGGAGTCCATTTCCTCGATGCTCTCGACGCACTCGTCGATGTCGGAGATCTTGCCGCCGACGATCGTGAAGAAGAGCCCGCCCCGCATCTCTATGCCGCGGTCCCCGCGCTCGGCGTAGATCTTGTGTACGGACATGGCGTGCCCGCGTCCGTCGGGGAAGACGCCTTCGAGCTCGACGCGCATGCTGCCACCTGTGAGCTCATGCATCTCGCGGTACATGGCCAGGACGTTGTCCCGACCCTTGAAGTGTCCGGAGAGCCGGCTCCCGCCCGGCGCGTGATGGGTGCAGTCCGACGTCATCAGGGAGGCGAGTGCCTCCATGTCGCCCTTGTTGAACGCGTCGTAGCCCTGGCGGACCAGGGCGGCGTCCGGGTGCTCGGCCATGGTTGTTTCACGCCTTTCGTGCCAGTAGGTCCGCTCGCCTCCATCTTCCGCCGGGTCCGTGGGCCCTGCCATGCGGCAGCGATTACCCTCGCCCCCATGTCCCCGGCCAAGAAGCGCACCCGCAGCTACGACTCCGCCAAGATCCGTGCCGCCGTGCTCACGCAGTTCGGGCATGTGCGGGAGGCGGTGCGGACGTTGACTCCCGAGCAGCTCGCCCTGCCCACCCGGCTGGGCGACTGGACCGTGCGTGAGCTGGCCGCCCATTTCGCGCTGGCGGTCGGGTCCGTCGTCCGGAACGTCGCCCGGCCGGAGCCGGCGCAGCGGGAAGTCGGGTTGTTGGACTGGCCGTTCACGACGGCCGAGCGGGCAGGGGCGATCGACGAGGACACGCGCGCGATCGCCGACGTGGCCCAGGGCCTCGACGCGCTGCACGCGCTGTACGAGCGCACCGCCGCGGAGCTCGCCGACACCCTGGCGGCGACCCCCGACGACCGGCTGATCCAGGCCCGGATGGGGGCGATGCGGCTCGGCGACTACCTGGTCACCCGCACCGTCGAACTCGTCGTCCACACCGACGATTTGAACGACGCGACCGGTCTCGGTGTCCCGTACGACCGGCAGGCGGTCGCCGCCTGCGTACGGCTGCTCGCGGACGCGCTCGCCGTGAAGGCACCCGGCGGTTCGGTGGAGGTGCGGATCCCTCCGTACGCCGTGGTGCAGTGCGTCGAGGGCCCCAGGCACACGCGTGGCACCCCGCCGAACGTCGTCGAGACGGACCCGCTGACCTGGATCCGGCTGGCGGCGGGGCGTGCGGGGTGGGGCGAGGCGGTCGGCGCGGCGAAGGTGAGCGCGAGCGGGGAGCGGGCCGATCTGTCCGGGCTGCTGCCCCTGCTGGGCTGAGGAGGGAACCGGTGTCACAGCCGTTCCGTCAGACCGGCATGCGAACCAAGCCGATCGTTTCCGTCGCGGCAGCCGTGACCGCCCTCCTCTCGCTCACCGCCTGTGGCGCGGGTTCGGGCTCCGGTGCGGGCTCGGACGGCGCGGGCGGTTCCGTAGGGCCCGAGGTGCCCGTCACCGGCATCCACTGGACCGTCCACAGCGTCACCGTCGAGGGAAAGAAGACGGCAGCCCCCGAAGGTGCCCATATCGAGATCGACACCAAGGGCCGGGCCACGGGCAACTACGGCTGCAACCACTTCGGTGCCGATGTCACCGTCGAGGGTGACACGATCACGGTCCGACCGGGCGAGATGACGGAGATGGGCTGCCCGAAGGACCTGGAGGCCTTCGAAAAGGCGATGACCAAGGCGTTCTCCGGCAAGCTCACGGCGAAGCTGTCGGACAAGGACAACCTCACGCTGACGACGGCGAACGGTGACTCCATCGCCCTGATCAGGCAGGCCGACGCCCCGCTCGTCGGCACCGAGTGGACCGTCACGTCCCTGGTGACGGGCGACATCGCGACCTCGCTGCCGGCAGGCACGGAGAAGAAGGCGCACTTCGTCTTCGGCAAGGACGGTTCCGTGTACGGCAGCCTCGGCTGCAACACCTTCCGCGGCACCGCGAAGATCTCCGGATCCGAGATCACTTTCGGCCGGCCGGCCACCACGCGCAGGATGTGCCCGGGCCCCGAGATGACCCTCGAGCGGGCCGTGGCCAAGGTCCTGCAGGGCACGGTGACGTACGAGCTGCAGCACCGCGGCCTGTCCCTCACCGCGAAGAACGGCGAGGGACTGGCGGCGACGGGGACCCCCGGCCAGGCGTACGCCCGCCCTGGCGGTGCCGGGCCCGGTTCGAGCCCGTCCGGAACCTGAGGACGGACACACGGGGCCCGTAGGGACCATGCGGAGAGTGATGTGCGGCACGCCCCCAGGTGCCCCTTACTCGCCCGTAGGACCCCCCAAAGGCTTCATTACGCGGCTTTTGTGTGAACATCCGAGGGGGTCAACTACTGTCCGCCGCCCGTCCCCAATTCGGACCAGTGGTCGATCTCGCCTACACTCGGTGGCGTGCCACGTGGTGACGGACGACTCAACCACGACCTGCTCCCCGGTGAGAAGGGCCCCCAGGACGCTTGCGGCGTCTTCGGTGTCTGGGCTCCGGGCGAAGAGGTCGCCAAGCTCACTTACTTCGGGCTCTATGCCCTCCAACACCGGGGCCAGGAATCCGCGGGTATCGCGGTAAGCAATGGCTCCCAGATCCTCGTCTTCAAGGACATGGGCCTCGTGTCCCAGGTCTTCGACGAGACCTCCCTCGGCTCCCTCCAGGGTCATATCGCGGTCGGTCACGCCCGCTACTCGACCACGGGTGCCTCCGTGTGGGAGAACGCGCAGCCGACCTTCCGGGCCACGGCCCACGGCTCGATCGCGCTCGGCCACAACGGCAACCTGGTCAACACGGCGCAGCTCGCCGAGATGGTTGCCGACCTGCCCCGTAAGGACGGCCGCGCCACCCAGGTCGCCGCCACCAACGACACCGACCTCGTCACCGCGCTGCTCGCCGGGCAGACCGATGCCGACGGCAAGCCGCTGACCGTCGAGGACGCGGCCGCCAAGATCCTGCCCCAGGTCAAGGGCGCCTTCTCCCTCGTCTTCATGGACGAGCACACGCTCTACGCCGCCCGCGACCCGCAGGGCATCCGCCCGCTGGTCCTCGGCCGGCTGGAGCGCGGCTGGGTGGTCGCCTCCGAGACCGCCGCCCTCGACATCTGCGGCGCGAGCTTCGTCCGCGAGATCGAGCCGGGCGAGCTCATCGCGATCGACGAGAACGGTCTGCGCACCTCTCGATTCGCAGAAGCGAAGCCCAAGGGCTGTGTCTTCGAGTACGTGTACCTCGCGCGCCCCGACACCGACATCGCCGGCCGCAACGTCTACCTCTCCCGTGTGGAGATGGGCCGCCGCCTCGCGAAGGAAGCGCCCGCCGACGCCGACCTCGTCATAGCGACACCGGAGTCCGGCACCCCCGCCGCGATCGGCTACGCGGAGGCCTCCGGAATCCCCTACGGCGCGGGACTGGTCAAGAACGCGTACGTCGGCCGGACCTTCATCCAGCCGTCGCAGACCATCCGCCAGCTCGGCATCCGCCTCAAGCTGAACCCGCTCAAGGAAGTCATCAAGGGCAAGCGCCTGGTGGTCGTCGACGACTCGATCGTCCGCGGCAACACCCAGCGTGCCCTGGTCAGGATGCTCCGTGAGGCCGGCGCGGCCGAGGTCCACATCCGGATCTCGTCCCCGCCCGTGAAGTGGCCGTGCTTCTTCGGCATCGATTTCGCCACCCGCGCCGAGCTCATCGCCAACGGCATGACCATCGAGGAGATCGGCACCTCGCTCGGCGCCGACTCCCTCTCGTACATCTCCATCGACGGCATGATCGAGGCGACCACCATCGCCAAGCCGAACCTGTGCCGTGCCTGCTTCGACGGCGAGTACCCGATGGAGCTGCCCGACCCCGAGCTGCTGGGCAAGCAGCTGCTGGAGACCGAGCTTGCGGGCGGCGCCGATGCCGCCGACGCGCTCCGGCGTCCGTAGTCAGGCCCCGTCACAACCAATCGAAAGATCTCAGGCAATGTCTGCTGCGTCTGATCAGGCGACTCCGTCCCCGGACACTGGTGCTTCCTACGCGGCCGCGGGCGTCGACATCGAAGCGGGCGACCGCGCCGTCGAGCTCATGAAGGAGTGGGTGAAGAAGGCGCAGCGCCCCGAGGTTCTCGGGGGCATCGGCGGCTTCGCCGGCCTCTTCGACGCCTCCGCGCTCAAGCGCTACGAGCGCCCGCTGCTCGCGTCCGCCACCGACGGCGTCGGCACGAAGGTCGATCTGGCCCGCCGGATGGGCGTCTACGACACGATCGGCCACGACCTCGTCGCGATGGTCATGGACGACATCGTCGTCTGCGGTGCCGAGCCGCTCTTCATGACCGACTACATCTGCGTCGGCAAGGTCCACCCCGAGCGCGTCGCCGCCATCGTGAAGGGCATCGCCGAGGGCTGTGTGCTGGCCGGCACGGCCCTCGTGGGCGGTGAGACCGCCGAGCACCCCGGCCTGCTGGGTCCGGACGACTTCGATGTCGCGGGCGCCGGTACGGGCGTGGTGGAGGCCGACCGGCTGCTGGGCGCGGATCGCATCCGTACGGGGGACGCGGTCATCGCCATGGCGTCCTCCGGCCTTCACTCGAACGGGTACTCGCTCGTCCGCCACGTGGTCTTCGACCGCGCCGGCTGGACGCTCGACCGTGAGATCCCGGAGTTCGGCCGCACCCTCGGCGAGGAGCTGCTGGAGCCCACCAAGATCTACTCGCTGGACTGCCTGGCGCTGACCCGCACGACCGAGGTGCACGCCTTCAGCCACATCACCGGCGGCGGGCTCGCGGCGAACCTGGCCCGCGTCGTCCCCGACAGCCTGCACGCGGTCGTCGACCGGTCCACCTGGGCACCGGGCGCGGTCTTCGACGTCGTCGGCACCGCCGGCCAGGTCGAGCGGCTGGAGCTGGAGAAGACCCTCAACATGGGCGTCGGCATGATCGCCGTCGTGCCGCAGGAGTCGGTCGACGTGGCGCTGACGACCCTCGCCGACCGTGGCGTCGACGCCTGGGTCGCCGGCGAGATCACGGAGCGCGGCGAGCACACCACGGGCGCCGCCCTGGTCGGCGACTACGCCGGCTGAACAGCACAGAACCCGGTCCGGGGCGAGGCCCCGGACCGGGTTTCAAAGTGTGCTCGCGTCAAGCGCCGCGACGCTGCGAGGGCGAGGACTCGTCGTCCTCCTCGTCGTCCTCGTCATCGTTGTACAGCTCCGCGTAGCGGGCGTACGGGTCGTCTTCCTCGTCGTCCTCGAACGGCTCAGCGTTCGGCGGCTGGCTCGAAATCGGACTCGAAGTCGATGCGCCCAGCTCGTTGGCCAGACGCGACAGGTCAGTCCCGCCGCTGTTGTACTTCAGCTGGCGGGCGACCTTCGTCTGCTTGGCCTTGGCCCGGCCGCGCCCCATGGCTCGACCCCCTCGGTGACGGGGCTCGACGGCCCCAGAGTCTTGACACGCGTTCATGATTCGGAACGGGCTCTCCTTGGAGAGACCGGTCCGTAGAGCTTCAACGGTACCTGCTTCCGCGGCCATACGGTACGCCGCCCGCATGACATGCCACCTCACAGAACCGGCAAGGAGCTCTGTCCTCGCTGGTCAACCGCGATTTTAACCTCTTCTTGGCGGTCGACCCGCCGACCGGCGTGAGTCTTGTCTCCCCGGTCGGCGGTGACCCGTTCCCCGGCCGTGTCATGGCCGTGTCGTGACCGTGTCCAAGGCCGTGTCCATGGCCGTGTCCATGGCCGTGGGGCTCAGCGGCGGCGCGCCTCCGCCATCCGCTGCTCGGCGATCCGGTCGGCCGCCGCGGCCGGCGGAATGCCATCCGCCTTCGCACGTGCGAATATGGCCAGCGTGGTGTCGAAGATCTTCGACGCCTTCGCCTTGCACCGGTCGAAGTCGAACCCGTGGAGCTCGTCGGCGACCTGGATGACTCCGCCCGCGTTCACGACGTAGTCCGGTGCGTAGAGGATGTGGCGGTCGGCGAGGTCCTTCTCGACACCGGGGTGCGCGAGCTGATTGTTGGCCGCGCCGCAGACGATCCGCGCGGTCAGCACGGGCACGGTGGCGTCGTTCAGCGCACCGCCGAGCGCGCACGGGGCGTAGATGTCCAGGCCCTCGGTGCGGATCAGCGCGTCCGTGTCCTCGGCCACCTGGACCTGCGGGAACTTCTCGGTGATGCGGCGCACCGACTCTTCCCGTACGTCCGTGATGACGACCTCGGCGCCGTCCTCCAGCAGATGCTCGACCAGGTAGTGGCCGACCTTGCCGACGCCGGCGACACCGACCTTGCGGCCGCGCAGCGTCGGGTCGCCCCACTCGTGCTGCGCGGAGGCGCGCATGCCCTGGAAGACGCCGTACGCGGTGAGGACGGACGAGTCGCCCGCGCCGCCGTTCTCGGGGGACCGGCCCGTGGTCCAGCGGTTCTCGCGCGCGACGACGTCCATGTCGGCGACGTACGTGCCGACGTCACAGGCCGTGACGTACCGGCCGCCGAGCGATGCCACGAACCGGCCGTAGGCCAGCAGCAGCTCCTCGGTCTTGATCAGTTCCGGGTCTCCGATGATCACGGCCTTGCCGCCGCCGTGGTCGAGACCGGCCATGGCGTTCTTGTACGACATCCCGCGCGAGAGGTTCAGCGCGTCGGCGACGGCCGCTTCCTCGGAGGCGTAGGGGTAGAAGCGCGTGCCGCCGAGGGCGGGGCCCAGGGCGGTCGAGTGGATGGCGATGACGGCCTTCAGGCCAGTGGCGCGGTCCTGGCACAGCACGACTTGCTCGTGGCCCCCCTGGTCCGAATGGAACAGGGTGTGCAGGACGCCGTCGGTCACATCGGTCACGGTGGTGACTCCCAAGTACGAAGCGGCGATTTGAGGGCCCTCCTGCGGGTGGGGAGGGACCCGGTGGGCAAGAGAGTAAGTCCTACGGGTGCGTAGATCCGACCCAGTGCCCAGGATCACCCCCTCCCGGAGTACGCGCGTGGAAGGATTTGCGACATGCCGGCCGTCACTTCTGTGCTCGTCCCCTATGCCTCCTACCTGCGGGTGTACGAGCCGTTGGCGGCCTTTCCCGAGCCGGAGCGGAGCCACTGGGCGCGCTACGCCCGCGGCGACCGTACGCCCACGGCGCAGGACGAACTCCGACGCTCACTGGCGGACTTGCTGCCGACCCCTCCCGTGCCGGTGCCGGTCCACGAGAGCGCGGACGCCTTCGTCACGGAGGTGGACGGGGTGGTCTGCGTCTGTCCCTGGCGCACCCGGCTGCGCGGCTGGCTGGCGCTGGAGGAGCTGACCGCCCTGCTGCCGGCGCCGGTGCTGGACGCGGTGCTGCCGCCCGTGGTGCGCGGGCAGGCCGCGGCGGACTACGAGGCGTGGCGCGAGCGCAACCCCGACGCCCGGCCGTGGATCAGGACGGCGGTGTGGCAGGTGCCGGTGCGCTGGTTCACGCTCTTCGCGGACGAGGAGCGCGAGTACGAGCCCGGGGACGTGCCCGGGGTGCCGCCCACCCTGCGCTACCGGACGCCGATGGTGCAGGCCAGGCGCAGGCTCGCGCGGGCACTGAAGACGCTGAGGGAGACGATCGACGAGGGGCCGCTGACCGAGGGCCTGGTAGATGTGGGGAAGTGGATGGAGGAATTCCACCCGCGCTCGCTGGTCGAGCTCGACTACGGCGGGCTCGTCCACGCGCTCTCCCCGGAGGAGCTCGCCGACGACCGCTCGGCGGCGGACCTCGCCGAGGGGATCGCGGCGCTCAGGGCCGGCGACGGCGACGGTGCGGGCGAGGCGTACGGGCGGCTGAGCGAGCGGTGGCGAGCGGTGCGGCACCGTCAGTTCGCGAACTGACGTAACGGCGGCGAACTCCTGAACGGGGAGCGACGGGACGTAGGTCCCGATCCGGGCCTTTGGCTCAAGCGTGACGGACAGCACTAAGTCGCTTCTTGCGTCCATCGCCCACCCTCGTGCCAAAATAGGACAAGGAGTCCGGGGAGGGTTCCTTCCGTCTACATAAAAGGCGGATTGCTCAGCATTGCACTCTATGGGGGGTCTGATGACTCCTGATCGCTCTGTGACTGATCGTCACTGTGACGTGACTGTCCGTTATGGCATGGTCCATCGGCTTCCGCCGCTGATGAACACCTGAGAGGGCAATTCCATCGGTTTGGCCGACGTGGCTGGACAGATGGTGTAGTTGTAGTGCCGAGGACAAGCCGTTCGTCCTATAACCGACTCGGCCCGCGTCTGCCATTTCGGGCAACGTGGGTCAAGGTGCAGAATTTAGAGGAAAGAACCGAGAAGGTTCGGTTCTCCCGAGGAGGCCGCTCATGACCGCTCGCACCCCTGATGCCGAGCCGCTGCTGACCCCGGCTGAGGTTGCCACGATGTTCCGCGTGGACCCGAAGACGGTCACTCGCTGGGCCAAGGCTGGCAAGCTCACGTCCATCCGTACGCTCGGTGGACACCGCCGGTACCGCGAGGCAGAGGTCCGCGCACTGCTTGCGGGTATTCCGCAGCAGCGCAGCGAGGCCTGACACCCCGATAGCAGGGCATAGCGGGACCCCCAACCCCGCAGCCCGAAACAGAGCTCGACACGGCGGGCGCCTGCCCCAACAGGTTTCGTCGTCGATCGCGCTGGACTCCGCCGGGTCCAGCGCGATCTTTTTTGTGCGCGCACGGCCGGCGCCGCGGGGCGGCGATGCGTTGGCCAAGGGGTCGCTCGGAGTGGCGTGAAGTGGCCCCCAGACAGGTGCAATTGCACATATTAAATTGGGTGGTTGTAGGGGGTGTGTAAGTTCCGCCGTTCTGGAAATTCGTTCGGTGACTCCCGTCACATGCCCGGAGGCCGGGTCGAGGCGTCGCCCTCGGCGGACCTCTCGGCCCGCTCGATGGGTTCGAAGGCGTCCCTTGCGTCCATGGCGTCCACGGTGTCCACGGCGCCCCTTGCGTCCATGGCGTCCACGGTGTCCATAGCGTCCATGGCGTCCATGGCGTCCACGGTGTCCATAGCGTCCATGGCGAGGCGCAGCAGTCGATGGCACACCGGACAGTGCTGGGTGAGGTGCCGATAGCCGGAGACGGCCGCCAGATGGGCGCGCAGCAGCGCCCGGGTCTCGTGCCTCGCTGTGGATGCCGCCATGCGCCACCTCCGCGGTCGGGGGCCCTACCCCTGTCTTGACTGGGTACCGGCGGCAAGTGGCCCCGTCAATACGCCAGAAGGCCCCGCACCAAGCGGTGCCGGGCCTTCGTTGCTGCGGTCCTGACGGGATTTGCTGTGTCCGATTGCGGCTCCGCCGCGGGCGCGGCCCCGGGCCTGCGCCGCGAGGGGCCTGCATGCCGAAGGCCCCTCGCACCAATCGGTACGAGGGGCCTTCGTTGTTGCGGTCCTGACGGGATTTGAACCCGCGGCCTCCACCTTGACAGGGTGGCGAGCACTCCAAACTGCTCCACAGGACCAGGTTTCGCAGCTCCGTACTTCCTCGGCTGCGAGAGAGACTGTACAGCAGGTCAGACGGTGCGGTCGAACTCACTCAAGGCGACGGCCGCGTCACTGCCGCTCACGGCGCCGCCGCGTCGATCGCCTTGACGATGCGCTTGTCGGACACGGGGTACGCCGTGCCGAGGGCATGGGCGAAGTAGCTCACGCGCAGCTCCTCGATCATCCAGCGGATGTCCAGGACCTCCTGCGGCACCGGCCGCCCCTTGGGCAGCTGCTCCAGGAGCCAGGCGTACTCGTCCTGCATCTCGTGGACCTTCTCCATGCGCGTCGTGTCGCGCTGGGCGGCCGTCGGCATCTGCTGCAGCCGGCGGTCCACCGCGATCAGGTAGCGCATCAGGTCGGGCAGCCGTCGCAGGCCCGTCCTCGTCACGAAGCCGGCCGGCACGAGGGCGGCCAGCTGCTCCCGTACGTCCTGGACGTTGCTGACGAGGGCCAGGCTGTTCGTGGCCTTGAGACGGCGCTCACAGGCCTGCCAGGCGGCCAGGATCTGTCCGACCTGGTCCACGGTCCGTACGGTCGTGTCCACCAGGTCTGCGCGGACCTTGTCGTACAGCTTCCGGAACGATTCCTCGTCCCACGCGGGACCGCCGTGGTCGGCGATCAGCTTGTCCGCCGCCGCGGTCGCGCAGTCCTCGAAGAGCGCCTGGATGGAGCCGTGCGGATTGCGCGAGAGGGCGAGCTTCTGCTGGTTCGTCAGCCGCTCGGACGCGAACTTCGCCGGGTTGACCGGGATGTTCAGCAGGATCAGCTTCCGCGTGCCCTGCCACATCGCCTGCGCCTGCTCCGCCTCGGTGTCGAAGAGGCGTACGGCGACGGTCTCGCCCTGATCGACGAGGGCCGGGTACGCCTTCACGGGCTGGCCCGCGCGCCGGGTCTCGAAGACCTTCGTCAGCGTGCCGATCGTCCAGTCGGTGAGGCCCGTGCGCTCGACGGCGGCCCCGCCCGAGCGCTCGGCGGTGGCCGCGGCGGCCTTGGAGAGGGCCTGGCGGGCCTTGGGCTTCAGCTGCAGCCGGAGCGCCTCCAGGTCCTTGTCCTCGGCGAGCTTGCGCCGGCGCTCGTCAATGATCCGGAACGTGATCTTCAGGTGGTCCGGGATCTTCGAGAGATCGAAGTCGTCGCCCGTGACCGGCACGCCGACCATGCGCTGAAGCTCACGCGCCAACGTGACCGGCAGCGGCTCCTGCAGCGGCACGGCCCGCTCCAGGAAGGCCTTCGCGTAGTTCGGTGCGGGCACGTAATGGCGGCGGATCGGCTTCGGGAGGGAACGGATCAGCTCCGTGACGACCTCTTCGCGCAGACCCGGGATCTGCCAGTCGAAGCCCTCGTCCGTGACCTGGTTGAGGACCTGGAGCGGGATGTGGACGGTGACGCCGTCCGCGTCCGCGCCGGGCTCGAACTGGTACGTGACCCGGAACTTCAGCTGCCCCTGCTGCCACGAGTCGGGGTAGTCGTCCTTGGTGACCGCCCCGGCCTTCTCGTTGATGAGCATCTCGCGCTCGAAGTCGAGGAGCTCGGGCTCCTCGTGGCGCTTGTGCTTCCACCACGAGTCGAAGTGCGCGCCCGACACGACGTGCTCGGGCACTCGCCGGTCGTAGAAGTCGAACAGCGTCTCGTCGTCCACGAGGATGCCGCGGCGCCGGGCACGGTGCTCCAACTCCTCGACCTCGGTGAGGAGTTTGCGGTTGTCGGCGAAGAACTTGTGGTGCGTACGCCAGTCGCCCTCGACGAGCGCGTTGCGGATGAACAGCTCGCGGCTCGTCTCCGGGTCGATCCGTCCGTAGTTGACCTTGCGCTGGGCGACGATCGGGACGCCGTACAGCGTGACCTTCTCGTACGCCATCACCGCCGCCTGGTCCTTCTCCCAGTGCGGCTCGCTGTACGTGCGCTTGATCAGATGCCCGGCGAGCGGCTCGATCCACTCCGGCTCGACCTTCGCATTGACCCGGGCCCAGAGGCGGGACGTCTCGACCAGCTCGGCGGACATGATGAAGCGCGGGGGCTTCTTGAAGAGGGCGGACCCGGGGAAGACCGCGAATTTCGCGTTGCGCGCGCCCAGGTACTCGTTCTTCGCGCCCTCCTTGATGTCCTTCATGCCGATGTGGGACAGGAGGCCCGCGAGCAGCGAGATGTGCACCTGCTGGTCGGGGGCGTCGTCCTCGTTGAGGTGGATGCCCATCTGCTTGGCGACCGTACGCAGCTGCGCGTAGATGTCCTGCCATTCGCGGATGCGCAGGAAGTTCAGGTACTCCTGCTTGCACATCCGGCGGAAGCTGGAGGAGCCGCGCTCCTTCTGCTGCTCGCGGATGTACCGCCAGAGGTTGAGGAAGGCGAGGAAGTCGCTCGTCTCGTCCTTGAAGCGGGCGTGCTGCTGGTCGGCCTGGGCCTGCTTGTCGGCGGGCCGCTCGCGCGGGTCCTGGATGGAGAGGGCGGCCGCGATGACCATGACCTCGCGGACACAGCCGTTCTTGTCGGCCTCGATGACCATCCGGGCCAGACGCGGGTCGACGGGCAGCTGCGCGAGCTTGCGGCCCATCTGCGTCAGCCGCTTCTTCGGATCCTTCTGCGCGGGGTCCAGCGCGTGCAGCTCCTGCAGGAGCTGCACACCGTCGCGGATGTTGCGGTGGTCCGGCGGGTCGATGAAGGGGAACTTCTCGATTTCGCCGAGGCCGGCGGCGGTCATCTGGAGGATGACGGACGCCAGGTTCGTACGGAGGATCTCCGCGTCCGTGAACTCCGGGCGGGACAGGAAGTCGTCCTCGGAGTAGAGCCGGATGCAGATGCCGTCGGACGTACGGCCGCAGCGGCCCTTGCGCTGATTGGCGCTGGCCTGGCTGATGGCCTCGATGGGGAGGCGCTGGACCTTGGTGCGATGGCTGTAGCGGGAGATACGGGCGGTGCCCGGGTCGATGACGTACTTGATGCCGGGGACCGTGAGCGACGTCTCTGCGACGTTCGTCGCGAGGACGATACGGCGGCCGGTGTGCGCCTGGAAGACGCGGTGCTGCTCGGCGTGCGAGAGGCGGGCGTAGAGCGGGAGGACCTCGGTGTGGCGGAGGTTCTTCTTGTTGAGCGCGTCCGCGGTGTCGCGGATCTCGCGCTCGCCGGAGAGGAAGACCAGCACGTCGCCGGGGCCCTCGGACTGCAGCTCGTCGACGGCGTCGCAGATGGCGGTGATCTGGTCGCGGTCGGACTCCTCGCCGTCCTCCTCCAGGAGGGGCCGGTAGCGGACCTCGACGGGATACGTACGCCCACTGACCTCGACGATCGGCGCGTTGCCGAAGTGGCGCGAGAAGCGCTCGGGATCGATCGTCGCGGAGGTGATGACGACCTTGAGGTCCGGCCGCTTGGGCAGCAGCTGGGCCAGATAGCCGAGCAGGAAGTCGATGTTGAGGCTGCGCTCGTGGGCCTCGTCGATGATGAGCGTGTCGTACGCGCGCAGCTCGCGGTCCGTCTGGATCTCCGCGAGCAGGATGCCGTCCGTCATGAGCTTGACGAACGTGTCCTGCCCCACCTGGTCGGTGAAGCGGACCTTCCAGCCGACGGCCTCGCCGAGCGGGGTGCGGAGCTCCTCGGCGACGCGCTCGGCGACCGTGCGGGCGGCGATCCGGCGCGGCTGGGTGTGCCCGATCATGCCGCGCACGCCCCGGCCGAGCTCCAGACAGATCTTGGGGATCTGCGTGGTCTTGCCGGAGCCGGTCTCACCGGCGACGATCACGACCTGGTGGTCCCGTATCGCCGCGAGGATCTCGTCCCTCTTCTGACTGACCGGCAGCTGCTCGGGGTACGTGACCTCGGGCACCCGCCCCGCGCGCTCGGCGGTGCGGGCAGCGGCCTTGGCGGCCTCGGCCGCGATCTCGTCCAGCACGGCCTGCCGCGCCTCGGGCTTACGGATCCGGCGGGTGCCTTCGAGCCGCCGGCCGAGCCGGTGCGCGTCGCGCAGCGAGAGCTCGGCCAGCTGGGTCTGGAGATCGGCGAAGGAAGTAGACATACGGAACCCAGGATCGCACCCGTGCGAGCGGACTGGCGAACCCATTTACGGTGACGGCGCGGTCCGACCGCGGTGCGACGCGGGGTCGCCCGGCCGGACGCGCAGACTTCGCGGCCCCGGCGGCCCGGGGCCCGGGGTCCGACGGCCCGTACGAGTGCGGCACACCCAAGATCAGGCGACCGCCCGCCCATGCCCAGCGCAAGCAGCCGCCGGGGCCGCGACGTCTTCGCGGCCGTGATCGCGCCGGCGGCGGCGGTGCTGTTCGGGGTCCTGCTGGCCGCGGGGACGAGCGGCGCGGCTGCGCGTGGCGTCGCCTCGCCGAGGTCAGCGGCCGGATCCGGCCCACGACCGCAGTCTCCGTCCACGCGCTCGGTGCGGTCTACGGCCTGGCCGGCTTCTGCGCGGGCCCGATCCTCGGCAGCGTCCTCACGGTCGCGGCCCTCAGCGGCAGCCCCGCCTACGGCGGCCTGCTCCTCGCCGTCTACGCCCTCGGTATGGCGGTCCCGCTCTTCGCCCTCGCGCTCCTCTGGGAACGCTACGAGCTGGGCGCGCGCACATGGCTGCGCGGCCGCACGGTCCGCGTCGCGGGCCGCCGGCCTGGGCCGCGCGGTCCCGGACCGGGTCCTGCTGGTTCTTGTCGTCGCGGTCGTCGCGATCGGGCCGGCGGTCCGGGGGTGGCGCCGCCGCGAGCGGGTGTAGCGCCGGAGGTGAGGTCCGTGGATACGGATCCCTCACCCCCGCAGCAGGAAGGTGCTGGCGTACGAAAAGCGAAACGCCCGCTCCGAGAAGCCTCGGGCGGGCGTTTTCCCTATTCAGGGGCGGTGGCTGGGGCCGGGGTCGAACCGGCGACCTTCCGCTTTTCAGGCGGACGCTCGTACCAACTGAGCTACCCAGCCACGCAGCTCTTGCGAGCTGCAGCGGTCCTGACGGGATTTGAACCCGCGGCCTCCACCTTGACAGGGTGGCGAGCACTCCAAACTGCTCCACAGGACCAGGGTGATGCATTGTGCGAGAGACAGTCTCGCACACGGTGATGCGTGCCCCCAACGGGATTCGAACCCGTGCTACCGCCTTGAAAGGGCGGCGTCCTGGGCCACTAGACGATGAGGGCTAAGGGCCCACCTGGGCGCTTCTCAGCGCGTCGGGGACGTGAGAAGCATATGGGATGCGGGGAGCTATCGCCAAAACGCTTTTCGGGGGCCGGGGGGTCGGCCCACGGGAGGACACGGCGGGGGGCCGGGGGCCGACCCCCCGGAAGGGCTGGCGCGCAGGCGCGGCAGGGGCCCGGGCTCGGCTGCGGAAAGGCGCGGCCGAGGTCACTCGGGTGGCGTCGCCGACGGGGAGGCGGGAGTCGGCCCGCCGGAGGGTTCGGGGCCGGCCAGGTGGCGGCTGACCTCGGCCGTCGTGAGGCCGAGGCCGCCCAGGGTGATCTCGTCCCAGGCCTGGAGGCGGCGGGTGGTCCGGTCGAGGTAGAGGACGGAGGCGCGGACCTTCTCGGGTTCGTCGTTCTGGACCGCGCGCAGGCCGCCGCCGCCCGTGGAGCCCTCGATCTTGAGGCGGGTTCCGAGGGGGAGGAGCTCGGTCTCGCGGTGGTGGACGTGGCCGGCCAGGACGAGGGGGACCTCGCCGTCGGTCTCACGGGCGGCCACGGGGTTGTGCGCGACGGCGATGTCGACGGGGGTGCCCGCGCGGCGCTGGTCGCGGAGGGCGGAGGCGAGGCGGATTCCGGCCATGCTCTCGGCGGGGTCGCCCTGGGGCCGGGTCGAGCGGTCCGGGGTGAACTGGGGGTCGCCGGTGCCCGCCACCCGCAGGCCCGCGACGGTGATCGCACGGCCGTCGTCGAGGACGTGGACGTTCTTGAGGCCCTCCAGGTACCGCTGGGTGGTGAGTGAGTCGTGGTTGCCGCGGACCCAGACGTAGGGCGCGCCGAGGTCGGGGATCGGGTCGAGGAAGGCGTTCTCGGCGGCGGTGCCGTGGTCCATGGTGTCGCCGGAGTCGATGACGACGTCGATCTCGTACTGCTCCACGAGCGAGCCGATGATGTGCCACGCCGCCGGGTTGAGGTGGACGTCGGAGACGTGCAGGACGCGCATCGTGCCGGGGTCCGGCTGGTAGACGGGGAGCGTGGACGTCGCGTCGTACAGCTTGGTGACGTTGGTGACCAGGCGTGCCAACTCCTTCTGGTAGACGTCGAATTCGGTGACGATCGAGCGTGCGTTGCCGACGACGGAGGGGGCCGATGACAGGAGTCCGGAGAACTTCGGTTCCAGTACGGACTTCGGGTTCCAGGTGGCGTACGCGCTGACGCCGGAAGCCGCGAGGAGTGCGAGTGCGAGGCCGCCGGCGGCGAGGGCGCGGCGCGGGCGGCGGTAGACCGCGAGGCCGAGGGCGGTGGCGCCGGAGACTACGGCGACACACGAACGCCACGCCAGCTCGCGGGTGCCGGCCGTGACGTCGTGGGTGACCTCGTCCTGGAGGCCGGAGAGGCGCTCGGGGTGCTCGACGAGGGCCTGGGAGCGGACCGGGTCGAGCCGGTCGACGTCGACGTCGAGGCGGATGGGCGCCACGTGGGAGTCCAGCTCCAGGGCGCCCAGCGGCGAGACGTTGATCTTCGTGCCGCCGGTGAGGGACGGGCGCAGGGTCATGGTGGTGTCCATCGGCCCCACGGGCGTACGGACGGCCCCGACGATGAGGAGGCCGAGCCACGCACCCGTCAGGACGACGGCGGTCAGGGCGAGTGCGCGGGCACCAGGGCGCGAGGTGTGGGTGAGGGCGGGGATCCCGGCAAGGGTCTCGGTGGGGCGCGACCGATGGCGGTCCGACCGGTGGCGGTGCGATCGGTGGCGGTGCGATCGGTGGCGGTGCGACCGCACCCGGAGGTAGAGGCGCGTGACGCCGGTGAGGAGGGCACGGAACCGTTCACGAGCGCGGGCCATTGGTCCCGTATGCCCAGGCTCGGGACGGGCTATGCCCGCTCACGGAGACGTATGTGCGTGACAATGGCCGGGTGCTGGAGATGACGCGCGAGGAGTTCGAGGAACTGGTCGCCGAGGCGCTGGACAGGATCCCGCCGGAGCTGACGCGGCTGATGGACAACGTCGCGGTGTTCGTCGAGGACGAACCCACCGCCGACGATCCCGAGCTGCTCGGGCTCTACGAGGGGACTCCGCTGACCGACCGCGGTGAGTGGTACGCCGGGGTGTTGCCGGACCGGATCACGATCTACCGGGGGCCGACGCTGCGGATGTGCGAGTCGCGGGAGGACGTCGTCGCCGAGACCGAGGTCACGGTGGTCCATGAGATCGCCCATCACTTCGGGATCGATGACGAGCGGCTGCATGCCCTGGGGTACGGATGAGTTCGCCCGCGCACTCGCCCGAGCGCCCGCTCTCGCCCTCGCCCGAGCGCTCGGACTCGCGTTAGCCCAAGGGTCTGCGGGCGTGTCCCTCGTGGGGCAAAGGGAGTTGGGCAGGGAAACCCGTGTCCCGTGCCCCGGAGGTGCCGCCCGTGCGCCAGTTGTCCGCCCCTGGCCGTTGTGCCGTATGGGTCGCCACCGCCCTGGCGGTCGCGGCCTCCGCAGGCTGTATGAGCGTCGGCGACGACGGTGGCGACCGGGCGCCCGCGAAGTCCCCGCAGCAGAAAGGGGCCGCGGCCGAGCCCGACGGCGGCGGAGCCGCGCAGGGCGGTGGCGGTGGACATGGGCGTACGGGCATGGGCGGAGCGGCGCGGTCCGGCGGGGCCGCGGGCAAGGGCGACGGCAAGGACGCGGGGGCCGGGGCGAGCCCGAGCACGTCGGTCGCGCCGTCCGGGCGGCCGTCGAACGGCGGCGCGGGCCACGGGGGCGGCGGACTCGGGAAGCCCGCCGGTCCGCAGCGGCCCACGTCGCACCCGGGCGATCCGACCCCGCCGGTGGAACCCACGCCTCCGCCCGGTGAGCCGACCCCGCCCGTGGATCCGACACCGCCGGGCCCGGACCCGGACCCGACGGGGGAGCCGGCCGACCCGCCGTCCGCGTCGCCTGCGGCCGACACGCAGATGGGCGGGATGCGGGCGGCCGACGACGAGCGCGGGGAGGCAATGCGCGCGGAACCGACGGCATCGCCGCAGATGGCGCCCGCGTGACGGTCGTGCGATGGGCGGGAGGCGCCGACGGGTGTGACGAGAGCCGCAGCGTGGTGGTTTGCCTCCGGTGGGTTCGGGTGCGTATGGTGGTAGATCGTTTGATCCCATTGCCCGGCGCCGACACAGAAGCGCGCCGCGTGGCGCGTACTCTCCCTAGCCGTGACTGACCGCATTGAGGCGGTCGAATTGCGAATTCACGGAGTTTGGGCGCGTGCCGAGACTCCGGAAGGTTTCGCATTTCGCATGTCCATTTCCAGTTCTGACCGTGCCGTCCTGCCCGAGAACGACGAGATCGTCGACGCTGTCGAGGTCGACACGGCCGTCGAGGCCGAGGCTCCCGAGGCCCCTGAGGCTCCCGAGGTGACCTTCGGCGACCTGGGTCTCCCCGAGGGCGTCGTCCGCAAGCTCGCCCAGAACGGTGTCACCGTCCCGTTCCCGATCCAGGCCGCGACCATCCCGGACGCCCTGGCCGGCAAGGACATCCTCGGCCGTGGCCGTACCGGCTCCGGCAAGACCCTCTCCTTCGGTCTGCCGACCCTGGCCACGCTGGCCGGCGGCCACACCGAGAAGAAGAAGCCCCGCGCCGTCATCCTCACCCCGACCCGTGAGCTCGCGATGCAGGTCGCGGACGCGCTCCAGCCGTACGGCGATGTCCTCGGTCTGAAGATCAAGGTCGTCTGCGGCGGTACGTCCATGGGCAACCAGATCTACGCGCTCGAGCGCGGCGTCGACATCCTCGTCGCCACCCCGGGCCGACTGCGCGACATCATCAACCGCGGCGCCTGCTCCCTGGAGAACGTCCAGGTCGCGGTCCTCGACGAGGCCGACCAGATGTCCGACCTGGGCTTCCTGCCCGAGGTCACCGAGCTGCTCGACCAGGTGCCCGAGGGCGGCCAGCGCATGCTCTTCTCCGCCACCATGGAGAACGAGATCGGCACGCTGGTCAAGCGCTACCTGAACAACCCGGTCAGCCACGAGGTCGACAGCGCCCAGGGCAACGTCACGACCATGACGCACCACGTCCTCGTCGTGAAGCCCAAGGACAAGGCGCCGGTCACGGCCGCGATCGCCGCACGCAAGGGCCGCACGATCATCTTCGTGCGTACGCAGCTGGGCGCCGACCGTATCGCCGAGCAGCTCGTCGAGGCGGGCGTGAAGGCCGACGCGCTGCACGGCGGCATGACGCAGGGTGCCCGTACCCGCGTCCTCGCCGACTTCAAGGACGGTTACGTCAACGCGCTCGTCGCGACCGACGTCGCCGCCCGCGGTATCCACGTCGACGGCATCGACCTGGTCCTGAACGTGGACCCGGCCGGTGACCACAAGGACTACCTGCACCGTTCCGGCCGTACCGCTCGTGCGGGCCAGTCCGGCACGGTCGTCTCGCTGGCGCTCCCGCACCAGCGCCGCCAGATCTTCCGCCTGATGGAGGACGCGGGCGTCGACGCCTCGCGCCACATCGTCGGCGGCGCCGGCGCGTTCGACCCGGAGGTCGCCGAGATCACCGGCGCCCGCTCGCTGACCGAGGTCCAGGCCGACTCCGCGAACAACGCCGCCAAGCAGGCCGAGCGCGATGTCGCCCAGCTCACCAAGGAGCTGGAGCGCGTCCAGCGCCGAGCCACCGAACTCCGCGAGGAGGCCGACCGCCTGATCGCCCGCGCCGCGCGCGAGCGGGGCGAGGACCCGGAGGCCGCGGTCGCCGAGGTGACGGAGGCGGCCGAGGCCGAGGTCGTCGCTGCGGCTGCCGTCGTGGCGGAGCCGGTACGCGAGACCCGCGAGGAGCGCCCGGCGTACCGCGACGAGCGCGGCAACTACGAGCGCCGTGACCGTGGTGGCGACCGCGGTGGCGATCGTGGCGGCGACCGTGGCGGTTTCCGTCGCGACGACCGCCGGGACGGCGACCGTGGCGGCTTCCGCCGTGACAACGACCGTCCGTCCGGTGGTTTCCGTCGGGACAACGACCGTCGTGACGACCGTCGCGACAACGACCGCCCGTCGGGTGGTTTCCGTCGGGACAACGACCGTCGTGACGACCGCCGGGACGGCGACCGTGGCGGTTTCCGCCGCGACGACCGCCCGTCGGGTGGTTTCCGTCGGGACAACGACCGTCGTGACGACCGCCGGGAAGGCGACCGTGGCGGCTTCCGCCGCGACGACCGTCGCGACGACCGCGGTGGCCGTTCCTTCGAGCGTCGTGACAACGACCGTCCGTTCAACCGCGACCGCCGCGACAACGACCGTCCCTCGGGCGGTTTCCAGCGCCGCGACAACGACCGTGGCTTCGAGCGCCGTGACCACCGCGGTGGCAGCGACCGTCCGTTCAACCGCGACCGTCGTGACGACCGCCCCTCGGGCGGCGGCTTCCGCTCCAGCGGCCACGACCGCCCGTACGGCCGCCGCGACGACCACCGCGACCACCGCGGCTCGGGCACCGGCACCGGCACCGGCTCGTTCGGCGGCGGTCGCCGCGACGACAAGCCGCGCTGGAAGCGCAACGGCTGACATCGCGTAACCCGGAAGCAGGGCCCGTACGAGCACTTCGGTGCTTGTGCGGGCCCTGTGCCTTTTCCGGCGCTCGCGGTTCCCTGTCTCCGCCCTCCACACCCGTCCTTTGAACGGGTTCGAATCTTTCTTCCGTTGCCCCTGTGGCTGCTGTTACGATCCGCGCACCTGTGGCGAGGGGCGCGCTGGGGCATGCGAACAGGCCTCCCCACAGGTTTCTCTGGGGAGGGAACCTCGTGCGAATCCGCACTCGAAGACTGCTGTCCACCGCGATCGCCGTCAGCCTGACGGCCGGACTGGCCGCCACGGTCGGGGGTCCGGCCACGGCCGCCGAGGCGCCGCCTGAGCAGGTGGTCTTCCAGTCCGACCGCTATCTGCCGCGTGCCGAGACCCTGTACTGGGCCGGTGCGACCGGTGTGCTCCACAAGCAGGAGGGCAGCGGCCTGCTGTGGACCCGGTGGGACGGTACGAGCCGGAGCGTGCCGGACGACTTCGTCAATCTGTCGTCCCTGAAGGTCTCGACCGGGTCCGACATTCTCATCACCAGTCTCGGCGGCGGCAACTGGCGCGCGCTCGATTTCGATGCCGGAACGAAGAAGGACTTCGCCCTCCCGGCCGGGCACCTTGCCCTGGCCACGGCGGGGCAGTACCTCGTGACGAGGACCGGGGAGGCGGGCGCGGTCGCGTACCACCTGCTGGAGTGGACGGGCGAGGCTCTTACGCCACTGAGGGACCTCGTCGTTCCGACCGGAATCCAGTTGATCACGACAGGGGCTTACGCGGCCGACGAGTCGGGTGTCGTGCTCCAGTCCTACGACGGAGGAGGGGGGCCCCTCCGCTACGGCATTCTCGATTTCAAGACGGGCGCTTTCGCGCTCGGACCGACGACCACGGTCTTCTCTGGGCGGATGATGCTTTCCGGGGACCGGCTCGTTTCCCGTGTCGCCGAAGGGAAGGTCCGGTGGCTGCCGCGCGGCGATCTCCAGTCGACGCCGAGGGAAATCCCGCTCGTATCCGTGGGCGACGAGTGGCCGGTCCTCGCCGTGGCCGGGGATTCGCTGCTCCTCACCTGGTCTGACCTCAACACTCCGAACAACATGGCCGATGTGGCCGGATACCGCCTGGAGGCCATCCCCTTCGACGGCGGCGAGCGCCGGACGCTGCTGCGGCACGCCGCCCCGAGCCTGATCACCGCCGCCGACGGAAGCGCGATCGTGGCGGGTGGCGAGGACTCAGGACAGTGGGCGCTGCGGCGGTTCGACGGTGCCGTTCCGGCACCGCAGACGATCCTGGACATACCGCCGTTGCCGGCAGGCGTGCACAATCTGTCGATCGCGGCAGGGCAGATGGCCACCCGGGAGATCGACGGCAGTTTCCACCCCTCGTTCCACCGCAGGCCCATTGCGACCGAGGGGGCAAAGCTCACCCCCGGGGTGCGTTCCTGGATCGCCTGGGGCCGGGAATCCACCGATGTGCCATTCGCGTCGGGCGACGGCAGGGAGTACCGGCTGAGTTCGTCGTTCGGCAGCGTGGACATGTCGGTACTGGATCCCTACCACGACACCGGCTACGTCCGCTTTTCGTCGGAGTCCGTCAAGGTCGTCGACGTCTCCGGCCGGTACGTCATCGCGAACGGCGCCAATCCCACGGCGCAGTACGTAGGTGACCTCAACCGCTTCTCGGACTTCAAGCCGATCCGGACCCGCTCCACGACGCCGGCCGCCACCGTCTGGGGGCCCACCTACTGGACCCAGTCGGCGACCCCCGGCACGCTCACGGCCGAGAGCCTCGGCAACGGCACCGTCACCACGCTCAAGACCGGGGCGACCTGCCTCGCCACCGACCTCCAGGCCGTGGGGCGCTGGCTCTACTGGGCCTGCGGCACGACCGGTCCTGCGGGTGTATGGGACCTGAAGGCGAAGAAGAACGTCCCCGTGCCCGCCGGCGAGGCGCTGATCGGTGACGGCTATCTCGTACGCCACGACAGGGCGGCCGGCAAGCTGCTCCTGACCGGCTTCCGGGACGGCACGGCCGACGACACGCGGGTCATCGGCGACATGCCCGACACGGGTGCGAGCACGCGCGGGCAGCTGTGGACGGTGGACAAGTTCGGTGGCCCGGCGGCGTTCGTGGCCCCGGACAAGAAGATCCACCTCGTTCCGAGCGGAGTGGAGACCGAGCCCCTGGCACCGATCCAGTCCCACACGGACACGGTGGTGCGGCCGACGTCCGACTACGGGGCGTGGAAGGGCCAGTGGCAGATGAACCGGCCGATGTCCTCCTGGCAAGTGGTCATCAGGAACAACGCCACCGGAGCCGTCGTCCGGACCTTCTCCGGTGGTCCGCACAGCGCCATGGACGTCCAGTGGGACGGATTCAGCGCCACCGGCGGCCATCTGCCCAGCGGCTACTACACCTGGACCCTCACCGCCCAGCCCGCCAACGGCCAGGGCGCCGCGTTCACGGCAACCGGATCGATCCGGCGCTACGGCGGTCCGGCCCAGCGCCACGACCATGTCGGCGCGGCCTCCATCCCGGACGGGAACGGTGACCTGCTCGCCCTCACCCCCGCCGGCTCCTTCGACTTCTGGCACGGCACGGGTACTGGCCGGGTGTCCGGGAAGACGTCGGGGGCGGGCTGGCCCGCCGGTGTCAGCGCGGTGCCCTTCGGGGACGTGAACGGTGACGCGTGCAATGACGTCCTTGTCCGGATGCCGGGCGGTGAACTGCGTGCCTACAAGCCGGCCTGCGGCAAGCCGCTGACGCCCTCGGTTCCGTACACCAAGGCAGGGAGCGGCTTCGGTGGGCTCAATGTGCTCACCTCGCCCGGTGATCTGACCGGGGACGGGCGTGCCGACCTGATCGGGCGGAGCGGGGACGGGCTGTATCTGTTCGCCGGGCGCGCCGGCGGGGCGGTCGCGAGCGCGGTGAAGCTCGGGTCCGGGTGGTCGTCCTTCACCCACATCGTGGGTGTGGGTGATCTGAACGGCGACGGCGCGGGCGATCTGGTCGCGCGCAAGAGCGACGGCTCGGTCTACCGCTACGACGGCACGGGCACCGGCAGGCTCAAGGCGGGCGTGAAGATCCTCTCGGGCTGGGGCGGTTCGTACACCTCGATCGTCGGCGTCGGGGACGTGACCGGCGACGCCAAGCCCGACCTGATCGCCCGGGACAGGGCCGGCCTGCTCTTCCGCATGTCGGGCGACGGCCAGGGCTCATTCGGCCCCGCGGTCCAGATCGGCACCGGCTGGGCGACGATGAAGGGCCTCTTCTAGAGGCTGTTGGAGCTGTTCGAGCAAGGTGACGGGGCCGGTGAACCGATACCCGATCGGCTCACCGGCCCTGTCCGGCTATGCTCGGGGGTGTTGTGCCGAGGGCCGTTAGCTCAATTGGCAGAGCAGCGGACTTTTAATCCGTTGGTTGTGGGTTCGAGTCCCACACGGCCTACGCCTCAGCCCCAGGTCAGAACGCATCTGACCCGGGGCTGATCTTGTTTGGGTGGACATTCCGGGCGGCTGCTCAGTCAATGCTCAGCCGAAGCGCTAACGATCAAGGCTCTTGGGTGGTGACATCCGCGCCGACGTCGCCGACGTAGTGCAGCTGTACCGCGCCCGGAAGACCGTCGATCGGACTGTCCCCGTCATTGATCGAATACCGGCAGTGGACGCCCGGCCGGTCAGGGTGAGGCAGCCGGTACTCGGTGGGGCCCGGCGTGGCGTCGAGCGTCTTGCCCTGGTGCGGCCCGCTCATGATGTGGAGAAGCACGCGGCGCAGGATGCATCTGCGGCGGGCCAAGCGCAAACAATCCTGCAGGGGGCACACGAAAGCCCCGGCCAGCCGACGGGGGACGGCGGGCCGGGGCGGTCTGAGAGGGGCTACGTCTGGGCGCGGACGAGGAGCGTGCCGAGCGTCTTGGGTCCGGGAGGGGCGGCCACTACCTCGGCGGTCACCCTGGTGAAGCCATGCTCGCGCAGGATCTGCACCCAGCGCTCGGGCTCGTAGTCCCAGCGCTTCACGATGAACGGGTCAGCGTCCTCGCGGTTGATGTACGAGGCCTGGCAGCCGTAGCAGTCCTCGACCGCCGGCCGGTGGGAGAACGCGTACACGCCACCCGGGCGCAGCCGCTTACGGACCAGTGGCAGCAGCACGTCCGGCGCGGTGAACCAGGCTGCGCCGAACACCGAGTACACGGCGTCGAACTCCGTGTCGGTCTCGCAGAGGAAATCGACCGCGTCAGCGTGCCGTAGCTCCAGGCCGTGCGCGTCACCCCAGCGGTCCTCCGCGGCAGCCAGCTGGGTGGGTGAGACGTCAATGCCGACGGCGCTAGCGCCGAGCGTGCTGACGTGGGCCAGGTTTCCGCCGCTCCCGCAGCCGAGCTCGAGGGCGACCATACCGGGACCGAGGTCGAGGATCTCGGCGCCGGGGCCGTGGTCGGGGTACTGGGTCCAGTTGAACCAGGTGGTCTCCCCGGCGGCATTCGTCTCTCGCCGCTGCTTGCTGCTCTTCGCGTACACGTCCCAGTAGCGGGGGTCGGTCAAGGTCGTGACCTTTCACGTGCGGGCGGCCGCCCGGCAGTGGAGCACCGGGCGGCCGCGGGACGGGCGAGTCAGTGCTTGGGGCTGTTGTGGCACCCGGCGTGGCACTGCGAGCAGTCGCCCGAGCCGCGCCACAGGTCGGGGTCGGCGGTGAAGCCGGCCGCGGTCAGTGCCGCCACGGTAGTGCGCAGCGGCTCGCCCGTCTTGGAGTCACGCCCATCGGCCTGGGGCTCGGGCACGTGGTGGATGAAGCGGCCCGCGATCTGCTGGCAGAAGGCGGCGTAGTCGACGGTGTGCAGGATGAACGTGTGCCAGCCGATGTCGACCAGCTCGCTGGGCGCCAGCTCCTGCCCGGAGTGGACGCCGGCGGCGAGGAACGCGGCCGTCTGGGCGACGATGCGGCGGGCCGTGGGCTCGTCGACGTCGGTGTGCTCCTTGGTGATGCGGGCGGTAAGCCGCTCCATCACCTCGGGGTCGACCAGGGTGGCCGGGTCGGTGGTGCCCGCGGGACGCTCCAACGCAATGGTCATGCTTCCTCCTGTGTGGACGTGTCCTCGGGTGAGGACGGGTCACTGCTGCGTGACGCTGACGGGCAGTCGGCAGGGTTGGCGTGCACGATCAGGCGCACGTCCGCGGCTGACATCCGGGGCAGCCAGGTGACGATGCCCTTCTCGGTGTGGCGGCCGCAGGCGGCACAGAAGCCCTCGCCGTACTCGGGACCTGCGTCCCACATGGGGCTCATCGCGCCGCACTCTCCGTGCCGAGGCACCGCGCGCAGGCGCATGCCGGGTAGGCGAGGGAGAACGCCGGCTGATCAGCGGCCGGGAGGGTGCACTCCTTGACGGGGGTTCGCACCTTCGTCTCGGGGTTGACCCGGTAAACGCTGATGGCCAGACCGGGATGTGATGCGCCGTTACCTGTCGTGGTCACGGATTCACCATTGCGCGACCACAGAGAGTTGCGCGGCGTCAGTGCAGGCGTCAAACCGGCGACACATGGGGCGTCATTTCGGTGTCATTCCAAGGCGGTTGGGACTACCTTGCTCTCATGGCAACACCGAACAGCGCACTGCGAGCAGTCCGCCTCGGCCTGCTCATGTCCCAAGACGACTTCGCCCGCGCCGTGCGAGATGCCGGCGCCCGCGCGGGCCAGCCCAACGACGCCAACAAACGACTCGTACAGCGCTGGGAATCCGGCGTGACCACCTCCCCCCGCCCCGTCTACGCCCGCGCCCTTGAGTCCGTTACCGGTTTGCCCATCGAAGCCCTCGGCTTCACCGCTGCGGTACCCGGAGCACGCGTCACCGAGGACGGGCACGGCGGGCACGATGTCGAAGCATCGGAGAACGGCATCGCCCCCGCCGCCACCACATCGCAGCCCGAGCCGCAAAGCGCCCACCGCAACTACTCCGGCGTGTGGCTATCCCGCTACGAGTACTTCTCCAGTGGCCGCGACTCCGCCTTCATCGGCCAGCACTACGTCGTCGTGCTCCAGCACGGCAACCGACTCACCGTGCGCAGCCTGCCCGGCTCGTCCGACAGCCCGCTGACGATGGACCTGGAAATCGACGGGCATGTCGCCACCGGCACCTGGACGGAGCAGACCGCGACCGACGGCTACTACCGAGGCGCCCGGTACCACGGGGCCATTCAGCTGCTAGTCGAGCCGACCGGGCGCCGCATGACCGGCAAGTGGGTCGGCTTCGGTAAGGAGTTCGACGTGAACACTGGACCGTGGGAGCTGGTATTCCAGGACGCGTCGACGAACAAGGCGACGCTGGCGGCGTACAACAGGCAGCCCGATGCCTGACCCCGGGCACGACGAAAGCGCCCCCTGCCCGACCGGCGGATTCCAGCGGTCGTCGCAACACGTGATCAGTGTTGGGCGGTTGCAAGCAGTGTAGAGAGGCGCTCGGCTGGGGTTTCCCAGCCGAGCGTC
>NZ_JBSFHO010000034.1:0-96989 GCF_053597075.1 Streptomyces sp. NPDC001514
GAGGGGCACCGCACCACCACCCACCCACAGCAGCCGCACCAAGCCCGTCCGGCGCTTGAGGACGGACACACCGGGCACGCCCGCGGCACCGGGCAACACCGCACCCCCGCCGGAGGCACACCGCATCCCGGCAAGGCTCCGGACCCGCCCCACCCGGGTGGACCGCGGTCCCGGGGCCGTGGGGCGGAGCCCCGCTACTCCTGCTTCTTGCGGCGCGTGCCGAACACGATCTCGTCCCAGCTCGGCACGGCCGCCCGGCGGCCCGGACGGACGCCGTCCGCCTCGGCCTGGCGGTCGGTCGTGCCGGTGAGACGGTCGCGGTGGCCGCTGACGGAACGGGGCATGAGCACGTCCGCGTACGCCGAACCCGCACCGGCCGAGGCCGCAGGGGCCGGCGGCTCCTCGGAGTCGGGCTCCTGGGCGGCGGGGTCGGTCGCGGGCGGGTCGACCGGCGCGGGGCGGTCCGGGACCACCATGTCGCCGCGGAAGCTCGGGACCGCCTCCAGGAGGCTGGTCAGGGAGTCGCGCTCGCTCTCGTCCGGCTCGGGCGCCGGGACCGGCGAGGGCCGCTCCAGGGCACGGTCGAGCGCACGATCGAGCCCACGGTCGAGCGCCCGGTCCCGTGGCAGCCGGGCGATGCGCGGCACGAACGGGAAGCTCGGCTCCTGCGCGATCGCGATGGCGTCGTCGGTCTCACCGATCAGCGCGCGCGCCTCGTCGTCGACGGCCTGGACGAGCCGCCGCGGCGGGTCGTACGTCCAGCTCGCCGAGTGCGGCTCGCCCGCCACCCGGTAGACCAGCAGGACCTCCCAGGTGCCGTCGTCGCGGCGCCAGGAGTCCCACTGCACGGTGTCCTTCTCGGCGCCGCGCAGCAGCAGCCGCTCCTGGACCGCTTCGCCGAGCTGGGGTCCCGTGTTCTCCCCGGGACGCCGCACGGGAGTCTTGCGCGCCCGCTCCGCCATGAACGCGCGCTCCGCGAGCACAGGGCCCTCGAAACGCCGCACCCGGTCGACCGGGATTCCGGCGAGCTGGGCGACTTCCTCGGCGGAGGCGCCTGCCCGTATACGCGCCTGGATGTCGCGGGGGCGGAGATGGCTCTCCACCTCGATCTCGATCTGGCCGAGACGGGCGCGGTCGTTGCGCACGGCAGCGCGCAGCCGCTCGTCAATCGGAAGCGTGTACTCCGTGCTGTCCGCAGCCTTCAGCACCAGTCGTGTGCCGTCGTTGGAGACGGCCACGACACGCAGTTCGGGCATGGGGACCTCCCGGGTGGTGCCTGCCGACGTCACGTGCGTCGCTGCTTCCGCTAGTCGAGTGTGGCCTGCCCGGGTGCAGCCTGCCACAACCTTGCCGAGTTCCTCCGGCGTGTCGGGCATGCGCCCTTGATCGCCGTTATGGCACGGTTACCTATTCGCCACGCATAGTGACGGTTGGTCACTCTGTGCAGCAGGTGCCCGTGCGGTGCCGCGGCGCCGCCGGTTCGAGTGCCGCTTTCGGCCCCCTCCCGTAAGTCCGGACACCCGTGAGGGAGACCGGTCCCAGGGCTCGCCACAGTACTCCATTCGGGCCACGGGGGTGGACCGGCGCGCCGCCGAACTTGTCGCAGGGGGTGGGAGTTGGGTCCGTGTGCCGGGGGTCCGATGGTGGTGAGCTTCATAGAATCGCCTGATTTGGAACTATTCGCAGCCGTTCCGGCGGACCGGTGAACAGCTCCGCGACGCCGCGAATCCCGTCCACCGGCGTGCACCGCACGAGGCCTCTCCCGTCGGGGAGTTCGCCGAGGCGACGACGTACGGCGGCGGAGCGGGCACGACGGTCGGCTCTGTCGTACGCGGCGACTCCCCGCCGACTCCGTCCGCTTCCGCGGCAATCGGACGTCCCCTAGGTCCTGTCCGGCCGATCTTGCCGGGCTCGCGTGCCCTGGTGCCGCACCTCGCTGCGTTGTCGTCGGTCACCGACGCTCCGCGTCGATTTCCTCCTCCGCCTTACGATGTACGGCACCAGACCCCGCTCGCTGATCCGGCCTGATCGACCGGACAGGACCTAGGCGCCCAACACCCGCCGCAAGTAGTCGTTCCCGAACAGCCGCTCGGGATCCAGCCGGTCCCGCAGCGCGGTGAACTCGCCGAAGCGCGGATACACGCTCTCGAAGTACTCCGCGTCGCGCGTGTGGATCTTGCCCCAGTGCGGCCGGCCGCCGTGCGCGATCATGATGCGCTCGACCGCGGTGAAGTACGAGCGGTACGGCGTGCCCTTGTACATGTGCACCGCGATGTACGCGCTTTCGCGGCCCGAGGCCGTCGACAGCGTGATGTCGTCCGCCGGGGCGGTCCGCACCTCCACCGGGAAGCTGATCCGCAGCGGAGAGCGATCGACCATGGCCTTCACCTCGCGCAGGACCTCGACCGCTGCCTCCCTCGGAAGCGCGTATTCCATCTCGACGAAGCGCACCCTGCGGGGACTTGTGAAGACCTTGTAGGGAATATCCGTGTACGTACGGGCGGACAGGGCCCGACTGGCGAGCTTCGCGATGGACGGGATGGTCGCGGGCACCGCCCGGCCGAGCGAATTGACCACCTGGAACAGCCCGTTGGAGAGCAGCTCGTCCTCGATCCAGGCGCTGACCGCTCCCGGCGGAGCGGCGGGGCCGGCGCTTCGGTTGTTGCGCTTGGTGTTGCAGTTGCCCGTGTGGGGGAACCAGTAGAACTCGAAGTGCTCGTTCTCCGCGTGCAGCTCGTCGAACTCGGCCGTGACGCGGTCGAAGGGCATGGGCTCCTCGCGGGCCGTCAGCAGGAACAGCGGCTCCACGGCGAACGTGATCGCGCTGACGACACCCAGCGCGCCGAGCCCGATCCGCGCGGCCGCGAAGACCTCCGGATTCTCCTTCTCGGAGCAGTGCAGCACAGAGCCGTCCGCCGTGATCAGCTCAAGGCCCTTGATCTGCGCGGCGATCGAAGCCGATTCCCGGCCGGTGCCGTGCGTCCCGGTGCTGGTGGCGCCGGCGACCGTCTGTTCCATGATGTCGCCCATGTTCGTGAGCGACAGGTCCTCACGGGCCAGCGCGGCGTTGAGCCGCTTCAGGGGCGTACCCGCCTCGACGGTCACCGTCATCGCCGTACGGTCGATCTCACGGATGCCGGTGAGCAGATCGGGCCGTATCAGTACGCCGTCGGTCGCGGCGATCGAGGTGAACGAGTGGCCCGTACCGACCGTCTTGACCCGCAGGCCCTCCTCGGCCGCCCGGCGCACGGCCGCGGCCAGCTCGTCGGCCGTGGCGGGGGAGACCTCCCGCACCGGGCGGGAAGTCACCGTCCCGGCCCAGTTACGCCACGCGTTCCCCGTCCTGGACGTGCTGGTCATCCTGCCCCTCCCGCGTCGGCACCGGCCTGCGCAGCCGGCGGTACCCCAGGAACGCCACCACGGCCGCGAGCGCTCCCGCCACCGCGGGCACCGCGTACGCCGCACCGGCGCCGCGCTCGTCGACCACCCAGCCGGCGGCCGACGAGCCGAGCGCCACGCCGACCGCGAGCCCGGTGCCCGTCCAGGTCATGCCCTCGGTCAGCTTGGTGCGCGGTACGTGCGCTTCGACGAGGGCCATCGTGGTCACCATCGTCGGTGCGATGGCCAGGCCTGCGACGAAGAGCGCCACGGCCAGGAACGGCAGGTTCCCGGCCAGTTGGAGGGGGATCATACTCACGGCCATCGCACAGACACCCAGTACCCACCTGCGGGACGGCTCGCCCTTGAGTTGGAGGAGCCCGAAGACCGCTCCGGCCAGGCAGGAGCCCAGCGCGTACACCGCGAGGACCAGGCTCGCCGCCGCCTTGTGCCCTTCCTCCTCGGCGAAGGCCACCGTCACCACGTCCACCGAGCCGAAGATCGCGCCCGTCATGACGAAAGTGGCGACGAGCACCTGCAGCCCGGGGGAGCGCAGCGCGGAGCCGCCGGAGTGCTCCTCGCGCGGATGCGGTACGGGCTCGGTGGCGCGCTGGGCCGTCAGCCACAGCACGCCGATGACGAGGAACGCGGTGGCGAGCAGCGGGCCCGACTCGGGGAACCAGATCGTGGACAGCCCGATGGACACGATCGGGCCCACGATGAAGCACACCTCGTCCACGATCGACTCGAAGGAGTACGCGGTGTGCAGCTCGCGCGGGGAGCCGCGATGGATCTCGGCCCAGCGGGCCCGGGTCATCGCGCCGACGGCCGGGATGCAGCCCGCGCAGGCGGTGAAGGCGAAGAGGGTCCAGTCGGGGGCGCCCTGCTGGGCGCAGACGAGCAGACCCATGACCGCCCCGACCGTGACCAGCAGGGCCGGGCGCAGCACCCGGCGCTGGCCGTGCCGGTCGATCAGCCGGGAGACCTGCGGGCCGAGCACCGCCGCCGAGAGCGCGAGGGTCGCGGAGAGCGCTCCGGCCAGGCCGTAACGCCCCGTCAGCTGGGAAATCATGGTCACGATGCCGATGCCCATCATGGACAGCGGCAACCGGCCGAGGAAGCCTGCGGCGGAGAACGCCACGGTGCCGGGGGCGGCGAATATCGCACGGTAGGGACTGGGCAAGGGGGCGCTCCGTAAGGAATGTGAGTGGCCGGTACAGCTTACGGGTTAGGTAACCCTTACTCCAGTGCGGTTTCCCGCCTGTCGGAGGCTGGTGGGAGGATCGGCACCATGGCCGAACAGCTCGATCCCGCTCCCCGCGACCCAGCTCCCTACGACGCCCTGCTGCTGCTCTCCTTCGGTGGTCCCGAGAGCCCGGACGACGTCGTCCCGTTCCTGGAGAACGTGACGCGTGGCCGCGGCATCCCCAAGGAACGGCTCAAAGAAGTCGGTCAGCACTACTTCCTGTTCGGCGGGGTCAGCCCGATCAACGGCCAGAACCGCGCGCTGCTCGACGCGCTCCGCAAGGATTTCGCGGGCGCGGGCCTCGACCTGCCGGTCTACTGGGGAAACCGGAACTGGGCGCCGTATCTGACCGACACGCTGCGGGAGATGGTCCTGGACGGGCGCCGACGCGTCGCGGTGCTCGCGACCAGTGCCTACGCCTCGTACTCGGGCTGCCGGCAGTACCGGGAGAACCTGGCGGACGCGCTCGCGGCGCTGGAGGCGGAAGGGCTGCCACTGCCGCGCGTCGACAAGCTGAGGCACTACTTCAACCACCCGGGGTTCATCGGCCCCATGGTGGCCGGTGTGCTCGCCTCGCTCGCGGACCTCCCCGAGGACGTACGGTCCGGGGCGCACCTCGCCTTCACCACCCACTCCATCCCCGAGTCCGCCGCGGACGCCTCCGGGCCGGTGTGGGAGCACGGCGAGGGCGGGGCGTACGTGAAGCAGCACCTCGACGTGGCACGCGTGATCGCCGAGGCGGTGCGGGACGAGACGGGGATCGAGCACCCCTGGCAGCTCGTGTACCAGTCGCGCAGCGGGGCGCCGCACATTCCGTGGCTGGAGCCGGACATCTGCGACCACCTGGAGGACCTGCACGGGGCCGGGGCTCCGGCCGTCGTGATGGTGCCGATCGGGTTCGTCTCGGACCACATGGAGGTCCTGTACGACCTGGACACGGAGGCCACGGCCAAGGCCGCCGAGCTGGGGCTGCCGGTGCGGCGCTCGGCGACGGTCGGCGCGGACCCGCGGTTCGCGGGCGCGATCCGGGAGCTGGTGCTGGAGCGCGCGGCGACCGCGCGCGGGGCCGTCGTCGAGCGGTGCGCGCTCGGATCGCTCGGCCCCTCGCACGACCTGTGCCCCATCGGCTGCTGCCCGGCCCGCAGCGAGCGCCCCGCGGCCGCGGGCGCCGACAGCCCGTACGCGTAAGGAGCGTCGTGACCGACCGACTGCTGGACGAACTCCTCGCCCTGGCCCTGGAGGCCGGGCGCAGGGCCGGAGAGCTGCTGCGCGACGGGCGGCCCGACGACCTCGCCGTGGCCGCGACCAAGTCGAGCCCCATCGACGTCGTCACCGAGATGGACATCGCGGCCGAGAAGCTGATCACCGGCTTCCTGGCCGGGCACCGCCCGGACGACGGTTTCCTCGGCGAGGAGGGCGCGTCCACGGAGGGCACGAGCGGGGTCCGCTGGGTCATCGATCCGCTGGACGGCACCGTCAACTATCTGTACGGGCTGCCGACCTGGGCCGTGTCCATCGCGGCCGAGCGGGACGGCGAGACGGTCGTCGGGGTCGTCGAGGCGCCGATGCGGGGCGAGACGTACCGCGCGGTGCTCGGCGGCGGCGCCTTCTGCGGCGACCGGCGGCTGCGCTGCCGGCCCGCGCCGCCGCTGGACCAGGCGCTGGTGTCGACCGGCTTCAACTACGTGCAGTCGGTGCGCAGCCACCAGGCGGACGTCGCCCAGCAGCTGATCCCGCGCCTCCGCGACATCCGCCGCAGCGGCTCGGCGGCCGTCGACCTGTGCGACGTCGCCGCGGGCCGGCTGGACGGCTACTACGAGCGCGGCCTCAACCCCTGGGACCTCGCGGCCGGTGACCTCATCGCCCGAGAGGCGGGCGCCCTCACCGGCTCCCGCCCGGGCGAGCCGCCGTCCGGCGACCTCGCGATCGCGGCGTCGCCGGGCGTCTTCGAGCCGCTGCAGCGGCTGCTCGACGACCTGGGTGCCTGGCACGACTGACCTTCGGTGGGCGCGCATGGGTGAGCCGGTACCGCGGGGGTGGCCCCATGTGTCCGTCATCGAGCGCCGGACGGGCTTGACACGCGTGCCCGGAACCGGCAGGTGCGTCCTCATGCGCCGGATGTGCTTGAGATGCGTGCCCGGTACGGGCAGACGGGCCGGCCCGCAGGTCCGTCCTCGAATGCCGGACGGGCTCCCGTCGAGCCGACGTCCCGACGCCCGAAGGGCGTAGGGGCACGGTCCCGGGCGGAGCCAGGAAGCCGGCCTCGGCGCCCGCAGGGCGCGGGGGCGACGCCCCCAGTTCGGGAAGGGGCGGGGCGGGGCGGGGAAAAATCCCCGGTCCCGCCCCGCCCCCGACGCGGACCCGCACAGGAAGGGCCCGGCACCGAGGCGTCGGTGCCGGGCCCTTCCGGGGATTGTCAGGCGCTCGCGGCGCTGACTTCCACGCCGTGCTCGGCGGCGAGGCGGTGCAGGTCGTCCAGCTCGGCCTGCTCGACATCTGCCAGGAAGTCGTCGCCCGTTTCGCGAGCCCGCGTGAGGTCGGTCTCCGTGGCCCTGATGCGCTGCAGGAGTCCTGCGGTGAATGCGTCCATGGTTGCGCCCCCTCGTCGTGGGTCGGTGGCACGGGGGTGTGCCTACGGCGGGTTGATCACGCCGCCTCCCTGGGGGAACAGAGAGCGGGGTGTGGCAAGCCACATACATGGCGTGATCGCGGGTGTGCAGTCCACCTCCCCAGGCACACCCTCAGAGAAACCTCAACTCCACCGGGAATCCGGTGAATTCCCGGTGCCCCCACCGCGTCCCCTCCGGTGCCCCCGAGGGATGACGCCGCCTTACAGCCGGTTTACGCGCGTAAGGGGCAGGATGGAGGCACACAGATGCCCGCCATCACTACACACCTGCCCTGATCACGGGGTCGGGCAGGCCCAGAGGAAGGACAGCCACGTGCGCGTACTCGTCGTCGAGGACGAGCAGCTGCTCGCCGATGCGGTGGCCACCGGACTGCGCCGGGAGGCCATGGCCGTCGACGTCGTGTACGACGGCGCCGCCGCCCTGGAGCGTATCGGGGTGAACGACTACGACGTGGTCGTCCTCGACCGTGATCTGCCGTTCGTCCACGGCGACGACGTCTGCCGCAAGATCGTCGAACTCGGCATGCCTACCCGCGTCCTCATGCTCACGGCGTCCGGCGACGTCAGCGACCGCGTCGAAGGCCTGGAGCTCGGTGCCGACGACTACCTGCCGAAGCCGTTCGCGTTCACCGAGCTCATCGCTCGTGTCCGGGCTCTCGGCCGGCGTACGACCGTCCCGCTGCCGCCCGTTCTGGAGCGCGCCGGCATCAAGCTGGACCCGAACCGCCGCGAGGTCTTCCGCGAGGGCAAGGAGATCCAGCTCGCCCCGAAGGAATTCGCCGTGCTGGAGGTGCTCATGCGCAGCGAAGGCGCGGTCGTCTCCGCCGAGCAGCTGCTCGAGAAGGCCTGGGACGAGAACACCGACCCGTTCACCAACGTCGTACGGGTCACCGTCATGACGCTGCGCCGCAAGCTCGGCGAGCCGCCCGTGATCGTCACGGTCCCCGGCTCCGGCTACCGGATCTGATCCCGTGGCGGCAACACCCGCGCCCCCCACGGCGCCCCCGAAACCCACGTGGGACCCACACCCTGCGGAGCCCGCGTTCCCCTGGCTGCGCCCGACCATCCGGATAAGACTCACGCTGCTGTACGGCGGGATGTTCCTGATCGCCGGCATCCTGCTGCTGTCGATCATCTATCTGCTGGCCGCGCAGGCGCTCCACGACGGAAGCCAGCAGGCGTTCACGATCTCCGCCAACCCCGGCGCCGACGTCAAGATCACGAGCCCTACCTGCCCGGGCCTGGACGTGGCCGTCAACAACACACAGCTCAACGACGCGCTCAAGACGTGCATCGCCCATCAGCGCCAGGCCGCCCTGGACGACCTCCTCACCCGCTCCCTCTTCGCTCTCCTCGGCCTCAGCGTGATCGCGTTCGCCTTCGGCTACGCCATGGCAGGCCGTGTCCTCTCCCCGCTCGGCAAGATCACCCGCACCGCGCGCCGCGTGGTCGGCTCCGACCTCTCCCGGCGGATCGAGCTGGACGGCCCCGACGACGAGCTGAAGGAGCTCGCCGACACCTTCGACGAGATGCTGGAGCGGCTCGAGCGGGCGTTCACGGCGCAGCAGCGGTTCGTCGCCAACGCCTCGCACGAGCTGCGTACGCCCCTGGCGATCAACCGCACCCTGCTGGAGGTCCACCTTTCCGACCCCTCCGCCCCGGACGAGCTGCGCCAGCTCGGCAAGACCCTGCTCGCCACCAACGAACGCAGCGAGCAGCTCGTGGAGGGCCTGCTGCTGCTCGCCCGCAGCGAGAACCAGATCGTCGAGCGCAAGCCCGTCGACCTCGCCGAGGTCGCCACCCGGGCCGTCGACCAGGCCCGTGGTGAGGCCGAGGCCAAGGGCGTGGAGTTCCGGGGGCGCCGCGCACCCGTCATCGTCCGGGGCAACGGCGTCCTGCTGGAGCGGATCGCCCTGAACCTCGTACAGAACGCCGTTCGGTACAACGTGCCGGAGGGAGGCTGGGTGGAAGTCACCACCGAGGCCGCGCACGGCCAGGCGGTGCTGGTGGTGTCCAACACAGGACCGGTCGTCCCGGCGTACGAGATCGACAACCTGTTCGAGCCGTTCCGGCGGCTGCGGCAGGAGCGGACCGGCAGCGACAAGGGCGTCGGTCTCGGCCTGTCGATCGCGCGCTCAGTTGCGCGCGCCCACGGTGGCCGTATCATCGCGGAGCCGCGCGAGGGCGGCGGGCTCGTGATGCGTGTGACCATGCCGGTCTGACGTGCCGGTCCCGATGCCGCCCCCACCGCTGCCGGCCGCTCGTCGGCCGGTGGGGGGCGGCAACGGTCGAAGATTTTTTGTGTTCGCTTTACGCGGAATTTTCGGGACTCGTGCCCGCGAAGTCCGTGTGTGATCGATCACAGAAGCGAATTTTCGGCCATCTACTCTCCGTGATCAAGGCACTGTCGGAAAGCCGGTAAAAGTCCGGGTTTTCAGGGGTCCAGATCACGGGAAGTACACGGGGTGGCGCCCGTGAAGTGCGACATTCGGACCGTGTACGGTCCCGATCGCCATCCAACCCGATCACTCTTGAGGGGTCCGGTTGGGTGTCGATTGAGTAACAGACCTTGATGTGAGGCAAAATCTCCGCCTCGGGTCGGGCACAAGTCCGGCCTCTCACGCGTTACGTGCGCTGGAGACACCGCAGACACCCAGAGGGGGAGAGGCACATGGCAACGGATTACGACACCCCACGCAAGACCGATGACGACCTCAACGAGGACAGCATCGAAGAGCTCAAGGCTCGGAGGAACGACAAGACGACGTCGACCGTCGACGTCGACGAGTTCGAGGCCGCCGAAGGTCTTGAGCTGCCCGGAGCGGACCTCTCGAACGAGGAGCTGGCCGTCCGGGTGCTGCCCAAGCAGGCCGATGAGTTCACCTGCATGAGCTGCTTCCTCGTGCACCACCGGAGCCAGCTGGCCCGCGAGAAGAACGGCCAGCCCATCTGCCGAGACTGCGACTGAGGTCCGTCGGCCGTGGCAGGCGGGACACCGCCCAGGAAACCCGGGAAGCTGCGCCGGTGGCGGAAGGGTTCCCTGGAGCCGGAAGCGCTCCAGGGCGCTCCCGGCCCGCTGGAGGCTGCCCGGGCACCCGACGAACTCGGGCAAGGGCACACCGGCCACCTGCCCCTTCCCGGCGACGCACGTGACGACGAGCGAGGCCTCCCGGCCTCGCTCGAGGCAGCCGCACAGGAAGGACCCCCGGCCAAGGCCGGGCGCCTGGACGCGGTCCGGGCCGGCGTGCGCAGGAGCGGTCAGGCCGCCAAGGCGGCGCTCGGCTTCGTGGCCGACCGCCTCATCGAGATCACGCCCCGCATCCCGGTGCGCGATCTCGCGACACTGCGCGAGCAGTTCCCCGGCCTCGGCCCCGAGCAGCTCGCCGACAAGCTGATCACGGGCGCGGCCAACGGCACGTCCGCCGTGGGCGCCGGTATCGGGGCGGCGGCCATGATGCCCGTTCCGCCCGCTCTGCCCGCCGAGCTGGCCACGGAGATCGTCGGCGTCGCCGTGATCGAGCTGAAACTCATCGCCGAGCTGCACGAGGTCTACGGGCAGCGGCCACCGGGCAACATCAAGGAACGCGCGACCGCGTATCTGAACTCCTGGTCGGAGGAGCGCGGCATCGACGTGACCAAGCCGATGACGATCAACGCCGCACTCGGCGGCCAGATGAAGCGCGAGCTGCGCCAGCAGATCATGAAGCGCATGGTCCGCAACCTGCCGAACCTGATGCCGTTCATGGTCGGCGCTGCCGTCGGAGCCGTGATGAACCGGCGGGACACCCGGAAACTCGCCGCGCGCATCAGGAAGGACCTGCGTGCCCGCCAGGTCCCCTGGGACGCGCTGCCCGAGCTGCCCCGGCTGGAGAAGCCGAAGGGGGAGCTGCCCGAGGAGCTTCCGCCCGAGCTGCGCAGTCAGCTGGAAGGCTGACCCCCTCGCGGGCCCACCCGCCGTCACGCGCGCTCGCGGTCGCCGGTTCGCCCGTACGCCGTGTCCGCTCGTAGGCCGTGTCAGTCCGCCCGTACGGCGTCGAGAGCGGCCACCAGCGCGCGCGGATCCCGGGTCGAGATGTACACGTACGGTGTCGGGTCCTCCGGATCCGTGACCACCACCCGCACCGCCGTCGGCACATAGCTGCGCAGCAGCATGTACGCGCGCGGATCCGCCTTGTACGAGCGCCAGGCCCGCGCCTCCTCCGGGTCCAGCACCTCGGCCTCGCCGAGCGCCGACACCGGGATCCGCGCATCGCCCGCGACCAGCGAGCCCGCCACCACCCGGATCCGGGCGGAGCCGTACGAACTCACGGCGGCCGCCGCCAGCGCGCCCGCGCCGATCAGCCCGCCCAGCATCGGCACCGGGCCCAGCGGAAGCAGCACGAGACCGCCGGACAGCGCGACCAGGGCGGTGATCACCCACCACGAGCGGGGGGCGGTCAGGCGTTCGTCGTAGCCCGACGCGGAGGACGGCGCGGACGGCGAGCCGGAGGGCGTGGCGGGAGGCTGCATGAATCCAAGCTTGGCACGGTGCGACCTGCGGCTACCCGCGCGGGTAAGGTCTGCGCCTGTGAGTACTGCACTGACCCCTCCCGCCGACGCCATACCGCCGGTACGGCACCCCGACGCGCCCGCCCCGGGCGAGCTCCTCGGCGCGCACTACGAGTACTGCTTCGGCTGCGGCGGAGGACAGGCCCACGGGCTGCACCTGGAGGCGCGGGCCGGTGAAGGCGTGAGTCTCACCGCCGAGTTCACCGTCACCCCGGCCCACCAGGGCGCGCCGGGCCTCGCCCACGGCGGTGTACTGGCCACGGCGCTCGACGAGACGCTCGGCTCGCTGAACTGGCTGCTGCGGGTGATCGCCGTGACCGGGCGGCTGGAGACCGACTTCGTCACGCCCGTGCCCGTGGACACGGTCCTCCACCTGGAGGCCGAGGTCACCGCGGTCAGCGGCCGCAAGATCTACTCCAGGGCCACCGGCCGGATCGGCGGCCCCGAGGGCCCCGTTGCCGTCCGCGCCGAAGCCCTCTTCATCGAGGTCAAGGTCGACCACTTCATCGACAACGGCCGCCCGGAGGAGATCCAGGCAGCCATGGCCGATCCCGACCAGGTCAGGCGCGCCCGCGCCTTCGAGGTGAATCCCTGATGCGCAACCCTGTCGACGTACTGATCCGGCGCGTGGACCCGGAAGTACCGATTCCGTCATACGGACATCCGGGCGATGCCGGTGTCGATCTGGTGACCACCGAGGCAGCGGAACTCGCACCCGGAGAGCGCACGATTCTGCCCACGGGAGTGGCTGTCGCCCTCCCTGACGGGTATGCGGCCTTCGTGCATCCCCGCTCGGGGCTGGCGGCCCGCTGTGGTCTCGCCCTCGTGAATGCCCCAGGGACGGTGGATGCCGGGTACCGTGGGGAGATCAAGGTGATCGTGGTCAATCTGGACCCGCGCGAGAGCGTGCGGTTCGAACGGTTCGACCGGATTGCTCAACTGGTCGTCCAGCAGGTCGAGAAGGTGCGCTTCCACGAGGTGGCGGAGCTTCCCGGCTCGGCGCGGGCCGAGGGGGGCTTCGGGTCCACCGGCGGCCATGCCGCCGTTGGCGGGTCGGCCGTGGGCAGCGCACAGGGTGGGAATCGATACGCTTCGGTCGTATCCGACCGGGAAGGACAGTGACGTGTTCGGACGTCGCAAGAAGAGCGGTACCGCCAAGGACGTGGCGGGCGAGGCCGAGCAGGTCGTCGACGAGCTCGACACGGAGGACGCGGCGGCGGAGCAGGACGCGCCGCGCCGGGTGAACCTTCCGCCGGCGCCCCGGCCCGACGGCCCGTGGGACGTCTCCGAGGTCTCCAGGCCGGGCGAGGGCCGGGTGGACCTGGGTGGTCTCTTCGTGCCCGGAGTCGAGGGCATGGAGCTGCGCGTGGAGGTCGCGGGCGACGCCATCGTCGCGGCGACGGTCGTGCTGCGGGACAGCGCGGTCCAGCTGCAGGCGTTCGCAGCGCCCAAGAAGGAGGGCATCTGGGGCGAGGTCCGCGAGGAGATCGCCTCGGGCATCACCCGGCAGGGCGGTGTCATCGACGAGGTCGAGGGCCCCCTGGGCTGGGAGCTGCGGGCCCAGGTCCCGGTCCAGCTTCCGGACGGCACCGGAGGCGTGCAGCTGGTGCGCTTCGTCGGCGTCGACGGGCCCCGCTGGTTCCTGCGCGGTGTGATTTCCGGGCAGGGCGCGGTGCAGCCGCAGGCGGCCGGTCTGCTGGAGCAGATCTTCAGGGACACCGTCGTGGTGCGCGGCGAGGGCCCGATGGCGCCTCGCGACCCGATCGTCCTCAAGCTGCCGAACGATGCCCAGATGGTGCCCGAAGGCGTCCAGCAGGAGGAGCAGGAAACGTCCCGCTTCTCCGGTGGCATGGGGCAGCTGCAGCGCGGGCCGGAGATCACCGAGGTGCGCTGAGGCCCGCTCCTCGCGTGCGGGCCGGCCTCCGTGCCTTCGGCCGGAGTTCGGGGGTCGTCCCCCGAGAAATACGGTCCGGTTGGGCCGCGCTCCGTTGACGGGGTGCGGCCCATCGGCGTTCCGGGGCGGCCGTGCGCGCCGACGGTGCCCGGACATTGTCCGAACGGGTGTCGCCTGCACATACTGGCGCCGCATCGCTTCACCACGGGGGGACCGTATGACGGAGAGCACGGCCGCACACTCGACGTACGCCGGGGGCACGGCCGTCGCGGAGGGCCCGGCCCGCGGGCCCATGGTCCGCGTCGAGAACCTGCACCGCTCGTACGGCACCGGAGCCGCCGCGGTCCACGCCCTGCGCGGGGTGTCCTTCGAGATTCCGCGCGGTGAGCTCGTCGCCCTCAAGGGCCGGTCGGGCTCCGGCAAGACGACGCTGCTCAACCTGGTCGGCGGCCTCGACGGCCCGGACGAGGGCCGGATCACCGTCGACGGCACGGACCTGTCCGCGCTCGGCGAGAACGGGCTGCTGGAGCTGCGCCGCGACCGTATCGGGTTCATCTTCCAGTCCTTCGGGCTCATCCCGATCCTCACGGCCGCCGAGAACGTCGGCGTACCGATGCGGCTGCGCAAGACCGATCCGCGCGAGCGTGAGGAGCGCGTCGAGCTGCTGCTCTCCCTGGTCGGCCTGGCCGAGCACGCCGCCCAGCGGCCCGGAGAGCTGTCCGGCGGCCAGCAACAGCGCGTCGCCATCGCCCGCGCGCTCGCCAACCGCCCGGCCCTGCTGATTGCCGACGAACCCACCGGCCAGCTGGACGCCGAGACCGGGCTCGCGGTGATGGAACTGCTGCGCGCCGTGGTCCGCAGCGAGGGCGTGACCGCCCTGGTCGCCACGCACGACGCCCAGCTGCTCGGCCTCGCCGACCGGGTGCTCGAACTGAGCGACGGCGAGATCACCGAGCAGACCGGGCGGACAGCCTAGACAGCGCGGCAGTGCATAAGAATCCCGTCAATACGTCCGTCAGCAGCGCACCCTGCCCGATTTGCCGGTTTTGATGGCTGTAGCTTCGACGAAACGTCCACAGCGGACGCAGCAGCCTTGCGTGGCTGTCATTCAAGGACAATGGGGCCATGGGACGCGGCAAGCTACGGATCTACCTCGGAGCGGCACCGGGCGTAGGCAAGACGTACGCCATGCTCGCCGAGGCACACCGTCGCGTCGAGCGAGGCACCGACTGCGTGGTCGGCTTCGTGGAGCACCACGACCGGCCGCGGACCGAGGTCATGCTGCACGGCCTCGAGCAGATCCCGCGCCGCGTGATCGACTATCGCGGCACCACCTTCACGGAGATGGACGTGGACGCGGTGCTGGCCCGCCGGCCCGCCGTCGCCCTGGTGGACGAACTGGCCCACACGAACGTACCGGGTTCGCGCAACGCCAAGCGCTGGCAGGACGTCGAGGAGCTGCTCGCCGCCGGCGTCGACGTCGTCTCGACCGTCAACATCCAGCATCTCGAGTCGCTCGGTGACGTCGTCGAGTCGATAACCGGCGTACGGCAGCGGGAGACCGTCCCTGACGAGGTCGTCCGGCGCGCCGACCAGATCGAACTGAACGACATGTCGCCCCAGGCGCTGCGCCGCCGCATGGCACACGGCAACATCTACAAGCCGGACAAGGTCGACGCGGCCCTGTCCAACTACTTCCGTCCCGGGAACCTCACCGCCCTGCGCGAGCTGGCCCTGCTCTGGGTCGCCGACCGCGTCGACGAATACCTCCAGCAGTACCGCGGTGAGCACAACATCCGCTCCACCTGGCAGGCCCGTGAGCGCATCGTCGTCGGCCTCACCGGTGGCCCCGAGGGACGTACGCTCATCCGCCGTGCCGCCCGGCTCGCCGAGAAGGGCGCCGGCGGCGAGGTGCTCGCCGTCTACATCGCCCGCAGCGACGGACTGACCTCGGCCTCCCCCAAGGAGCTGGCGGTCCAGCGGACCCTGGTCGAGGACCTCGGCGGCACGTTCCACCATGTCATCGGCGACGACATCCCTGCCGCGCTGCTGGACTTCGCGCGCGGCGTCAACGCCACCCAGATCGTGCTCGGCGCCAGCCGCCGCCGCGCGTGGCAGTACGTCCTCGGACCCGGCGTCAGCGCGACCGTCGCCCGCGAGTCGGGACCCGATCTCGACGTCCACATCGTCACGCACGACGAGGTGGGTCGCGGCCGGGGCCTCCCCGTCACCCGTGGCGCCCGGCTCGGCCGCTCCCGGATCATCTGGGGCTGGCTCGTCGCCGTGGCGGGCCCGGCGCTGCTCACGCTGCTGCTGACGCACATCAACGCCGACCTCGGCCTCGCCAACGACATGCTGCTGTTCCTGTCGCTGACCGTGGCCGCCGCCCTGCTCGGCGGGCTGTTCCCGGCCCTGGCCTCGGCCGCGGTGGGCTCACTGCTGCTCAACTACTACTTCACCCCGCCGGTCCACCTCTTCACGATCGCCGACCCGAAGAACATCGTCGCCATCGTGGTCTTCGTGGCCGTCGCCGTCTCGGTGGCCTCCGTCGTCGACCTCGCTGCGCGCCGCACCCAGCAGGCCGCTCGGCTGCGCGCCGAGTCCGAGATCCTCTCGTTCCTCGCCGGCAGCGTGCTGCGCGGCGAGACGAGTCTGGAAGCTCTGTTGGAGCGGGTCCGTGAGACGTTCGGCATGGAGTCCGCGGCCATGCTGGAGCGCTCGAGCGATGTCGACCCCTGGGTGTGCGCGGGCAGCGTGGGACCCGCCCCCGCCGACCGCCCGGAAGATGCTGATGTGGACATGCCCGTCGGCGAGCACATGGCGCTCGCCCTGTCCGGGCGGGTCCTGCCCGCCGAGGACCGCCGGGTGCTCGGCGCCTTCGCCGCCCAGGCCGCCGTCGTACTGGACCGTCAGCGCCTCGTCGGCGAGGCCGAGGAGGCCCGCAAGCTCGCCGAGGGCAACCGCATACGTACCGCGCTCCTCGCCGCCGTCAGCCACGACCTGCGCACCCCGCTCGCCGGCATCAAGGCCGCCGTCAGCTCGCTCCGCTCCGACGACGTCGAATGGTCCGACGAGGACCGGGCCGAGCTTCTGGAAGGCATCGAGGACGGCGCCGACCGGCTCGACAACCTCGTCGGCAATCTGCTCGACATGTCCCGCCTCCAGACCGGCACCGTCACCCCGCTGATCCGCGCCATCGACCTCGACGAGGTCGTGCCCATGTCGCTCGTCGGGGTCCCCGACACCGCCGTCGAGCTGGACATCCCGGAGACGCTGCCGATGGTGCGCGTCGACAAGGGGCTGCTGGAGCGGGTCGTCGCCAACGTCGTCGAGAACGCCGTCAAGTACAGCCCCGACGCGACACCCGTCGTGGTGTCCGCCAGCGCGCTCGGCGACCGCGTCGAGGTACGGGTCGTGGACCGCGGCAGCGGCGTGCCGGACGAGGCGAAGGAACGGATATTCGAGCCCTTCCAGCGTTACGGCGACGCCCCGCGCGGCTCCGGCGTCGGTCTGGGCCTCGCCGTCGCCCGCGGCTTCGTCGAGGCGATGGGCGGCACCCTGAACGCCGAGGACACCCCCGGCGGCGGACTGACGATGGTCCTCACCCTCGGGGCGGCCACACCCGCGCTCGCTCCGGCCGACCATGAAATCCCCGCCCGGATCACCGGCTGACCCGGCCCCCTGATCACCGGCCCCTGGCCACCCGACGCACGGACGAGAGACGAAAGGAAGGCACCCATGACCCGAGTGCTCGTGGTCGACGACGAGCCGCAGATCGTACGCGCCCTGGTGATCAACCTGAAGGCGCGCAAGTACGAGGTCGACGCGGCCCCCGACGGGACGACCGCGCTGGAGCTCGCCGCAGCGCGCCACCCTGATGTCGTCGTCCTCGACCTCGGCCTCCCGGACATGGACGGCGTCGAGGTGATCAAGGGCCTGCGCGGCTGGACACGCGTGCCGATCCTGGTCCTCTCCGCCCGGCACACCTCCGACGAGAAGGTCGAGGCGCTGGACGCGGGTGCCGACGACTACGTGACCAAGCCGTTCGGAATGGACGAGCTGCTGGCCAGGCTGCGGGCCGCGGTGCGCAGGGCCGAGCCGTCGGGCGGCGGCGACGACGAGATCGTCATCATCGAGACCGAGGGCTTCACCGTCGACCTCGCCGCGAAGAAGGTCAACCGGGACGGCAAGGACGTACGGCTCACGCCGACCGAGTGGCACCTGCTGGAGGTGCTGGTCCGCAACACCGGGCGGCTCGTCAGCCAGAAGCAGCTGCTCCAGGAGGTGTGGGGGCCCTCGTACGGCACCGAGACGAACTACCTTCGGGTGTACATGGCGCAGCTGCGGCGCAAGCTCGAGGCGGACCCGTCGCACCCGAAGCACTTCGTCACGGAGCCCGGGATGGGCTACCGCTTCGAGCGCTGAATTCCGGCAACGGCATCGGCATCGGGTGCATCGGCATCGGGTTCAACGGCATCGGCATCGGCGCCGGCGCCGGGGGTGTCCCGTCCGAGGCCTGATCGGCACGTGCCCCGCACGTGATCGGCACCGGGTGACACCCCGGTACGCTTTCTGTATGAGTGCTGCACCCCGATCCGAGAAGGCCGAGAAGCCGGCAGGCCGCTTCCGGCGGATGCTCGACCGTCTGTCCAGCTCCCAGCAGGACCTCGAGTCCGAGGAGCTCCAGGAGGACTCGCAGGCGTCGGGTTGCACACGCATCTCCGACTGCGGCGACCGCCAGATCGTCAAGGTGACTGGTACCTTGCGCACGGTCACCCTGCGACCGAGGGCCGGAGTGCCGGCCCTGGAGGCCGAGCTGTTCGACGGCTCCGCCGCCCTGGACGTGGTGTGGCTGGGCCGGCGCTCCATCGTGGGCATAGAGCCGGGCCGCAAGATGATCGCCTCGGGCCGGATCGCGATGAGCCACGGCCGGCGGGTGCTGTTCAATCCCAAATACGAGCTCCGACCGCTCGGACAGGAGTAGCCGGTGACGTCATTCGACAAGCCGACCACGCAGGAACAGGAAGACGGCGGCCACCACGACGCCAAGGCCGTCACGGAAGCGGCCCTGTTCGAAGCCTTCGGCGGGCTCCGGGGCATGGTGGAGACGGTCCTGCCCGGGCTGCTCTTCGTCACGATCTTCACGATCAACAAGGACCTGCATCTCTCCGCGATCGCGGCACTCGGCGTCTCGCTGGTGCTCGTCGCCGTACGGCTGATCCGCAGGGACACCGTGAAGCACGCGTTCAGCGGGGTCTTCGGGGTCGCCTTCGGTGTCGTCTTCGCGATGATGACGGGCAATGCCAAGGACTTCTATCTGCCGGGCATGCTGTACACGCTGGGCCTGGCCCTCGCGTACATCATCACGACGATCGCGGGCGTCCCGTTGATCGGCCTGATCCTCGGCCCGGTCTTCAAGGAGAACCTCTCCTGGCGCACCCGCAACCCCGGCCGCAAGAAGGCCTACGCCAAGGCCAGCTGGGCCTGGGGACTGATCCTGCTCACCAAGTGCGCGATCCTCTTCCCCCTCTACTGGTGGGCGGACACCACCCAGTTCGGCTGGGTCCTGGTCACCCTCAAGATCCCGCCGTTCCTCCTTGCGGTGTACCTGACCTGGGTCTTCCTGGCGAAGGCGCCGCCGCCGATCGATGTCTTCGCGGAGATGGAGGCGCAGGAGCGCGAGGAGGAGGCCCGCAAGGCCGCGGCCGCCCGCGACCACGAGGCGTAGGCACTTGAGCCCGTCCGACTTTTGAGGACGGACACCGGGCCGAGCGGACGGTACAGGAGCCCGGGGGCTTGCCACCCGGTTACGGGACGGGCCCGGGACCACACGGTCCCGGGCCCGTCCCGTGCCTGCGCGAGCGTCAGCTCGTCGTCGTGTCCTCGCGGCGGACCGAGAGCAGGTCCTCCAGCTGCTCCTCCCGGGCCTGCGCCGCGACGAAGAGGAGTTCGTCCCCCGGCTCGAGCGTCTCCTCGCCGTGCGGCGTGAGCACCCGCGGCCCGCGGATGATCGTCACGAGCGACGTGTCCTCCGGCCAGGCCACATCCCCGACCTGCGTGCCCGCCAGCGCCGACTCCGGCGGCAGCGTCAGCTCGACCAGGTTCGCGTCGCCGTGGCTGAAGCGCAGCAGCCGGACCAGGTCGCCGACGCTCACCGCCTCCTCGACCAGCGCCGACATCAGACGCGGCGTGGACACCGCGACATCGACGCCCCAGGCCTCGTTGAAGAGCCACTCGTTCTTGGGGTTGTTGACCCGGGCGACCACCCGCGGCACGCCGTACTCGGTCTTCGCCAGCAGCGACACGACCAGGTTCACCTTGTCGTCACCGGTCGCCGCGATCACCACGTTGCAGCGCTGCAGCGCCGCCTCGTCCAGCGACGTGATCTCGCAGGCGTCGGCCAGCAGCCACTCCGCCTGCGGCACCCGCTCCACCGAGATGGCGGTGGGCGCCTTGTCGATCAGGAGCACCTCGTGCCCGTTCTCCAGCAGCTCTCCCGCGATGGACCGCCCCACCGCGCCGGCCCCTGCAATCGCGACCCGCATCAGTGACCACCCTCCTCGGGACCCTGGGCGAACGCCGCCTCGACCTTCTCGATCTCGTCCGTACGCATCATCACGTGGACCAGATCGCCTTCCTGCAGCACCGTCTGCGACGTCGGCAGGACCGCTTCGCCGAGCCGGGTGAGGAACGCGACGCGCACGCCCGTCTCGTCCTGCAGCCTGCTGATCTTGTGGCCGATCCAGGCCGGGGACGTGTGCACCTCGGCGAGCTGTACGCCACCACTCGGGTCCCGCCACAGCGGCTCGGCCCCGGACGGCAGGAGCCGCCGCAGCATCTGGTCGGCGGTCCACCGGACGGTGGCCACGGTCGGGATGCCGAGGCGCTGGTACACCTCGGCGCGCCGCGGGTCGTAGATCCGGGCGGCCACGTTCTCGATCCCGAACATCTCGCGCGCGACCCGCGCCGCGATGATGTTCGAGTTGTCGCCGCTGCTCACCGCCGCGAACGCGCCGGCGTCCTCGATCCCCGCCTCGCGCAGCGTGTCCTGGTCGAAGCCGACCCCGGTGACGCGGCGGCCTCCGAAACCGGAGCCCAGACGACGGAAGGCCGTGGGGTCCTGATCGACGACGGCGACCGTGTGCCCCTGCTGCTCCAGGGTCTGCGCGAGCGCCGCTCCCACTCGCCCGCAGCCCATGATGACGATGTGCACCTACTTACCCCGCAGTCCTGGTCATCCCGCTGACCTGCACAAACACCCTGCTGACTCTTTTCTCTCGGCTCTGCCGGGCAACGACGGGGCATCGTGTGCAGTTGTTGCCCTTGACGAGCTTATGACGCGTGGCCGGGGTTGCCCTCATCCGCGGTGGGAATGCGGGGGACGGCGGCCGCGGGCGTTGGCGCACGTAGCGTTGCGTGCTCGTTCGATTGCTGCCCGGTGGCCGCAGCATGACGGGACGGTGGGATTCCGCGCCGTAGGGGGCTGCGGGTGGGCTTCGTCAAGAGGAAACCCTTACGATCCCTTGCGTGTCCAAACTGACCGACATCCCCAAACGGATCCTGATCGGCAGGGCGCTGCGCAGCGACAGGCTGGGAGAAACGCTCCTGCCGAAGCGCATCGCACTTCCCGTCTTTGCCTCCGACCCGCTGTCCTCGGTGGCGTACGCCCCGGGAGAAGTCCTGCTGGTTCTCTCCATCGCGGGTGTGTCGGCGTACCACTTCAGCCCCTGGATCGCGGTCGCCGTCGTGGTCCTGATGTTCACCGTCGTCGCCTCCTACCGGCAGAACGTCCACGCGTACCCCAGCGGGGGCGGCGACTACGAGGTGGCGAACACCAACCTCGGCCCCAAGGCCGGTCTCACCGTCGCCAGTGCGCTGCTCGTCGACTACGTCCTCACCGTCGCCGTGTCGATCTCCTCCGGCGTGGAGAACCTCGGCTCCGCGATCCCCTTCGTCGTCGAGCACAAGGTGCTCAGCGCCGTCGTCATCATCGTGCTGCTCACGCTGATGAACCTGCGGGGCGTGAGGGAGTCGGGCAAGCTCTTCGCGATCCCGACCTACGTCTTCGTCGCCGGCGTCTTCATCATGATCGCGTGGGGCGCCTTCAAGGGCCTCGTCCTCGACGACACCATGCAGGCCCCGACCGCCGGTTTCGAGATCAAGCCCGAGGAGCAGGGGCTGGCCGGCTTCGCGCTCGTCTTCCTGCTGCTGCGCGCCTTCTCCTCCGGCTGTGCCGCGCTCACCGGCGTCGAGGCCATCAGCAACGGCGTCCCCGCCTTCCGCAAGCCGAAGAGCAAGAACGCCGCCACGACGCTGCTGCTCATGGGCGGCCTCGCCGTGACGATGTTCTGCGGCATCATCGGCCTCGCCATGGCCACCGACGTCAAGATGGCCGAGAACCCCGCCCACGACCTGCTCAGCAACGGCGCCCCGGTCGGCTCGGGCTACGTCCAGGACCCGGTGATCTCGCAGGTCGCGGCGGCCGTCTTCGGTGACGGCACGTTCTTCTTCGTACTCCTCGCCGCCGCCACCGCCCTCGTCCTGTTCCTGGCCGCGAACACCGCGTACAACGGCTTCCCGCTGCTCGGCTCGATCCTCGCCCAGGACCGCTACCTGCCACGCCAGCTGCACACCCGCGGCGACCGGCTCGCCTTCTCCAACGGCATCGTGCTGCTGGCCGGCGCCGCCGTGCTGCTGGTCTGGGTGTACGGAGCCGACTCCACCAAGCTGATTCAGCTCTACATCGTCGGTGTCTTCGTCTCCTTCACGCTCAGCCAGACCGGCATGGTCCGGCACTGGAACCGGCATCTGAGGACCGAGCGCGACCCGGCCGCCCGCCGCCACATGATCCGCTCGCGTGCGATCAACGCCTTCGGCGCCTTCTTCACCGGCCTGGTGCTGGTCGTCGTCCTGGTCACCAAGTTCACGCACGGCGCGTGGGTCGCCCTGCTCGGCATGGTGATCTTCTACGGGACCATGACGGCGATCCGCAGGCACTACGACCGCGTCGCCGATGAGATCGCCGCCCCCGACGAGCCGACCGACGACACCGTACGTCCCTCCCGGGTCCACTCCATCGTGCTCGTCTCCAAGGTCCACCGGCCGACCCTGCGCGCCGTCGCCTACGCCAAGCTGTTGCGCTCCGACACGCTGGAGGCGCTCAGTATCGACGTCGACCCGGCGGAGACCAAGGCGCTCAAGGCCGAGTGGGAGCGGCGCGGCATCAACGTGCCGCTGAAGATCCTCCACTCGCCGTACCGCGAGATCACGCGCCCGATCATCGAGTACGTGAAGGGCCTGCGGCGCGAGAGCCCGCGGGACGCGGTCAGCGTGATCATCCCCGAGTACGTGGTCGGCCACTGGTGGGAGCATCTGCTCCACAACCAGAGCGCCCTGCGCCTCAAGGGCCGTCTGCTGTTCACCCCGGGCGTCATGGTGACCTCCGTGCCGTACCAGCTGCAGTCCTCCGAGGTCGCCAAGAAGCGGGCCAGGAAGCGCCAGGAGTGGAACGCACCGGGCTCGGTACGCCGCGGGCCCGTGACCGAGCGGCCGAAGGAGCCCAGCGGCAGGAGCTGAGGGCCCGTGGCACCCACGTAGACTGGGGGGCTGTCGTCCGCACACGGACGACGCCCCCCTCTCGTATCCCTGGAGTCACCCCGTCATGCAGAACGCTTCTGAGTCTTCGCTGGTCGGGGAGGAGTACGAGGTCGAGGTCGGACCCGTCGCGCACGGCGGCCACTGCATCGCCCGCACCGAGGGCGGCCGTGTCCTGTTCGTGCGCCACGCGCTGCCCGGCGAGAAGGTCGTCGCCCGTGTAACCGAGGGCGAGGAGAGCTCGCGCTATCTGCGCGCCGACGCCGTACGCGTACTGGAGCCGTCCAAGGACCGCGTCGAGGCGCCCTGCCCGTACGCCGGCCCCGGCAAGTGCGGCGGCTGCGACTGGCAGCACGCCAAGCCGGGCGCCCAGCGACGCTTCAAGGGCGAGGTCATCGCCGAGCAGCTGAAGCGACTCGCGGGCCTCACCCCGGAGGAGGCCGGCTGGGACGGCACGGTCATGCCGGCGGAGGGCGACAAGCTGCCCGCGGGCCAGGTGCCCGCCTGGCGCACCCGCGTCCAGTACGCCGTCGACGTCGAGGGCCGCGCGGGTCTGCGCCGCCACCGCTCCCACGAGGTCGAGCCCATCGAGCACTGCATGATCGCGGCCCCGGGAGTGAGCGAACTCGGCATCGAGAAGCGCACCTGGGAGGGCATGGCCTCCATCGAGGCCATCGCCGCCACCGGTTCCGGCGACCGCCAGGTGATCCTCACTCCGCGACCCGGCGCCCGGCTGCCGATCGTGGAGCTCGACAAGCCCGTCTCCGTCCTGCGCATCCATGAGAAGGACGGCAGCGTCCACCGCGTCCACGGCCGCCCCTTCGTCCGCGAGCGCGCCGACGACCGCACCTACCGCGTCGGCATGGGCGGCTTCTGGCAGGTCCACCCGAAGGCGGCGGACGTCCTCGTCCAGGCCGTCATGCAGGGCCTGATGCCCCGCAAGGGCGACACGGCCCTCGACCTCTACTGCGGCGTCGGCCTCTTCGCGGGCGCCATCGGCCAGCGCGTCGGCGAGAAGGGCGCGGTCCTCGGCATCGAGTCCGGCAAGCGCGCCGTCGAGGACGCCCGCCACAACCTCCAGGACCTTCCGCGCGTCCGCATCGAACAGGGCAAGGTCGAATCCGTCCTCCCGCGCACCGGCATCACCGAGGCGGACCTTGTCGTCCTCGACCCGCCCCGCGCGGGCGCCGGCAAGCAGACGGTCGCCCACGTGTCGGGCCTCGGCGCGCGCCGCATCGCGTACGTGGCGTGCGACCCGGCGGCGCTCGCCCGGGACCTCGCGTACTTCCGCGACAACGGGTACAAGCCGCGGACGCTGCGGGCGTTCGACCTGTTTCCGATGACGCACCACGTGGAGTGCGTGGCGATCCTGGAGCCCGCAGCAAAGGGGCTCTGACCTGCAGGTTCGGCTGGTGTGCGTTATGTGCACTGTGGGCGTTACGGGCGATATCTTGACGCTGAAAAGACGCTCGTTCTGACGGTGCGTCACCCGGCTGATCGTGCAGGTCATGCTGCGTGGGAGGCGCACTTCCCGAGGGCTGGCTTTGCGGGAACTTGAAGAGAATCCATGAGCTGCTCCGTCGAGGTGTCGGCGTGGCAGCCCCCTCGCTGGCCCTCTGCCGGCCGGAGACGGCCGCCGGCTGCGTTGCAGCCTTCTGGACTGGCGCGGTACCTCTGGTGCGAGGCTTGTCGATGGAAAGCTGCTGTGGTCGAGGAAATGCCGGCCGGCGGTCGTGAGTGTCGCGGACCATTGCCCTTCCCCTTGGAGACTTTGACCAGCCCTCGGCTCTGTAGCGCCTGGCAGCTGAGTTTGTGTGTCTCTCCCTCCCATGCACCGTCAGGGCAGCCCTGTCCGACCTACCGCAGCACCTGCAGTTGACGCTCGTTCAACTGACGCGGCACCTGCCCCCCACTGTGCGAAGTTGCTCGCAAGCAGTGTCACAGCTGAGTATCTGGCGGCGTGGGCAGACGGGCCGGATGTACGGCCGCGTGCCTACCTGCGCCCGGCACCTGCCGCTCGGCAGCAAGAGACGGACAGGGAAGGGATGATGACGCGGCTGCTGTCACCGCCGATATTTGCGGCGCGTTGAGCTGGTAGAGCCCGGTGGTGGGCGGGCGGTAGCGGACCCCGACGGCCTCTACCGCCCGTCGGGTCCGCCTGCCGCGGCGCTCACACCGGCCGGCTGAACTGCCCGGTCGCGCTCCCGCCGAATCCGCATGTAACGTTCGGCCGCTTGGCGGCACTGACAGGTATGAGCCATGACGACCTGCGTGCGCTGTTCCTCAACTGCACGCTGAAGATGAGCCCGGAGCGGAGCCATACGCAGGGCCTGATCGACCTCAGCTCGCGGATCATGGAAAAGCAGGGCGTGCAGGTCGAGCACCTGCGGCCGATCGACCATGAGATCGCCACCGGGGTGTGGCCGGACATGACCGAGCACGGCTGGGAGCGCGACGCGTGGCCGGCGATCTACCAGCGGGTGATGGCCGCCGACATCCTCGTCATCGCCGGGCCGATCTGGCTGGGTGACAACAGCTCCGTCGCCAAGCAGGTCATCGAGCGGCTCTACGCCTGCTCCGGCCTGCTCAACGAGGCCGGGCAGTACGCCTACTACGGGAGGGTGGGCGGCTGTCTGATCACCGGCAACGAGGACGGCGCCAAGCACTGCGCCATGAATGTCCTCTACAGCCTCCAGCACCTGGGGTACGTCATCCCGCCGCAGGCGGACGCCGGCTGGATCGGAGAGGCCGGTCCCGGCCCCTCGTATCTCGATCCGGGCTCCGGCGGTCCCGCCAACGACTTCACCAACCGGAACACCACGTTCATGACGTGGAACCTGCTCCACATGGCCCGGCTGCTCAAGGACGCCGGTGGCATCCCCGCGCACGGGAACCAGCGGTCGGAGTGGGACGCCGGCTGCCGCTTCGACTTCGAGAACCCGGAATACCGCTGACATCAGCAACGAAAGGCTGAGAATCATGACTGTCGACACTGTCGAGACCGTTCCCACCTGCGCCTACCCGGGCTGCACCCACGGGCCCGAGCCGAAGGCGCCCGGCGAGGAGGGACCGGCCTCCCGCTACTGCGACCACCCCGACCACAACGCGCTCGGCGCGTTCCGGAAGTTCCGCGCCAAGCGGCAGCAGCGCAAGGAGGACAAGCGCGCGGCGGCCGACGCCAAGAAGGCGGCCAAGGAGGAGGCGAAGGGAGCCGCTCAGGCGGCACCGGTCGCCGGGCAGTCGTGGCCCACCTCCTCCGTCCCCGGGGCCGAGGTCGTGTCCCAGGAGCACGGACACGCCCCCGCCGCCGAGGCGCCCGAGCCCGCCGTGGCCCCGGCCCTGGCCCCGGCGCCGACGGAAGCCGTGCACGGTGAGATGGGCTCGATGGAGGAGGCCATGGAGGCGATGGAGGCCGTGGCTTCCATGGCGATGGCCGATTGTGGCGACGGCGCCCAGTCCCGCGACACCGTCGTCGCGCTCATCAAGCAGCTCTCCGCCGATCTCCCCGCCTACATCGAGGAGTTGGCGATCATCACCGACTCCGCGGCGGCCGAGGCGCGCATCGAGACGGTCACTCGCGCCTCCGCGCAGCGCATCCTTGCCGCCGAGGAGCGCGCCACGCTCGCCGAGGAGGCGGCCGACATGGCCGTCGCCGCGCTCGACGCCGCGACCCATAAGTTCGCCCAGGAGACCACCGCGATCCGCGAGGAGGCCGCGCACAAGGTCGCCGACGCCGAGTTCGTCCGGGCCGAGCTGGAGCGTTACCGCGAGCGCGTCGGCATGCTCGAAGTCCGGCTCGACGCCGTCCGCGACGAGGCCGACGAGCTGCGCCGCGCCCGCGTGGCCGCTCCCGGAGCCACGAGCTCCCCGGCCACGCCTGCTGAGCAGGCGCAGCACCCCGCCGAGAGCTGCTGAAAGTCGTAGACGGACCGGAGCGGCGGACGTTCATCTGTAACGTTCGCCGCTCTTTCTGTCTCTGAATGCCCAGTGCCCAGGGCGCCGAGGCAGTTGCCGATGCCGCTTCCGCGCCCACGAACACCCGAGAAGAAACGGAAACCCTCATGTGCCGTAGCAAGCGCCGCAACGCCCTCTGGATCACCACCGCCGCCGTCGTCGTCGTGGCAGCCGTCGGGCTGTACCTCTTCCAGCCCTGGAAGCTGTTCACCACGGACCGTGTGGACGAGGCGCCTCCCGCGGCCGCCGGCCAGCAGGCGGGCACGGTCAAGCAGGTAGCGAACGGGGCGTTCATCTCGCACGAGCACGAGACCAACGGCTCGGTCGAGATCCAGCAGCTCGCCGACGGGAAGGCGACCCTACGTCTGACGAACCTGCGCACCTCCGACGGTCCGGCCCTGCACGTGTGGCTCAGCGACCAGCCGGTCAACAAGGACGGCGGCGGCAACCTCGACGACGGCAAGCACATCGACCTCGGCGACCTCAAGGGCAACGAGGGCAACCAGAACTACGCGATACCCGCCGGCACCGACCTGAACACGTTCTCCACGGTGACCATCTGGTGCGAGCGCTTCAGCGTCTCCTTCGGTGCGGCCGAGCTGAAGCAGCGCGCCTGACGGAGTCGGGTCGCACGGAAAAGCCGAGGAGCGGGTGGCATGTCGCCACCCGCTCCTCGGCTTTCCGGATCCTGCCGGACCAACAGCCCCTACGACACCAGGATCGGGATGAGCAGCGCCACGCACGCGGTCAGGCTCCACAGCGCGGGCGCCGCGCTCAGCGTCTGCTCGTGACGCGCCGCCGCCCGCGCCGCGGCCGCCTCGCTGCGGGACTGGTGCCACGGGCCGACCCGCTCCTCCAACCGCTGGTACACCAGGCCGAGTACGGCGCCGTAGGCGAGGTGGCCGACGAGTGAGGGGAAGGACTCGGCCAGCGCGGCGGCGCCCCACCGGGGTGCCTCGCCGAGCAGTACGGGAAGCAGCGTCAGATTGCCCAGGATCCACCAGAGGAAGCCGTACGACACCCCCCAGCCGATTCCCGAGGCTGGGTCGAAGCTGCGTCGGCGGAAGAAGACCGCGTACGTGACGCCTACGACCTGGGAGATCAGCAGATGGATGACGAGGCCCACGGCCTCGGACTCCGAGCCGACCAGGGTGGCGACGGTCGGCAGGAAGCCCACGGCGACCATGACCCCGGTGAAGATCGCGCCTCCGGCCAGCCCGGCGACGACGCCGTGCCAGACCGAGATCACCCGCCCACCGGCCAGGCGCCCTTCCAGCGCGTGCCGTACGTCGTCCGAGAACACCGCCCGCGACAGGCCGCCCAGCCAGCCGGTGAGCAGGGCCGTACCGGCGCCCAGCAGCAGGAAGCCGGGCAGGGACACCACCGCGGTACGCACCGCGTCCGGCGTCCACTCCAGGCCCCGGCCGGCCAGCAGGGGCGCGACCGTCACGGACGCGAGCACCCACCACGCGAAGCCGAAGGAGGTTCCGCGCACCAGGTCCGGGCCACCGCCCTCGCCGGGGTCGCCGAAAATCACCGCGTACGAGGCGCCGAGCATCACCCCGACGATCAGCCCGTTCCAGCCGAGCCCCGGCACCGGGGCGACGACCAGCCCAGCGACCGACGCGCGCACCAGGATTCCGGGCCCGATCCGGCGCTTCCCGCGTGCCATCAGGGCGAGGACGGCGGCCGTGACCGCTCCGTACGCCAGGTGGCCGAGCAGGCTGGGGATCAGCGCCTGCGCCGTGGCCACGTCCCAGGCCACCGGCCTGCCGAGCAGGAGCGGTAGCAGCGTCAGCGGCCCGAGGAACCACCACAGCACGGCGTACGCAAGCCCCCAGAACAGCAGCTCGCGCTGGCGCGCCACGAGGAGCCCGAAGACGCCCCCGACGATCGCGGCGATCAGCAGGTGGACGGCGAAGCCCACGATCGAAGAGTCGGTTCTGACGATGGCCGCGACGGTGGGCAGGAATCCGATCCGCACCATCACCGCGCCGAAGACCAGTCCTCCCACGAGGCCGGCCAGGGCTCCGAATCCAGCGTTACGCATGACGGTCCTCCTTCTTCGAAACGGTCGGGTCGGTCGAGGTGGTCGAGAGGGCGATGTCCCTGGGGAAGACGAGGTCGAGGGTCCAGTCGGCGAGAACCCGCAGCCGTTTCTCCACACCGGGCAGCTTGCTCAGATAGACCCCTCGCCACAGGACCCAGGCGAGGAAGCCGGAGACCCGACGCCCGCCGATCTCGCCGGCGGCCGTACGCTGCCCCAGCGAGACCAGCACGCCGAGCCCGCCGAAGCGGAACGGGACGGGGCGGCGGCCACCGAGGACCGCGGCGATGTTCCGCGCCACCGCCTTGCCCTCGCGGATCGCGTGCTGCGCGGTCGGCGGGTAGAAGCCGCCCGCCGGGTCGGGGATCCGCGCGCAGTCGCCCAGCGCCCACAGCCCGGGTGCGCCGGGGACCTGCAAGGTGGGTTCCACCGCGACCGGCCCCCCGGTCCCCTGCGCGACCTGCCGCACCAGCGGGTTCGGCCGGTTGCCCGCCGTCCAGGCCAGGGTCCGGGTGGGGATGGTCTCGCCGGAGTTCAGCGTGATGTCCTCGGCGGTGGCCCTGCTCACCCGCGCGCCGAGACGGAACTCGATGCCCCGCCCGCCGAGTTTGCGCTGCGCGTAGAGGCCGATCTCGGGCGACAGCTCCGGCAGCAGCCGCTCCCCCGCGTGCACGATCACGAACCTGGGCCGCAGCCCTTGCAGGCGCGGGTAGAGGTGGAGCACGTCATGGACGAGGTCGAAGAGTTCGGCTACCAGCTCCGTACCGGCGAATCCACCGCCCGCCACTACGAACGTCAACAACCGGGCCTGCTCGGTCGGGTCCGGCTCCAGATCGGCCCGCTCCAGCGCGCCCAGGACCTGGCTGCGCAGCACCGTCGCATCCTCCACCGACTTCATCGGGAAGGCGTGCTCGCCCACTCCCGGCAGGTCGAAGAAGTGCGGCACCCCGCCGACCGCGAGGACCAGATGGTCGTACGGGACGCGGAGCATCCCCTCTTTGCCGACGGAGACGTACGCGCTGCGCGCCTGCGTGTCGATGGAGGCCACCCGCCCGTGCAGGAAGGAGGCGTGGTCGAGCCCGACACGCACCGGGGCGCTGACATGCCTGGCCTCCACCGCGCTGGAGGCGACGCCGACGAGGAGCGGGGTGAAGAGCAGGAAGTTCGTCTGGCTGATCAGCGTCACATGGGCGTCGAGCCCACGGCCGATTCGCCGGTCCAGTTCGCGCGCGGCCCCGACCCCGCCGAAGCCACCACCGACGATCACCACATGGGGTTTGGCCCGCTGGGGTGCCGGGCGCGGGGGGAGCCAGGTCGAGAGGGTGTGGAACACGAGTCCGGTGATCGCGCCGAACAGGGCAGCGCCGACGAGCTCAGGGAAGCGCGCCACGGCCACCGCGATCGACCACGACAGCTTGTCCCCCTCAAGGACGGGGGCGAGGGTGAGGGTCCAGGTCACCCAGTCGAGCAGGCCGATGAGCAGACCGACGGAGAAGGCCGAGCCGTTGCTCTGCCGGTGCTCGCCGAAGAGGAGGCCGAGCACGGCCCCCAGCACCACCGTGTGCCCGGCCCACTGGACCCACGGCGGGTCCGTCGCGAGCGCAACGACCACGCCACCGGGCAGTCCGGCGACGACGCCGAACAAGAGTCTTCTGAGCAGAGTCATGCACGTTCAGAGCGGGCGCGCCGCACGAGCGTTACACGTCCCGCTGCCAGTCCCGGAAGGCGGAGAGGAGGTGCTGCCTGGCGTCCGACGAGATGCCGTCCGGGGTCAGTTCGCCCGTGGTGGCGATCGTCTGGCGGAACTGGTCGAGGTAGTTCTCGCACCCGGGGCACTCCGCCAGGTGCTCGATGAAGCGCCGCTCGTCCCCTTCGGACAACGCGCCGTCGAGGAACTCGGTCACCAGCTCCACGAAGTCGTTGCAGTTCACGCGCGTCCCCTCCCGCCCTCGACGCCGTAGGCACTGAACAAGTACGACTCCAGCTTACGGCGCAGCAGGGCCCTGCCCCGATGGAGGAGGACACGCTGGTTCCCCGGCGAGATCTCAAGGAGAGAGCACACCTCGTCGGATCCGTACCCGGCGACGTCGCGCAGGGTGATCACGGTACGGAGGCGGGGCGGGAGCTCGTCGATCGCCCCCGCGATCACCTCGCGGACCTCACCGCGCAGCACGTGGTCCTCGGGGATGTGCCAGGGACGCGGTTCCTGCCCGGCGACCCAGTGCCCGGCGTACCGCTCGCCGGGGGCGCGGAAGCGCTCGGCGTCGACCGTCGGCCCTTCCTCCTCCTCCGGCAGCAGGCTGGCGAAGGGGACGGTCCTGCTCTCCTTCGTGCCGCGCGCCTTGGCGGTGTTGACGAGGATCCGGTACACCCACGTCTTCAGGGACGCGCGGCCCTCGAAGCCGTTGATGCCCCTGATGACCGCCAGCCAGGTGTCCTGGACGGCCTCCTCGGCGGAGTCCTTGGTCGACACGAACGACATGGCGAGCCGGAGCATGCCGCCCGACCAGGAGTCCAGGACCAAGGCGAACGTCTCCTCGTCACCGGCGCGGAGGCGCTGCACCAGGACCTCGTCCGGGGGCAGTTCGCGTGGGCCCGCCATTCTTCTCTCCTTGCCGGACGTCAACTGGAAGCGCCAGCCTAGGGCAGCGAGACAAGTGCAGACATCCGCGGGGTGCGTTCGTTCATCTCTCGGTAAGAACCTTCACGGCCGGCGGCCGCTGAGGTCAGGTGCGCGGCAAGCAGCGGAACGCCCCGAGGAGTTGATCGCGTGCCGCAGAGGGCAGGTTCGGGCCGGACAGCGCGCCCACAGCCACGACGGTCTGCCGGTGGTCGAGGTATGTGTCGCAGCCCTCGCACCCCGCCAGGTGCACGAGACAACGCAGCTCGGTCGGCTCGCCCATGGAGCCGTCGAGGAACTCGGTCACAGCTCCACGAACTCGGCACAGTTCATGACCCGTGCCTGTTCTCGTGCGGCGGACGGACAGTCGGCTCCTCACCGGCTCATCCCGGTGAGGAGTCGACACCTACCATGCTCCTGTCGCGGCGCCGAACCACCAGGGCAGGGCGTCGAGAGCAACTCGGCAGCCCGACGCTGGCGGTCTACACCCCGTCCGGCTTCCAGCAGGCGGTCACCCCGCGCGAGATGACGACCGACGACATCCGGCAGACCATCAGCGACTTCGCCGCCGCGGCCCGCCGCGCCGTCGACGCCGGCTTCGCCGGGGTCGAGGTCCACAGCGCCAACGGCTACCTGCTCCACCAGTTCCTCGTTTACGCCGCCGGCCGAGGCGCCATGCGCCGGGCGGTGGCCGCGAACACGGGACGGTTCCTCGTTCGTACCGTTGCCGCTACCCGGGATGTTCGCTACCTGTCCCCGCGGGGCACGCCTGATGGGTCCACTCCATGAAACCAGGGGTCAGTCGGGCAGGGGCATCCTCTGAGCGATCGGAGGGGGCTGGACGTACCAATCTTCCCCGGTGGCCGCCCGCAACCGCCCGTACTATCTACCGACGCGGCCACGCCTCTGACCGCCGGGCCCCTTAGGGGCGTGAGCGCCCGGGCGGAGTGTGGGCGTCGTCGTCCTGCGGATCGCGGTGCCCCACACGAGACTCCGGCCCGTTTGCGTCGAAAGGTGTGCGACACGGGGTCACCCACCGCGACCGGCAGTGCGCCGGCCAAGGACTTGGGGGTCGGCGCCCGCTGTCGATGCGTGGGTGGTCGGCCAGGCACGGCGAGGGGACAACCCTCCGGTGGGCCGGTCGGCGAGCGGGCGCGGGGCCGCCGGGCCGGGATCGCTCCACCTCGACGATGTGCCGCACCTTGACCGGTCGCACGATCAACGAGGCCGGCTGCGCGGCCGCCACATGGTCGGGCCGACGGACAGCCGCCCAGCCTGGGAACAGGGCGGGCCGCGCCCGATGAGCCGTGTCGCTGATTGCGGAACTCGATCCGTCGGGCCCGGTGACGGCGCCGCCTGGGTGGTCTGTCCCTCAGTTCATTTGCACCGAGCGGGTGGAGTTTCCCATGATTCATGCGGTTGATCGTGCTGGTGGCGCTGCTGGGGTCGCTCGCGGCGCCGACTGCGACCAGCAGGGGCACGTAGTGGTCGGCCGTCGGGTGGGCGACCGAGGCGCCGGGTGCCTTGCGCCGGTAGTCGGTGAGGGCATCGACGTCGCCTCGCCCGAGTGCGTCGACGGCCCACTCATCGAAGGCTTTGGTGTGTGCGGCGAGGTCCGGGCGGCGGAAGACCGCGAAGCTGTGGGTCATGAAGCCCGAGCCGATGACCAGGATGCCTTCATCGCGCAGGGGTCGCAGACGTGCCCCGAACTCGAGCAGCGCAGCGGGGTCAAGGCTGGGCATCGACAGCTGGACGACGGGAACGTCGGCCGCTGGATACATGGCCATGAGAGGGATGAACGCGCCGTGGTCGAGACCTCGATCAGGGTGCTCGTGCACCGTGGTCGCCGGACTGAGCGTGGCTGCGAGCCGACGGGCGAGGTCGGTCGCGTCCGGGGTCGCGTAAGGCAGGGTCTTGTAGCGGGGGTGGAAGCCGCTGAAGTCGTAGTAGAGCGGGGTGCCCGCCGCCGCGCACGAGATCGTGGCCGGTGCGTCCTCCCAGTGCGCTGAGATGATCACGATGGCTTTCGGTTTGGGCAGGGACTGCGCCCAGGTGAACAGGTCGTCGAGCCATCGCGGATCGTCGAGGGTGAAGGGCGCTCCGTGGCTGATGAACAGGCTCGGCAGCGCCCCATCGGCAGGGTCCCAGAGTCGCTGTTCGTGGGCCCGAGGGAGGACCCGGGCGAGGTGATCGTCGTAGGCCCCGGCCGGGATGCGGGGCGTGTGCAGGGTGGTCATAGCGTGTCACTCCTTGCCAGTTGGGGCGGGCCCGGCCCGGGCGGCCTCATCGTCAGGTCGCCCGGGCCGCGTTCCGCGCTATTCACCTGTGGCCGGCTGCCGGCCCCGGGGCGAGTCGTCTCCGACGGCGGTGCTCAGCCGAAGATCGGGCTCTCGGTGGCGTAGAGGAAACGGGTCTTGGAGCGGTCGAGGAAGTTCTCCTCGTCCGCGGCGACGGTCGTGGTGTAGGTGTCGGAGGTGAACCAGCGGGCGGCGTCGGCGATGCCGTCGACCCACACCTCGGCGACACCGTCGTAGACGGCTGTACTGATGCCGGGGATCTCGTCGTCGGTGGGCAGGAGTTGGATGTAGCGCCGGACCGGGACCTCTCCGCCGGGCAGGCTCGTGATCAGCGCGGTGTGCTTCTGCCAGTAGTCCGAGAACTCCTCATGGGTGAGGCCTGCCCGCCGGGTCAGGAAGATGCTGATCTTGATCACAGATGACTCCTTGAAGCCGAGCTTGACTTGCCTGGGCAACTCATAAGCTAAACGAGGCTGACTTGCCCAGGCAATAGATATCTCTTGCCTGGGCAAGTAGGATGGATCGCATGGATGCACCGTCACCGTGGCTCGACGCCGAGCAGCAGGAACTTTGGCAGGACCTTCTCACCGTCGTGATCGCGCTGCCTGCGGCCCTGGACCGTCAGTTGCAGCGCGACGCGGGCATCTCGAACTTCGAGTACGGCGTGCTCGCCCGGTTGTCGATGGCAGATCAGGTCACCATGCGGTTCAGCGAGTTGGCCCGGGACTGCAACAGTGCTCTCCCGCGGCTGTCGAAGCTGATGGACCGCTTCGAGGCGCGGGAGTGGATCGTTCGTCGAGTTGACCCGAGCGACGGTCGCTACACCCTGGCCACGCTGACCGACAGTGGTCGGCAGAAGGTTGTCGACAGCGCGCCGGGGCATGTCGCGCAGGTGCGGCGACTCGTGTTCGACCCTCTTACCGCTGCACAGCGCCGCCACTTCGGCGCGGCACTGTCCAGCGTCGCCGAGACAGTGCGGCGCGAGGCCGCCGGTGGTCCCGCCGGGTGAGTGCGCTCACCTCCCGCTCGGCGCGCGGCTGAACCACAGGTCACCGGCATGGGCGCGCATGTCGGGTGAGGCGAGGTGTCACCCCCACCGGTCCAGCCGGTGCCAGCTGGTCTGCCCGGAGCCGAACCGCAGCTCCAGCGCCAGTGGTTGCCAGCCGGCGTCGTTGTACAGAACGTTCGAGGCGTGCTCTGTAGGCGCAACTGGTCGTCCACCGGCGTCAGCCCGCGAGAACGGGATCGTGCGCTACGACGAGCGTAAGGAGATCGCACGTAGAGCCCATGGTGCGCGCAATGCACGTGGCCTCTGGTCCGGCTCGCTCTTGACGTGTCGCTGACCTGCGGTTTTCATTCACATGTTTTTGATCTACGTGTTGGCGATGACGCACCACGTGGAGTGCGTGGCGATCCTGGAGCCCGCAGCAAAGGGGCTCTGACCTGCATATTCGTGGATCCGGTAGATCTGCTCGACCTGTTTGCGGTTGTCGGTCGGGCCGGATGCTTGGGCTCGCGGGCCGCAGGCAGGGTGCTGTCAAGGTCGGCGTCCCGGATGCGGCGGACCATGCGTCCGCCCCGAATAGCCGAAACGGTCCGCTGGAAGAACCAACGGACCGTTCTGGAATGTCCCGGCTAGCTTCCTGGTGGAACGAACGTGGGCCGCAGTGCGGGTGGCAGGTCGGACACCTTCCCGAATACGAGCACATGATCCGGATTCATGTTGTCGTTCTCCAGAGTCGCGATGATCCCAGCCGACAACAGGATTCTGATCAGCGCACTCTGCATATGGAGACCGATCATTCCGTGATGGCGGACGGCCGGTGCGTCAGGAATTCCAGACGCGAGAGCGTCCACAGCTGCCTGGGCCAGGCCGGCATCGCACCTCCATCCCACGGACACGGGTGCTGAAGCCGTCTCGGCGTCGCGATCGACGTAAACCACCGCGCCCGACTGGTCTGGGCTGCCGGATTCCCCGTCGCGGAAGGCGGGCAGACCGGCACGCCGGAGTGCCCGGACGACCTGGTCGGCCAGCTCGATGCGAAGGGCGATGAATTCATCAGAGGCACGGGGGAATCCGTACTCGGTCATGATATTTCTTCACTTCTCCCGGTGGGGTGTGGTGGACATCGCGAGGAGTCCACCACACCCCATTGCGTTCCCTATTCCTCAGCGGATCGACTGAAAGCGGATCTCCCCCCGAATGCTCGGATAATGCTGTAGAGGAGATCACTCGAACCAGGTCCGTTGGGGACGGACCAGGAGATCGGGGTCCCCGGCTTCAGGACATCTGCCAGCATGGGCGCACACACGGGGCAGGGGCTTCGCTCGCTGTACAGTTCGGTGATCTGAGTCGGCTTGAACCCCTTCGCGCTCAACTGGTCCATGATGTGGTTCTCCGCGTGGTAGCCGCCACCCTTGCTGAAGCCGACCACTAGATCACCGGTCTTGGGGTCATTCCACCCGGGAACCCTCGCGACCGCGACATTTCGGCCGGTAGTGATTCCGGCTGCGGTTCTGGCCTTGTACGCCATGCGGCTGAGTTCGGTGCTGAGGTAGGCGATCATCCCCTCACAGGGATTGACGCTGTGCGCGGCCGCCGCACGGAAAGTCGTGGCTTTGGGCTTGGTGCACGTTTCCACCAGAGCGCGGAGCGCCCTCGCGCCAATGCCCTCGATGGCTGCCTCGGTCAGACCAAGAGTCCGCAGGGCCTTGTAGGCGTCCGCGACTCCGATGCCGGTTCTCACGGCGGCGTCGGCCGCCCTGACGGCGTCCGCGATGGGCCTGAGGATCTTGCCTGCGAACAGTGCCGCGACATCCACGGCTGCCCAGGCGCATCCGCCCCAGCTTCCGTTTTCACCGCCGGGGGTGAGCTTTTGGGCGCACTTGATCCAGCTGCCGAAGAGGATGTCGACCGGGTCGATGTTCGCCTGGTACTCGGCGATCGTGATGGTGTGCGTGACCTCTTGGGACAGTTCCTTGGTCGGGTACTCGCCCAGGTACGTCGTCGCACTGGCGGGACACGTGAACTGCGACGGGTCCAGATCCTGCGCGGTGCACAGGTACAGGTCGAGGACTGCTTTGTACCGAATCTTCGCGGTGATCGTGCAGTCGCCCTTGTAGAAGAGCTTGTCGATCCAGCCGTCGCAGCCGTCCGTCTTCTTTACGGTCTCGGGATCGCCGACCTTCTCGATGTGGTCGACGACATAAAACATGTTGCCGATGGAGCCACCGGCCTCGTCGACGACGGTTCCGGCGTCGATCTGCTTCGCCTTCGCGGCCTTCTCCGCCCTGTCGGCCGCTTCCTGGGCTTCCTTGGCGTACTTGGCGGCGTCCTTCGCGGCTTGTTCGGCTTCTGTGGCGGCGGCGTCGGCGCGGTCGGCGGCGGCCCGTGCGTCCTTGGCGGCCTGCTCGGCCGCGGTAGCGGCGTCGCGGGCGGCCTGGGCGTCGAGGGCGGCCTGGTCGGCGGACTCGCGGGCCTGCTTGGCGTAGCCCTCGGCGCGCCCGGCCGCCTGGTCGGCGGCAGCGGCGTCCGCGGTGGCCTGGCGGTCGTACTCGATCGTGCGGGCCAGGGACGCCGATGCCTGCGAGGCGGCCTTGGCGGCGTCGGCCGCGTAGCCCAGGGCCTCCTTGGAGTAGGTGCGGGCGTTCGCGGCGTGCGTGGCGGCGTTGGCCGCGTACTGGTAGGCGATCTTCGCGTCGCCCTGTGCCTGTTCGGCGAGGTTCTTGGCCGCGGCGGCCTCGGCCTGCGCGTTCTTGGCGTGGGCGTCGGCGACGGCCTTCTGCTGGTCGGCGATCGACTTCGACGCCTGCCCGGTCAGCACGACCAGGCCGGCGGCCGAGTCGGTGGTGACGTAGGGGGAGCCGAGCTGGATCGCGTCGTTGGCCGGCTTGGCGACCTGTGCGGCGGCGTTGCCCGCGTCGGCCGCGGCCTGCGCGGTGACATGGGCGAAGCCCGCGGCCTTCGCCGAGGCCACGAGGGCCTTGGCGGCCTCCTTGTTCGCCTCGTCCGCGTCCGTCTTGGCGGCCTTGGCCAGCTTCTCCGCCTCTTCCGCGAGTTTGACGGCGGTCTTGGCCTCGACGGAGGCGTGTTCGGAGGCCTTGATGGCGTCGGCCGCGGCGCTGGTCGCGGTCTTTACCGCGGCGTCGGCCTTCAGCTTGGCGGCCTGGGCGGCGTCCGCATCGGAGCGGGCGCGCTTGGCGGCCGCCTCGGCACGGGTGGCCGCCGCGTCCGCGTCGGCCGCTGCCTGGGTGGCGGCGTTGGCCTCGGACCTGGCCCGGCCGGCGGCCGCCTCGGCGTCGTCCGCGTGCCTGTCCGCCTCATCGGCGGCGGCGCGTGCGGCCTCGGCCTCGGCGCCGGAGTCCAGGGAATGGGCGTAGGCCTCCTTGGCATCCGCCTTGGCACGAGCCGCATCCGCCTTCTGTTCGGCGTCCCAGGCGTCGTCCCGCTTGGCCTTGGCGTTGTCCCGGGCCTTGACCGCGCCGTTCTTCTTCTCGACGGCGGTGGCCTCGGCGGCTTCGGCCTTCTTCTTGGCGTCTTCCGCCTTGCCTGCTTCAGCCTGGGCGTTCTGCTTGTGCTGGGCCGCTTCGGCCTGCTTGGCCGCGGCGGTCTCCTTCTCCGCCTTGGCCGTCTTCTCCTCGGCCTCGGCCGCAAGCCGCTTGGCGTGCGCGTCAGCTGCAGCCGCCTTCGCGTCCGCCTCAGCCTTCAGCGCGACCGCGAGCTTCGCCTCCGCCGTCTCCTTGTCCTTCTTGGCGTTGTCCCGATGCAGCTTGGCCGCATCCGCCGCCGCCTTCGCCTGCAACTCCGCCTTGTGCGCGGCCTCCTTGCGGAACTCCGCATTGACCTGCGCCGCCTGCGCCAGCGCACGCTGCGCGATTGTCTCGCTGTCACCCGCGGACGCCCGCGTCGCCGCCTCGGCGGTTTCAGCGGCCTTCACCATCGCCGTCAGCGCAGCGACGATGCCCTTGGTGACCTGCGCCTTCTGCTGACCGACCAGAAGGCCCCGACCACGCGGCGCACCAGCGCCGTCCGCGATCCCGTACGCGGCCTGCTCGGCGGCGTCCGACGTGGTGCCCGACTTCTTGGCGTTCTCCAGCTGCGTCTTCAGCGCCGCCAGCTGCTTCTTCGCCGCCGCCTGGGTGTCGGTGACGCCCTTCTTCGCCTTGTCGAACTGAGCCTTGTCCGGGTACGACAGGCTGTCCGTGCCCTTGTGCCCGGACGGCTTGATCAGGAACTTCTGCGCACTGGCGTCCTTGCAGTCCCACAGCCGCGCGTCCGTGCTCTTGGTGAACGAACTCAGGTCCAGGCACTTGCCCGTGGACACGCTCTTCAGCGGCGAGGTGGCCCGGACATCGCCCTTCCACGACTGCCCCTTGGACTTGTAGCAGTCCGAGATCTGGATCTTCGTGCCGTTGGCCGACGCATTCCCGGCCACATCCAGGCACTTGAGCGAGCCGACGTTGCGGATGTGGAGGTCGTCCTCGCTGCCCTCGATCGTCCACTGCTGGGCGGCGCCGTTGTTGCAGGTGTAGATCTGGACCGGCGTGCCGTTGGTCTTGGCACCGCCCTGGACATCCAGGCAGTTGCCCTTGGCGCCCGGCACCTCGATCGTCACATAGCTGTCACCGATCCAGCCCACACCACCCGCGGACCAGTGGTCCTGCCAGCGGGTGTAGTAGTCGGCGAGCCACGACTGGCCGAGGACCTGGCCCAAGGCGAATGAGCCGTCCTGAAGCGTTTTCGTGGCGGTGAGGTTGGCAGTGAGGATCTGCTGCCTCTGTGTGGCCTGGGCGGCGATCTCCTGCTGCCATTCGGCGGATGCCTGCGCTACCTCTTTGCCCAGAACCCGGTTCGGGTCGATCGGGTCGTGCCAGGCGCAGGACGCGAAGCGGGTCTTCAGGTCCTCGACCGCGATGCGGAACTCCGGGGTGTCCGGGGCCGGGGCTGTGCGGGGGAAGCCGCCGGCGGCGAGGAAGATGCGGGCATCATCGGCGAACACCCTGGGAACGAAGAGCTGGTTGGGTTCGATCTTCCCGGAGTTCTTCTTCCACAGCGCCCACGCCTCCTGCTCTTTCGGCGTCCCTCCGGTGGTGTACAGCGGGTCGCCGATCGCGAGCGCGGCGGCCTTCGTCTTGTCGTCAGCGGTGGGCGACGGGTCGTAGAACGGGTTGAACACCTCGAGCGGAGCCCCGTACGCCTGGTACAGCCAAGGGAGCAGCCCGGTCTGGTCGAAGATCTTGCCCGGGTCTCGCGGTTCGCCGGGGTAGGTCTCCAGGCCGCTGACGGTGTCGGACCACGCGTAGCCCTGCTTTTTGACTTTGTCGACCCACTGGTCAGTGTTGTCGCTGTCCGCGTTGTGGGCCTGGTGCAGCGGGGTTTTGTCGTTGAAGATGTCCCGTTCGAGCTTCTTGTGGAGCTGATCGGGCGGCAGTTCGATGGCTTCCTGCGCAAGGGCGAACATGTTGGGTCCGCCCATGCGCAGGGCTTCAGCGGCCACGCACTGATCCTCACGCAGCTGTTCGGCCGCTTTGGTGTTGTAGCCGTCGTACGAGTCGCTCACCGTGGCCATGCGCGGTTCGGTGTTCCGGCCGGCCAGTTCGGGCTGGACTGCCAGACCACCGAGGACGGCCAGGGCGGCGACGGAAGTGATGGCGGTGGTGAGGGGGGTGGATGATCGAGATCTGGGGTTGAACAACCCCGGTCTGAATCGCAAGAGGGGCATCCTTCACAGCGAACGAAGGCAAGCGGGGGTGACCGCCCGGAGAGGCGGTGGCGGTACGCGCGGGTCAGCCCGCTGTCCCGGCGCGGAGACAGGGGCGGCAGGCAGCGGCGACCGCTGCGGCGTTCACGGTGAGCCGGTATCGCGGCATGATGAATGCATCCCTCCCCCGCGGCGGCACTGTTCCCCCGGCCGCCGAATGACGTGCGCGCGTCATGGCGGGGTGGTCTAGGCCCCTCCCGGGCGCGCGGCGTTCACCTTAGCCACAGGTCAACAGGACCCGGCAAGGGCTGGCCTCGGCGCCCTGGTCGTGCCGTGGAAAGCAGTTGCGCCGGATCTCGTGGCGCAGCACGGCAAATGCCAAGCTCATACCCGGAGTTACATGTGTGAGACATGTAGAGAACCAGTGCAGATAGCGTTGGCTTTCAGTCAAAGTTTGGCCAGAAGTCGTGCGCGCGTCGATAGCCGCGGTCGTGCTCCGAGGGATGCCACCTCTCCGCATGTCGGCTCGCTGCAGGGCGGCTGCGCGCAAGGCGTCCGCGTCATTGCCGGAAAGCCGCCCCGTCGGCCCGTATCCAGGCCGGCGGGGCGGCTTTCTGCGTAGTTGTTCGGGCTGCGACCGCTTCCCAGACGCGATGGTGACATCGGCCCGGCGAACACATCACGTAACTGACCCGGGATCGCCCCCGGTGTGGGTTCCCGGGGCCTCAGGACTGTTGCTGGGCGGTCAGCCCACGAGGTGGTTCTCTCGTGCGGAGTGCGCCGAGGGCGTCGCGCGGTGGTTCGTCAGCTTCTCGCCCTCGACGTCGATGTTCGGCAGGAGCCGGTCGAGCCACTTCGGCAGCCACCAGGCGGACTTGCCGAGCAGGGCGAACAGGGCGGGCACGATGGCCATGCGGACCACGAAGGCGTCGAAGAGGACAGCGGCAGCGAGGCCGAAGCCGATCATCTTCACGAAGTCGTTGTCCTCCACGATGAAGCCGGAGAACACGCTGGTCATGATGATCGCGGCCGCGCTGACGACCCGGCCTCCGTACCGGAACCCCGTGACGACCGCCTCGCCGGGACGGGCGCCGTGGACGTACGCCTCACGCATCCGGGACACCAGGAAGACCTCGTAGTCCATCGCCAGGCCGAAGACCACGCCGATCATGAAGATCGGCAGGGTGCTCATGACCGGGCCCGGCTGGTCGACGCCGACGAGGTCGGCGAGCCAGCCCCACTGGAAGACGGCCACCACGGCACCGAGGGCCGCGCTCACCGACAGGAGGAAGCCGAGCGCCGCCTTGAGAGGCACGAGCACCGAGCGGAAGACCAGCATGAGCAGGAGGAAGGCCAGGCCGACGACCAGGCCGAGGTACGGGAGCAGTGCGTCGTCCAGGGTCTGCGAGAAGTCGATGAACATCGCGGTCTGGCCGGCGACCATGATCTCGGAGGCGCCCGTCCGGGACTCCAGGCCGCCCGCCATGTCGCGCAGGGAGCGCACCAGGTCCTCGGTCCTGGTGTCGGTCGGACCGGTGTCGGGGACGACGGTGACGAGGGCGGTGTCGCCCGACGGGTTGGTGGTGACGGGGGAGACGGCGTCGACTCCGTGGACCCCTTCGAGAGCTGTACGGACCTGCTCCGCCGCCTTCTTCGAGTCCTTCGCCTCGACGGTGACCGTCAGGGGCCCGTTGAAGCCGGGGCCGAAGGAGTCCGACAGCATGTCGTACGCCTTGCGCTGGGTGGTGTGCGGAGCCATGCTGCCCTCGCCCGGCAGCCCCAGTTCGAGGCTTGCGGCGGGCACGGCGACGGCACCCAGGCCCACGACGCAGAGCAGCAGGACGGCGACGGGGTGGCGCAGGACGAGAGAGGCCCAGCGGGCGCCGAGGTTCGGCTTGCGACGGGCCTCGCGCTTGGCGGCCCTGCGCTGCTGACGCTTCGACAGCGGCTTGCCGGTGTGCTGCTTGCGGACCCTGCGGGCGAGCACCCTGACGGGGGCGAAGCCGAGCAGCGCGGGCACGAACGTGATCGCGACGAGCACGGCGACGGCGACCGTTCCGGCCGCGGTCAGCCCCATCTTGGTGAGCATCGGGACGTTCACCACCGCGAGCCCCGCCAGGGCGATGATCACGGTGAGCCCGGCGAACACGACGGCCGAGCCGGCGGTGCCCACGGCACGCGAGGCGGCCTCTGCGCGCTCGCGTCCCTCGGCGATCTCGGAGCGGTAGCGGGAGACGATGAACAGGGCGTAGTCGATGCCCACGGCGAGGCCGATCATCATCGCGAGCATCGAGGTGGTGGACGACAGACCGAAGGTGCTGCCGAGCGCGGTGATGCAGCTGATCCCTATGCCGACGCCGATCATGGCCGTCAGCAGGGGCATTCCGGCGGCCACCAGGGAGCCGAAGGTGAGCAGCAGGACGACGGCGGAGACGAGGATGCCGATCTTCTCACCCGTACCGCTCATCGCCTGCTCGATCTCGACGGCGTCGCCGCCCGCCTCGACGGCGAGGCCCGTGTTCCGGGCCCGCTCCATCGCCTTGGCGAGACCGTCGTGCGCCGCGTCGGTCAGCTCGGTGGCCTTCGCCTCGTACGTGACGTAGGCGTACGCGGTCGTACGGTCGCCGCTCACGGCGTTCGCCTTGAACGGGTCGGCCACGCGCTCGACTTGAGGCGCCTTGGCCAGGTCGGCGACGAACTGCTCGACCTGTTCCTTGCGGGCAGGGGAGGTGATCTTCTCGGTGCCGGGGGCGCGGATGACGACGCGGGCGGCGGCACCGTCCGCGCGGGCGTCCGGGAACTTCTCCTGGAGGAGGTCGAACGCCTTCTGCGACTCCGTGCCGGGCATCGAGAAGGTGTCGGCGGGCGGGGCAGCGGCGGTGGAGGCCGCGAAGCCCGCGCCGACGAGGGCCAGGAGCCACAGGAGGACGACCAGGCCGCGCCGTCGGAAGGCGAAGCGGCCCAGTTTGGAGAGGAACGTAGCCACAGTGGAGGAGTCCTGTTCTGTGAGGCGGTCGCGTCGCCGAGGGCACACCAGAGGTGCCGTCGGCGACGGACCGGGTCTTTGCAGGTGAGGAACGGTGCTCATCGGGCACCAGGGGCGCCACGCGCAGGGCCGAACCGGTGTCGGCGGGGGAGCCGCGTGGGGCGGTGGTGAGCGGGCGGCGTCAGGCAGGGCAGGTTTGGGAACCGCCATGACTCAGGGCCGCTGATGGGGAGTTGCCCGCGACGGGGCGGTCGCTCGGAGGCGACGCTGATGGAGAGGCCGCCGCGGTTACGAGGCGGGGGAGGAGCCCCGTTGCGTGACGGTGATGACCGAGGCCGGGCACACACCGGAGGCGACGCGGACTGCCGCGTGCTGCTCCTCCGGCGGTCGGGCGTTCAGCAGGACGACCAGGCCCTCGTCCTCGTCCTGGTCGAAGACCTGCGGGGCGGTCAGGGCGCACATTCCGGCCCCGAGGCAGCGGTCGCGGTCGACGCGGACGTCCATGGGATCAGTCCTCGTCCCAGGTGACCGGCAGCCGGTGCACGCCGTAGATGTTCATGTTCGTCCGCAGCGGCACCTCCTCGGCCGGCACGTCCAGCCGCAGCGTGGGGAACCGCCTCAGCAGCGCGGGCAGGGCCACCGTCATCTCGACGCGGGCCAGTTGCTGGCCCAGGCACTGGTGGATGCCGTGTCCGAAGCCCAGGTGTCCCGTGGCCTTGCGCTGCAGGTCCAGGACGTCCGGGTCGGGGAACCGATCCGGGTCCCGGTTGGCGGCTTCCAGCGAGATGGTGATGCTCTCACCCGCCTTGATGAGCCGACCCTCCAGCTCGACGTCCTCCAGCGCGGACTTCACGCTGGTGTGGGCGATGGTCAGGTAGCGCATCAGCTCCTCGACGGCCTGGGGGGCGAGGTCCGGGTCCGTCCGCAGGGCGTCGGCCTGTGCCGGGTTGGTGAGGAGCGCGAACGTCCCATGGGCGATCATGTTGGCGGTGGTGTCGAGCCCGGCGGCGAGCAGGAAGCCCCCGACGCCGATCAGCTCCTCGTCGGTGAGGTCGGAGTCCTGGGCCAGGTCGCCGAGCACGTCGTCGGAGGGTGCGGCGCGCTTGGCGGCGACCAACTCGGCCATGTACTCCTGGAGTCCGACAAAGGCGGCGTACTGGTCCTCGGGCGTCACATCCATGGACATGATCGTGTGGGCGTGCTCCTGGAAACGCTCACGGTCGGCGTAGGGCACGCCGAGCAGCTCGCAGATCATCAGCGCGGGGAGGGGGCGGGCGAACGCCTCGACCAGGTCGGTACCCGGGCCGCGGCGCTCCATCGCGTCCAGGTGCTCGGCGGTGATCTCCTCGACGCGATCGGAGAGCTGCCGCATCCGGCGGACGGTGAACTTGCCCATCAGGAGCCGCCGGAAGCGGGTGTGCTCGGGCGCGTCCATCCCGGTCATGTCACCGACGGGCGCGGGCGGGAGCGGGCCCTCAGGACCGCCGGGGAACGGGTAGTGCATCAGCTCGTACCGCGAGCTGAAGCGGCTGTCCCCCATGATCGCGCGGACCGTGGAGTAGCCGGTGGCCAGCCAGCCGACGTGCCCGTCGGGGTACGTCATCCGGGTCAGCGGGCTCGCCTCGCGCAGCTCGGTCAGGCCGGCGGGCGGGTCGAAGGGACAGCCGGCGGCGCGCTGCGTGGGGAAAGTGACGGGCTCTGTGGTCTCGGGTCGGGTCGACGGTTCGTGCTGCATGGTGTCCTCCGTGGAGAGTGACGTGCGGTGAACTGTGACGTGCGGTTTCATCTGGATGTGGCCGGGGTGGGCGACCAGGCCGATGCCGGCCGACAGCCAGGTCAGCGCCAGGGTGAGCAGCGTGAGGAGGGCGATCGCGGCGATCCACTCGACGGCGGTGGCGTCGGGCGTCTCTCGGCGGTCGAGGGAGCTCAGGCGCGACGGATCGCGATGTCGCCGACGCCGGTACGGGCATGGATCTCGACGGTCTCGTCGGACGTGTCGGGGCTCTCGGCGGCACCGAGCGAGTTGCGGAAGGTGCCGACGCGGGAGTTGACGTCCAGCCAGGCCGCAGTGGACTCGCGGATGCCGACCTCCACATCGCCCGCGGCGGTCTGGAGCTGGATCACGCCCCGGGCCACCTCGTCGATACGGATGGCGCCGTTGGCGGACTTGGCCTCCACGGACGCGTGGGCGACGCCGACCGTGATACGGCCGTTGGAAGAGTTGACCTTCAGATGACTGGTGATCTCGCCGATCGCGGTCTCGCCGTTGCCGTTCTTGACGGTTGCCGCGCCCGCGATCTCGCCGATCTCGATCCGGCCGGCCCCGTGGATCTCGGCGTCGCCCACGGCACGGTCGACGCGGATGTCCCCGTGGTCCGTACGCAGGTTCGTGATACTCGCCTCGTCGAGCCGGATGTCGCCGAGCGAGGTCTTGACCCGGCACTCCCCGAGCGGCCCCTCGCAGGTGTAGTCCCCCATGGGGGAGGTGCCCTGGATGTGCGAGCCGGCGGGCAGTTCGACGGTCACGTCGATCGATCCGTGCTTGCCTAACAGGGAGCGCTTCCTGGGCCCCTTCACGGTCAGGACGCCGTTGGCGTAGGTGACCTTGGTCTGCTGCACCGCCCGTACGTCGGCCTCCTCGGCGCCGTTGCTCGGCAGCACCTCGACGACCGTGTCCGTGCGCTTGCTCGCGGTGATCTGCACGTTGCCGATGTCGAATTCGAGGGTCGCGGTGATGGGTCCGAGGGTTTCGTAAGAAGGCATGGCTGTCCCGTCCTCTTGGCTCTGGAGTGTGTTTGCGCAGGTGGGGCGGTGGTGGAGTGGTGATGCGGCAGTGGGGAGATCCGGCTAGCGGACCCAGCCCCGGTAGCTCTTGCCGTGGCGCGTGGCGCGGGTGGGCTGGGCCGGTGCGCCCGGCTCCAGGGCGAGGGCAACCGCACGTACGAGCCAGGCGTTGACGGACAAGCCCTCCTGGCCGGCCGCGTCCTCCACCCGGGCCTTGAGGGGCGCCGGGAGTCGGAAGTTGATGCGGGCCGTACCGCCCTCGTCGCCGTCCGCCGTGGGTGGTGCCATCGGTGCCACCGATGGCGCCATCGGTGCGGCCGCCTCGGCCGCGCGCTCGCCGGGCGCCTCGGGCGCGGGCGGCGCCGTCACCACGAACTCGGGGTCGAGACCCCGCAGCCGTACGTCCACCGAGCCCGGCGCCAACTCGCAGGTGATCTCGTCCGACGCGGCGGACAACGCATTCAGGAGGGTCAGTCGGGCGGCCGACTCCAGCGGCGCGGTCAGCCGCTCGGCCAGGGCGCGCGCCTCGTCCCCACCGGCGTTGGCGGCAACCGCGAGCTCGCGGCGGAGGTGATCGACGTAGGGGGTCAGGTCCATGGAGAGATAGTGGCACCAGAATGGCGCCATTGCAAGTCATTGTGGCGCCGCATGGCACCCAATGGCGCCTCGTGGCGACGCATGGTGTGCCTCGTGGCGCCATCGCCCGAATTTCGGGGGCGCGGCGTCAAGGGCGCGTATGGACGCGATGGCCCCGTGGCGTACGGCCCTCACGAACAGTCCGTGACCGCCTGCGCGATCATCGAGGGCAAGGTCGGCGATCCCGCGAGCTGAGCGCCACGCTGACCTCCGTGGTCCCTTCGCTGGAGCTATGCGAGTGCAGGGCCTCGTAGGTGGCTGCGTCTTTCTCCGAGGCGGGTTCGGCGCCGTGAATGGTTCCTATGCGCGCTGTGGTGCGTAGTGGCTCAGGAACATGTCGACGCCGCTGGTGATGAGACGGTCCGTCAGGTCGTCGTCGATGTGGGTGCCGTAGCCGCTGAAGACCATGTGGGGAAAGACAAGAAGCGCGTAGAGCTGGATGATTGCGACTTCGAGATCGGGGATGACGAGCCGGCCCTGGTCGGCGAGTGTGCGCAGCGCGCCGGCGACGGCGGGGTGGTGGCCTTCGGGGCCGTGCCCCTGCCAGGCGCGGCCGAGTTCGGGGAAGCGGTGCACCTCGGCCGCGATGAGGTTGCGCAGGGCGGTGACCTCGGGGTTGTTCCGGACGCCGGCCACCCAGGCGCGTGCGGCGTCGATGAGCGCGTCGCGCAGCTCTTCGGCCTCGGCCAGGCCGTCGAGCGCGGCGGATGAGGCGCTGCCGAGGGGCTCGTCGAGCGCGCTCGTGATCACGGCGGTGAAGAGGGCCTCTTTGCTGCCGAAGTGGTTGTAGACGGTCACCTTGGACACACCCGCCCCGGTGGCGATGGCGTCCATGCCGACGCCGAAGCCCTCCCGGAGGAACAGCTCGCGCGCCGCCTGGACGATGGCCCGCCGCTTGGCTTCGGCGCGGGCGCCGGTGGGGTGCTTGACGATCTCCGCGCTCATGGACGGATCCTAGCAGTCAACTGAACTGAACAGTTGAGTTCAGTTGAACTGAACCGTACAGTTCAGATGGGCTGGCGTCCGGCTCAGCCCTCCGTCGTGAGGAGTCGTCATGACCCACCCCGTTGCCGGTGCGCAGCATGCGCCGTCGCACCCTCTGCCATCCGCCGACCCGCGCCGCTGGGCGGCCCTCGTGATCATCTGTGTCGCGCAGTTCATGCTGATCCTCGACGTCACCGTCGTGAACGTCGCACTGCCGGACATGGCCGCCGACCTCGACCTCGGCCGGGCGACGCTGACCTGGGCGGTCACCGCGTACACCCTGTGCTTCGGCGGTCTGATGCTGCTCGGTGGCCGACTCGCCGACGCCCTTGGCGCCCGCCGGACCCTGCTCGCCGGGCTCCTGGTCTTCACCGGCGCCTCGCTGGTCACCGGACTCGCCGTCAACGCGCCCATGCTGCTCGGCGGACGCATCGCCCAAGGCGTGGGCGCAGCGCTGCTCTCCCCATCGGCGCTCTCCATCGTCACCACCTCCTTCCACGGGGAAGAGCGCAACAAGGCCCTGGGCGTATGGGCGGCGATCGGCGGGACCGGCGCGGCCGCCGGCGTGCTGATCGGTGGCGCGCTGACCGACGGCCCCGGCTGGCAGTGGGTTTTCTACGTCAATGTGCCGGTCGGCCTCGCCGTCCTGGCCGCCGTGCCCGCGCTGATTCCGGCCCGCGCGCCGCAGCCCGCCCGGCTCGACGTGCCAGGGGCGCTGCTGGTCACCGCAGGCACGGGCTCCCTCATCTACGGCCTGGTCACGGCAGGCGACGCCGGGTGGGGTGACGCCGCCACGCTGCTGCCGCTGGCCGCCGCGGTGGTGCTGTACGCGGCGTTCGCCGTGGTCGAGCGAACCGGCCGGGCCCCGCTGATGGACCTGCGGATGTTCACCCGGCGGCCGGTTCTGGCGGGCGCGTTCCTGATGCTGATCGCCACTGCACTGCTGATCGCGTTCTTCTTCCTCGGGTCGGTCCATCTGCAGCACGTACGGGGCTTCAGCCCGCTCGAGACCGGCCTGCTGTTCCTGCCGGTGGCCGTGGCAACCGGCATCGGCGCCCATCTCGGGTCCCGGCTCGTCGGACGGATCGGCAGCCGCACCACCGCCGTGGCCGGCATGGTGATCGCGGCCGCCGGAACCATCCCGCTGACCCGGCTCTCCGCCGACACCAGCGTGTACACAGGTCTGTTGCCCGGCTTCGTGATCGCGTCCCTCGGTCTCGGCGCGGTCTTCGTCACCGCCACCACCACCGCGCTCGCCATGGTGGAACACCATGAGGCAGGCCTCGCGTCCGGCGTCGTCAACACCTTCCACGAGGTAGGCGGTTCCATCGGCGTGGCCGTTGTCTCCACCGTCGCCGCAGCCGGCATCGAGCGCGGCACCGTCGGCGGTTTCACCGATGCCTTCACGGTCTGCGCCCTCGCCGCGGCGGCGAGCGCAGCGGTTGCCCTGGCGCTCGTACCGCGTGGCAAGCCGCAGTTGACCGGCGGCCCCCACGTGCACTGACACGCACCGGTGCCGTCAAGGGGCGAAGGGTGCGCCTGCCCCCGACACCTGTGACGTCACGCTTCGCTCGCTGCCCGCCCTCGGCGCCGCGTCAACTCGGCGCCGGGGGCGTGGGTATGCCCTGCTCACCGGTCGGAACCTGTGGCGCGCGTGCGGCGGTCAGTGGGCTCGGTGCCGGCGGTGGCGGTGGTGCGTCCCGCCATCCGCTTCCGCGTCCGCGGAGGACCCGTCGGCGGTTTCGGCCGTCGGGCGCAGCCCGGATACGGTGACCGCCACGAGTCGTCGGACCGCGGCCTGAGAGGGCAGAGTGCCGGCCGCGCTGAGTGCGTGCAGGCAGTAGGCGGCGAGCTCGTCGGGCGCGACATCGTCCCGTAGCCGGCCGGCCTTGGCGCCCTCCGCGAGAAGGCCGCTGATGAGGTCCCGGAGTTGCTGATGCGCGCGGGCGACATGCTCACCCTGGTGCAGAAGGGCCGTGAGCTCGCTGCCGTGATGCTCGTGCCGTTTGTGGGTCATGAACGCGTAGGCCGTCAGTACGGCTTCGAGTCGCTCGCCCGCGTCGCCGGCCTGGTCCCTCACCGCGGTGAGGTGTTCGAGATGCCCGGTGATCTGGCGCTCGTGCCAGGCGGTCAGCACTGATTCGACGTCCGGGAAGTACTTGTAGAGCGTCGCCCGTCCGATGCCGGTCTCCTGGGCGATGCGCGACATCGTCACCGAGAGCAGCCCGTGCTCGGCCACCAGCTCCGCGGCGGCGTCCAGGACCGCGTCGCGCACGGCGCTGCGGTGTGCCTCGATCGTCTCGCTCCACAGCTTCGGCATCCCCTGAGTGTACGGGACGACACTTGCGTGACACTATGACTTGACAGAGACACAGTGTCTCGCAAACAGTTGGTCGCCGTGAAGGACCCGGTAACCACGCGCGACAGCGAAGGACACGCTCATGGCTGAACTTCCCCCTTCTGCCCACCCGGCCGACGAGACGCAGACAAGCAGGCCGAGATGGGTGACGACGTTCATTGCGATCGGCATCGTCCTGGTCGTGGCCTTCGTCGTCATGCACCTGACCGGTAGCGGCATGCAGGGCATGCACTGATGGCCATGCCGCCCCGGCTGCGCAAGCTCGCGCTCACCGCGCACGTGACGGCCTCGGTGGGCTGGCTCGGTGCTGTCGCCGTCTTCCTTGCCCTCGCCGTGATCGGCCTCACCGGCCAGGACGCCCAGACGGCGCGCTCCGCGTACGTCGCGATGGACCTCACGGGCTGGGCGGTCATCGTGCCGCTGGCCCTCGCATCCCTGCTGACCGGCGTCGTCTCGGCCCTGGGCTCCACCTGGGGCCTGTTCCGGTACTACTGGGTCGTGGTGAAACTCGTGATCACGGTTCTCTCCACGATCGTGCTCCTGGTGCACATGCAGCCCGTCAGCCACCTCGCCGACATGGCGGCGGGAGCGGACTGGACCGGTGTCGAACTCAACGGTTTGAGGACCCAGCTCGTGATCCAGTCTGCCGCCGCTGCACTGGTGCTCCTGGTGGCAACGGTCCTGTCGGTGTACAAGCCGCAAGGCCGCACCGGCTACGGGCAGCGCAAACTGGCTGAACAGCGCGCCGCATCGCAGGCCACGAGCGCAGCCACCCCCGCTCCCCGGGCCCAGGCAGGGACCCAGGGGACCGCCACCGCGCCCTGACCTCGCGGACGAACGGCAACGCCAGAGCAGGGCTCCGCCCGGGGCGAGGACATCGCCCCGGGCGGAGCCCTGCGCCTGTCTGGATCAGTGGCCGTCTCCAGCGGCGACCTCGAGCCGTTCAGCCGACGTGGACGCGGGGTCGGTTCGCGCGGTTGGGTTCGGCTTCGCGCAGGACCTCGCGGGTGACGGGGGCGACCTCGCCCTGGCCGAAGAGGAAGAAGCGGAGGAAGTTGGCGAAGGGGTTGCCCTCGGACCATTCGAAGTACATGTGGGGGCGCTGGCCGGTGGCGTCGCGTACGTGGAGGAGGAGTGCGGCCAGGGCGTTGGGGATGGAGGAGCTTTCCAGGGTCAGGACGCGGTAGCGGCCGTGCAGTACCTCGCCGCGTACGTTCATGCCGGCCTCGAACTCGGAGGGGTCGCCGACGGTGACCTCGACGAAGACGAAGTCGTCTCCTGTCGGGACGTCGTTGTCGGCCCGGATCTGGTGGATCTTGTCGCGGTACTCGGCGACGTCGCGCTGGTCGGGCTCGTTGGCGATGAAGCGGATCGTGCGGTGGGAGATGTCGCGGACGAAGCGCTCGGCCATGTCGTCCAGGGCCACGCCGGTGACGCGCAGCTCGAAGGCGCGGGCGAGGCGGGAGGCCAGGGACAGGATGATGATGCCGGCGATGAAGCAGGCGCCGATCTTCACACCGTCGGGCCGTTCGATGACGTTGAGGACGGTGGTGTAGAGAAAGACTGCCGAGATGGCGGCGAAGGCGATCGTCCAGCCTCGCTGCCCGGCGCGGTTGGCGGCGATGGTCACCGCGATCGCCGCGGAGCAGATCAGGACGAGGACGCCGGTGGCGTAGGCGCCGCCCTGGGCGTCGACGTCGGCGTTGAAGATCCAGGTGACGAGGAACGCCACCAGGATGAACACGATCACCATGGGCCGCACGGCGCGCGCCCAGTGCGGGGCCATGCCGTAGCGGGGGAGGTACTGGGGCATCAGGTTCAGCAGTCCGGCCATGGCGGAGGCGCCGGCGAACCAGAGGATGGCGATGGTGGCGACGTCGTAGACGGTGCCGAAGACGTTTCCGAGGTATTCGTGCGCGAGGTAGGCGAGGGCGCGTCCGTTGGCCTGGCCGCCCGGCTCGAACTCTTTGGCCGGGATGAGCAGGGTGGTGATGAAGCTGGTGGCGATCAGGAAGACGCTCATGATCAGTGCGGCGGTGGTCAGCAGCTTCTTGGTGCCGCGGATGCGTCCGGCGGGCTTCTCGTGGGTGTCGCCGGGTTCGCCCTCGACGTGAGGCATGACCGCCACGCCGGTCTCGAAGCCGGACAGGCCGAGGGCCAGCTTGGGGAAGACCAGGAGTGCCACGCCGATCATGGCCACAACGTTTCCGTGCTGGGTGGTCAGGGCGGTGGACCAGTCGGTGACGACGTGTGCCTCGGTGGCGATGTGCCACAGGCCCACGGCCACGACGACGGCGTTCAGGGCCAGGTAGGCCCCGACGAGGGCGACGGCGACGCCGATGGCCTCCAGGAAGCCCTTGAGGAAGACCGCCCCGAGCAGTGCGATCAGCAGCAGGGTGACGAGCATCTGCTGTCCGTGGAGGAAGCCGGGCACGTGCGGGTTTTCCAGCAGGTGGATGGAGGAGTCCGCCGCCGACAGGGTGATGGTGATGAGGAAGTCGGTGGCGGCGAAGCCGAGCAGGGTCAGGACGAACAGCTTGCCCTTCCAGAACGACAGCAGGCGCTCCAGCATGGCGATCGAGCCCTGACCGTGCGGGCTCTCCTCGGACACCCGCCGGTACACAGGCAGCGCGCCGGCCAGGGTGACGATCACCAGCACGATGGTGGCCACCGGGGAGAGCAGTCCCGCCGCGAGCGCGGCGATGCCGGGCTGATAGCCCAGGGTGGAGAAGTAGTCGACGCCGGTCAGGCACATGACCCGCCACCACCGCTGCCCCTTGTGCGCGGGCTCGGGCTCGGCGTGCGCCCCCTTCTGGTGCCTGGCCATGTCGGACAGGCCCTCCAGCATCCACGCGCGCAGGCGGCTCGTACGGGCCTGGACGGGGGTGGCCATCTGTGCTCCTGATTTACGGTGAACGATTCCGGCCATCACAGAGACGGCGCGATCAGCGTATGCAGGAATGACCCGCCGGCCCACTCGGTCCCCGCGCGCCAAGAGGCGGGTGTCAGGGTCCGTCGAGACGGTGCGTGACGGAGCAGACGCGTGCGGGAGAGGACGCGGAGGCCCCCGAATCCACTCAAGCCCGGCATGGCAGACGTGAATGGCTGCCCGCGGGGATGCGTGCACGCCTCGTCGGGCCGCACAGCTCCGGTGTCTCGGAGGGGCGTCAAGAAAGCGTTAGGGATTCCTACGGCATCTCACATATGGCGCAATCACGCTCATAGCTGCCGCTGCCGTCAGTCCAGGCCGGGGACCTTGAAGACCGTCTGGGCGGTCTCGCCGTCGATCCGCCGCGACAACACCTTCAACGCGGTCGCCCCGCACAGCAGCGTTCCCCGGCCGAGAGAGGTGCGGGCGCCCGCGTCCAGCTGACGCCACAGCTGAGGACTCGCGATGAGTACCCGTGGGTCCAGTTCGACCCGTCCGCCGTCCAGACCGCGCAGGACCAGTCGCTGCGCGACACCGTCGGACCAGCGGACGGCTACCAACTGGTCGGTTCTCACGCGCCGCTTCCTCAGGAGGGTGCGCGAGGCGAGCCAGCCCTCGCCGGCCGTCACTCGTGGCGGCAGCAGCACCACGAACAGAAGGGTGGCGAGTCCCATCCACAGGAGGGCACGTGGGGCGGTGAGGCCGCCTGCAGCGCCGTCGATCAGCAGGAGCAGGGCAAGGAGCAGTGCGGCGCAGCCGATCGTGGCCCGTAGTTCACCGGTCGAGTCGGTATCCGAAGCGTGCTGTCCGGGGGGGGCTCCACACGGTCGGCGTCGCGCCCCGGAACGGATCGTGTGCCCCGTTCCATGCAGCCGACGCTAAGGGCACCAGGGGTTCGCGCCCGGGTGCATTGATGAAGCACTGACGTGGTGTCGGCCAGCTTTGATGCCCTCCTGACGGCCCTCGTCAAGAACGCGTGAAGACATTGCCGATTCGCGCCGAGAACCCGCCAGAGCCAAGCAGAGCCGACCGGATACGGGGACACCCTGAGCGGACCTGGAACAAAGGAGCTCACCCGCCATGTCCGTCCTGACCACCGAGACCGGCATTGCGCCCAGCGCAGAGGAACCCCCGGATACCGGCGCACGCCACAAGCTCACCGCCGTCACCGGCCTGGCCGCGCTCTCGCTCGATGCGATGGCCTCGGTCGCATACGGGCCCGAAGCGATTGTCCTGGTCCTGGCCGCCGCGGGCGGCCACGGGCTCGGCTTCACGCTCCCCGTCACACTGGCCATCGCGGGACTGCTGGCCGTGCTGGTCGCCTCGTACCGGCAGGTGATCGCCGCCTTCCCCGACGGCGGCGGCAGCTACGCGGTCGCCAAGGCACACCTGGGCCGCCGTACCAGCCTGGTCGCGGCCGCCTCCCTGGTCCTGGACTACGTCCTCAACGTCGCCGTCGCCGTCACCGCCGGCGTGGCCGCGCTGACCTCGGCCTTCCCCGAGGTGTACGACGACCGGCTGTGGCTGTGCCTCGGTGTGCTGGTACTGATCACCGCAGTGAACCTGCGGGGCATCGTCGACTCGGCGAAGGCGTTCATCGTGCCGACGGTCGTCTTCATCGGCTCCATCCTGGTGCTCATTGTGGTCGGCCTCTTCCGCGACGCCCCGGCGAGCACCGAGGCGGCCGCCGGCCACGCCGCCGTACTCGCGGACAGCGCCACCACCGTCGGCGCGCTGCTCCTGCTGAAAGCTTTCGCCTCGGGTTGCTCGGCGCTGACGGGCGTCGAGGCCATCGCCAACGCCGTCCCCTCCTTCCGTGCCCCGGCCGTCCGCCGCGCCCAGCGCGCCGAGGTCGCGCTCGGTGCGCTCCTCGGTGTGATGCTGATCGGCCTGTCCGTACTCATCTCCCGCTTCGGGCTCCAGCCGGTCGAGGGCGTGACCGTGCTGGCGCAGCTCGCCGACGCGTCCCTCGGCCACAACCTCGCCTTCTACGTGATCCAGTTCGCCACCATGGTGCTGCTGGCCCTGTCGGCGAACACGTCCTTCGGCGGACTGCCCGTCCTGCTGAAACTCCTGGCCCGCGACAACTACCTGCCGCACGTCTTCGGCCTCAAGGCCGACCGTCAGGTCCACCGGCACGGCGTGCTCGCCCTCGCTGCCGTTTCCGCCGCGCTGCTGCTCTTCTCCGGCGGCGACACCAACACCCTCGTGCCGCTCTTCGCGATCGGCGTCTTCGTGGGCTTCACCATCGCCCAGACCGGAATGGTTCTGCACTGGCTCGGCGTCCGCGGCCGGTCATGGGCCGGCAAGGCGGTACTCAACGGACTGGGCGCGCTGCTCACGGGTGTCAGCGCGGTCATCGTCACCGCCACCAAGTTCCACGACGGCGCCTGGCTGATCGTCGTCGCACTACCGCTGATGGTCGCCGGGTTCGAGTGTGTCCACCGCGCCTACGGCAGGATCGGCGAGCGCCTCGGGCTCGGCCGCATCCCCGAACCCCCACACCGTGACCGTTCGTTGGTTCTGGTCCCGGTCTCCTCACTGACCCGGCTCACCAGTGAGGCCCTGACCGCCGCGGTGTCACTCGGTGACGAGGTGCGCGCGGTGACCGTGTGCCACCCCGACCCCGAGGACAGCGCGCAGACCGAAGCACTGGCCCGGGACTGGGACCTGTGGAATCCCGGCGTCCCGCTCGTCCGCGTTCCCTCGGCCCGGCGCACCATCGGCCGACCGCTGGCGGCGTACGTCCGGGAACTGGCAGCCGCCGACCCTGGCACCCGCATCACCGTGCTCATCCCCGAGGTCGAGCCGGCCCGTCTGTGGCAGCGGATGCTGCAGAACCAGCGGGGCGCGGTCGTCGCACACGCCGTCCGCCGCGAGACGAACGCCGTGATCTGCCGACTGCGCTTCCGGCTGTCCGATCTGCCCTGACCGTCAAGGCGGGTCGCCGCCCGACGCGCGAGGTCGTACGGGATGCGTCAAGAGCGCAGGGGAGCCCGTAAGAGGCCCGTTAACGGAAGCCGAGTCGTGGCTGAAAAGCGGTTTTCTCTACTGGTCCGAGAATCCGAATCTCATCCAGGAGCTCACGATGGCCGACGTGGCCTTCGTCGTCACCACGATCGCGGTTTTCGCGCTGGTGGCTCTCATCGCCAAGGGGGTGGCAAAGCTGTGAACGCCGAAAACATCGTCGGCCTGATCGTTGCCGCCGCCCTGCTGGGCTACCTCGTCCTCGCCCTCGTCAAGCCGGAGAGGTTCTGAGCACAGATATGAGCCCCCTCCTCGCCGCCGTGCTCCAGCTGCTCGCGCTGATCGCCGCGCTCGCTCTGGCGTACCGCCCGCTCGGCGACTACATGGCCCGCGTGTACTCCTCCGACAAGCACCTGCGCGTCGAGAAGTGGATCTACAAGGGCATCGGCGCCAACCCGAACGCCGAGATGCGCTGGCCCGCCTATCTGCGCGGTGTCCTCGCCTTCTCCGCCGTGAGCGTCCTGTTTCTCTACCTGCTCCAGCGCGTCCAGGGCAGCCTGCCCGGCTCGCTCGGCTTCTCCTCCATCGACCCGGACCAGGCGTTCAACACCGCCGCGTCGTTCGTGTCGAACACCAACTGGCAGTCGTACTACGGCGAGCAGGCCATGGGCCACGTCGTCCAGACCGGCGGCCTCGCGGTGCAGAACTTCGTCTCCGCCGCCGTGGGTATCGCGGTCGCGGTGGCGCTCGTCCGCGGCTTCGCCCGCTCCCGCACCGGTGAACTGGGCAACTTCTGGTCCGACCTGGTCCGTGGCACCGTCCGCATCCTGCTCCCGATCTCCGTCGTCGGAGCGATCGTCCTGGTCGCGGCCGGTGCCATCCAGAACTTCGCCGGAATCCACGAGGTCGGCCAATTCTTGAACGGGCACGGCATGGGCGGCTCGCAGCAGTGGAACGGCGGCGCCGTCGCCTCCCAGGAGGCCATCAAGGAGCTGGGCACCAATGGTGGCGGTTACTTCAACGCCAACTCGGCCCACCCCTTCGAGAACCCGAACGCGTTCACGAACCTCTTCCAGATCTTCCTGATCCTGCTGATCCCGTTCGCCCTGACCCGCACCTTCGGCAAGATGGTCGGCTCGGTCAAGCAGGGCTACGCGATCCTGGCCACGATGGCCACCATCTGGGTCGGCTTCGTGCTGCTGATGTGGTGGACCGAGTTCGCGGGCCGCGCCCCGGCCTTCGAGATCGCCGGCGGCGCCCTGGAGGGCAAGGAGACCCGCTTCGGCATCGGCGCCTCGTCGATCTTCGCGGTCTCCACCACACTCACTTCGACCGGAGCGGTGGACTCGTTCCACTCCTCGTTCACCGGCCTGGGCGGGGGCATCACGATGCTCGGCATGATGCTGGGCGAGATCGCGCCCGGCGGCGTCGGCTCCGGCCTCTACGGCATGCTGATCATGGCGATCATCGCCGTGTTCATCGCCGGTCTGATGGTCGGCCGTACGCCCGAGTACCTGGGCAAGAAGATCGGCACCCGCGAGATCAAGCTGGCGGCCCTCTACATCCTCATCACCCCGGCGCTGGTGCTCTGCTTCACCGCCGCGGCCATGGCCCTGCCGACCCCGGCGAACTCCATGACCAACAGTGGCGCGCACGGCTTCTCCGAGATCCTCTACGCGTACACGTCGGGCGCCAACAACAACGGCTCGGCCTTCGCGGGTCTCAACGCCGACACGCAGTGGTTCAACACCACCATCGGTCTGGCCATGCTGCTCGGCCGGTTCCTCCCGATGGTGTTCGTCCTGGCGCTGGCCGGCTCGCTCGCCGAGCAGAAGCCCGTCCCCGCCACCGCGGGCACCCTGCGCACCGATAAGCCGCTCTACGCGGGTCTGCTGGTCGGCACGATCCTGATCATCACCGGTCTGACCTACTTCCCGGCCCTCGCGCTGGGCCCGCTCGCCGAAGGGCTGGCGTCATGACCACCAACGTAAAGAAGCCAGAGGACTCGATGTCCACCGCCACCCCGACCCGGGCGCCCCACAGCGATGTGCCGACCGGCCACAAGCCCGACGCCGGGCGCGTCGGCGCCGGCCTCTTCGACCCCAAGCAGCTGGTCAAGTCCTTCCCGGACGCGATCCGCAAGCTCGACCCCCGGGTGATGATCAAGTCCCCGGTGATGTTCGTCGTCCTGATCGGCTCGGTGGTCACCACCGCGCTGGCCATCAAGGACCCGGAGGACTGGTTCGGCTGGGCGATCGCCGCCTGGCTGTGGCTGACCACGATCTTCGCCAACCTGGCGGAGGCCGTGGCCGAGGGCCGCGGCAAGGCGCAGGCGGACACCCTGCGCAAGGCCAAGACCGACACCGTCGCCCGCCGCCTGACCAAGGACGGGAAGACCGAGGAGCGGGTGCCCGGCACCGAGCTGCGCATCGGCGACCTGGTCGTCTGTGAGGCCGGCGACATCATCCCCGGCGACGGTGACGTCGTCGAGGGCGTCGCGTCGGTGGACGAGTCGGCGATCACCGGCGAGTCGGCCCCCGTCATCCGCGAGTCCGGCGGCGACCGCTCGGCCGTCACCGGTGGTACGAAGGTGCTGTCCGACCGGATCGTCATCAAGATCACGACGAAGCCGGGTGAGACGTTCATCGACCGGATGATCAACCTGGTCGAAGGTGCGGCCCGGCAGAAGACGCCCAACGAGATCGCGCTGAACATCCTGCTCGCCTCGCTGACCATCGTCTTCCTGCTGGCCGTGGTGACGTTGAAGCCGTTCGCGATCTACGCGGGCGCCGACGAGCAGACCTCGATGATCGTCCTTGTCGCCCTGCTGGTCTGCCTCATCCCGACCACCATCGGCGCGCTGCTCTCGGCGATCGGCATCGCGGGCATGGACCGCCTGGTCCAGCGCAACGTGCTGGCCATGTCGGGCCGGGCGGTCGAGGCCGCCGGTGACGTGTCGACGCTGCTGCTCGACAAGACCGGCACCATCACCCTGGGCAACCGCCAGGCCGCCGAGTTCGTCCCGGTCGACGGCGCCACCGCCGCCGAACTCGCGGACGCCGCCCAGCTCTCCTCGCTCGCCGACGAGACCCCCGAGGGGCGTTCCATCGTCGTTCTGGCGAAGGAGAAGTACGGGCTGCGTGAGCGCCACCAGGGCGAGCTGGCCCACGCCGAGTGGATCGCCTTCACCGCCCAGACCCGTATGTCCGGCGTGGACGTCGACGGCCGCAGCGTCCGCAAGGGCGCAGCCGGTTCGGTCATCACGTGGGTCAAGGAGCAGGGCGGAGTCGTCTCCGACGACGCCGACTCGATCGCCGACCGGATCTCCGAAGCGGGCGGTACGCCGCTGCTGGTCGCCGTCGAGGACGACAAGGGCGCCCGTGTGCTCGGCGTCATCCACCTCAAGGACGTCGTCAAGGACGGCATGCGCGAGCGGTTCGACGAGCTGCGCCGCATGGGCATCAAGACCGTCATGATCACGGGTGACAACCCGCTGACCGCGAAGGCGATCGCCGAGGAGGCGGGCGTCGACGATTTCCTCGCGGAGGCCACTCCCGAGGACAAGATGGCGCTCATCAAGCGTGAGCAGGCCGGCGGCAAGCTCGTCGCGATGACGGGCGACGGTACGAACGACGCCCCGGCGCTGGCCCAGGCGGACGTCGGCGTGGCGATGAACACCGGTACCTCGGCCGCCAAGGAGGCCGGGAACATGGTGGACCTCGACTCCAACCCGACCAAGCTCATCGAGATCGTCGAGATCGGCAAGCAGCTCCTCATCACCCGCGGCGCGCTCACGACCTTCTCCATTGCCAACGATGTGGCGAAGTACTTCGCGATCATCCCCGCGATGTTCGCGATCGCCTACCCGGGCCTGGACAAGCTCAACATCATGGGTCTGGCCTCCCCGGAGTCCGCGATCCTGTCCGCGGTCATCTTCAACGCGCTGATCATCATCGCGCTGGTGCCGCTCGCCCTGAAGGGCGTGCAGTACCGGCCGATGAGCGCGGACAGGATGCTCCGCCGCAACCTCGGGATCTACGGACTCGGCGGCCTGATCGCCCCGTTCATCGGCATCAAACTCATCGACCTGCTCATCTCCCTCATCCCCGGAATCGGCTGATCGCCATGAACAACTCCTTCGGAAACGCTGCACGGCTGCTCGGGGCCGGGCTCCGCGCCCTCCTCGTCCTGACCGTCGTCTGCGGCGTCATCTACCCGCTGCTGGTCACGGGAGTGGCCCAGGGCTTGTTCAGCGACAAGGCGAACGGCTCGGAGATCAAGGCCGATGGCAAGGTCGTCGGCTCCGCACTCATCGGCCAGACCTACAACCTGCCGAAGAAGAACCCGAACGACCCGGAGGAGGCGGCGGTCCCGGACCTGAAGTGGTTCCAGCCGCGCCCCTCCAACGGCCTCGGCAGCAACAGCGTCAACACCCAGTACTCGATCATCCTCTCCGGAGCGACCAACCGGTCCGGCGACAACGAGGAACTGATCCAGTGGGTCAAGGACGCCAAGGCCGCCGTGATCAAGGACAACTCCACCGCCTCGTACAAGGTCAAGCCCTCGGACGTGCCGGCCGACGCCGTCACCTCCTCCGGCTCCGGCCTGGACCCGCACATCTCCCCGGAGTACGCGAAGCTCCAGGTCCACCGGGTCGCCGAGAAGAACAACCTCGACGTCGAGCAGGTCGAGAAGCTCGTCGCCGACCACACCGACGGCCGGATCCTCGGCTTCATGGGTGAGCCCCGGGTCAACGTCCTCGAGCTCAACATCGCCCTCAAGGAACTGACCAAGCACTGATGGCCACTTGATCGCACCACACGGGAGTCGACGGGCCGAGGAGAGTCCAAGGCCCGCCGGCTCCCGCCTGCGCCGACTCACGAGGCCGCCGGCCGGCGGGGCGGGCAGCGGCCCGCGCCGGGACCGGCAGCCAGGGGCTGTGTCGTAAAGGTGACTTGGCGGAGGCTGGACAGGCGCAGGTGCTGACGGGCCGGGCCGGTCCCGCCACTCTTCCCCTCATGAGATCAACGAACAGATGGTGGCGGCCGGCGCCATCCTCGCCGCACCACCGCCCGGTGGCCGTCGCCACCCTCACAGCGGTCCTGGTGGGCATGGCCGCACCTGGCGTCGCCCAGGAGCTTGTACCGGCCCGTGCCACGGCCGCCCCGCGCCCGTCCGTCCACACCGTCACGCTGATCACGGGAGACCGTGTCACGGTGAGCCGTTACCCGGACGGCCGCCAGGTGGCCAGTGTGCGTCCGGCACGCGGAGAGGAGGGCGGCGGGTTCAGCACCCGCGAGATCGACGGCCGGATCCACGTCACACCGCTCCTCGCCGTTCCCTACGTCTCCTCGGGGCAACTGGACGCCGCGCTCTTCGACGTCACGGGCCTGATCGAGCAGGGGTACGACGACTCCCATGCCAAGGCGCTGCCGCTGCTGTTGCGTTACGGCGCGTCGGCCCGTCCGTCCGCACGGCAGGCCCCGGTCGGCGTGGAGCGCCGACGGGTGCTCAACAGCGTCGACGGCATGGCCGTCGACGCCACGAAGGGCGAGCTCGACCACTTCTGGGACGCCGTGAGCGGCCCTGCGGACAAGGCCTCGCGGAGCGCGGGTGCCCGCGTCGCACAGAAGGCGCAGACCGTCCCGACCGCACCGAGCCTGGCCGGCGGCCTGAAGAAGATCTGGCTCGACCGCCGGGTGCGGGTGTCGCTGGACCGCAGCGTGCCGCAGGTGGGCGCCCCGGAGGTCTGGAAGACCGGGGTGACCGGCAAGGGCGTCAAGGTCGCGGTGCTGGACACCGGCGTCGACGCCACCCACCCCGACCTCGCGGGCCGGCTGGGCGAGACACGCAACTTCAGTGCGAGCGACAGCACCCGCGACCTCGTCGGCCACGGTACGCACGTGGCGGCGACGATCGCGGGGTCGGGCGCCGCGGCGAACGGAACCCGCAAGGGGGTCGCGCCCGACGCCGAGCTGCTCGTCGGCAAGGTGCTGGACGACTCCGGTTCCGGTACGTACTCCGACGTCCTGGCCGGCATGGAGTGGGCGGCCCACTCGGGTGCCCGGGTCGTCAACATGAGCCTCGGCGGTCCGGCGGCAGACGACGATCCGCTGGTCACCGCGGTGGAGGAGCTGACGGCGGAGACCGGCACACTGTTCGTCGTCGCGGCGGGCAACGAGGGTCCTGGCACGCAGACGGTCGGCTCGCCGGGCACGGCCCCGAGCGCCCTGACCGTGGGTGCCGTCGACCGGGACGACTCGCTCGCCGTGTTCTCCAGCCGTGGCCCCGTCGGTGCGAACGACGCGATCAAGCCCGATCTGACGGCGCCGGGCGTCGGCATCCTCGCCGCGCGAGCGGCGGGCACGGCGATGGGTACCCCGGAGAACGACCTCTACACCGCCGCGTCCGGGACGTCGATGGCCACCCCGCACGTTGCCGGTGCGGCCGCGCTGCTGGCCCAGCGTCACCCGTCGTGGACGGCGGCCGCCATCAAGAACGCGCTCGTCGGCTCGGCGAAGGTGGTCGCGGGTCAGGGCGTGGACGAGCAGGGCGGCGGCCGGATGGACGTGGCCGCGGCGTTCGACCGGAGCGTCGTCCCCACCGGGACGCTGGACCTCGGCGTGCTCGGAGCCGACGGCGACACTGCGACGAAGGAGATCGCCTACACCAACGTCTCCGCGCAGCCGGTCCGGCTGGCGCTGTCGCTGGAGATGAAGGACGCCGACGGCTCGCCGGCGCCCGCCGGCGTCTTCACGGCCGGCTCGTCGTCGGTCACCGTCGCCGCGGGCGAGACCGTGCGGGTCCCACTGACGGCGCGTACGGCGGACACGGCCAAGGGCCGCTGGTCCGGCTATCTGACGGCGGTGCCGGACGACGGCACGGCCGCCGTGCACACCAGCGTCGCCATGACGGTCCGGGGCGCGATGCGCACGCTGACGATGCACTTCGTCGACCGCGAAGGGCGCCCCGCTGTCGTGCCGGGGCTGGAGATGTACGGCTCCGACCGGCGCTACGACGTGCTGGGCTTCATCGCTCCGTGGATGAACGGCACGGCCCGGGTGACGCTCCCCGAGGACACGTACTTCCTCAAGGCCCTGGTGCCGGGCCTCGACGTCAAGGGCTGGCAGCTCACCGACGTGATGCGGCCCGAGCTGAAGCTCGACTCCGACATGGAGATCGTCCTCGACGCCCGTACGGCGAAGCCCATCCAGGTCCGTACCCCCAAGGCGGCCGAGCAGCAGGGGATGATCCACTTCGGCGCCTACCGGGCCTTCGGGTCCCGGAAGATCGCCAGTACGACCATCGATTTCGACTCGGTCCGCACGGTGTTCGCCACGCCGACCGCCAAGCCCGCGAAGGGAAGCTTCGAGTTCTACTCCCGGTGGCGGATGGTCGCCCCCAGGCTGACGGCCCGGGTCCAGGGGGCCGAGGCCCCCGAGCTGAACCCCGTGCTGTTCAACAACTCCCCCGCCGTGGACGGCACACGCAGACTGCCGGTCGTCTTCGCCGAGCCGGAGTCTCTGCCCGGCAAGGACCTGCGCGGCAAGGCCGTGCTGATGCGCACCTCCGGGGGATTCCCCGAGCAGGTGGCGGACGTGGCGAAGACCGGGGCCGCGGCACTGCTGATCATCAACGAGTTCCCGGGACCGGTGTGGAAGCCGTGGAACCCGACGGGCGAGCGCGACCCGCTCATCACGATGCACCTACCGCAGGAGCAGGGCGAGGCGCTCGTGACCTGGCTGAAGCGGCAGCCGACGGCGACGCTGGAGCTGTCGGGCACCTCGTCCAGCCCTTACCTGTACGACCTGGTGTGCACCGAGAAGGACGCCGTGTCGGACCGTCTGTCCTACGCGGTGGAGGCGTCCGGAACGGCAACGGTGGAGTCCCGCTACCACCGGCCCGGAGCCGAGGCCTGGAGCAGCGAGCAGCGTTTCGCCTGGCGCCCCTGGCAGATGACGTCGTTCACGCTGGACAACCAGTCGTTCGTGAAGCTGGCCTCCACCCGGGTGGAGACGGTCAGCGCGGGCGACACACTGTGGCAGGAGAGGGTCACGCACAAGTCGCCGTGGAACACCATGTTCTCCCTCGGCGGCGGGATGACGGGCGGGCTGCACCAGTACACCGCCGGTCAGCGGCTGCGGGAGGACTGGTACGGGTCGGTGGTCCGCCCGACCGCACCCGCCGGGAAGCCCGCCTTCCGCTCGGTGCGCGCGGGCGACACCTTCGCACTGCGGCTCGCGGAGCTGGCCGACGGCGACGGGCGTCACTACGGCTTCGCCGGTGACGACGAAACCGACGAGGTGCGCACGCGGCTGTATCACGACGGCACGCAGGTCGCGGACCAGGCCCAGCCGTGGGGCAGCTTCCCGGCCGCGCCGGGCGAGGGCTCCTACCGGCTGCGGCTGGAGACGGCCAGGAACTCGCCGGCCTGGGCCTTCTCCACGCGGACCGACACGTCCTGGTCGTTCCGGTCCGCCCCGCCTGCGGCAGGCCAGGAGGCGCTGCTGCCGCTGGTGCTGCTCGACTACGACGTCCCGGTGAGCACCCTCAACCAGGTGGCTGGTTCGTCGTCGACGACGCTGCAGGTCACGGCGCGTCACCAGGACGGCTGGACGGGTGCGCGCATCGCGGGCATGCGGGTCCGGGCGTCGACGGACGACGGTGCGCACTGGACGTCCGTGCACGTCTCCCCGCGCGGGAACGGCACGTACGACGTGCGGCTGGACCGTGCTCTGACACATCACGCGGATTTCGTGTCGCTGCGCGTCGAGGCCTGGGACGGCGCGGGCAACGAGGTCGAGCAGACGGTGGTCCGCGCGTTCGGCGTGCGGTAGCCGAGGGCCCCGGACGGTGTGTGGTGACGCGATCGCCCGCGTGGGGGTGGGGATCGCGGCACCGTCCGGAAGGAGGTGCGGCCGGCGAAGCACGCCGGCCGCACCGCCGTTCTCAGATCCAGTTGCGGCGGGCGGCCTGCCAGCCGAGCTGCATACGGGTCGCGACGCCGGCGAGGTTCATCAGGCTCTGGATGCGCCGCTGGACGGTGCGCTTGCTGACGCCGAGCTGTCCGGCGATCGATTCGTCGGTGATGCCCGCGACCATCAGCGACAGCAGGTGCTGGTCCTCGGGAGTGATCGAGGCGTCGTCGGCCGTCAGACCGGTCTCGCCGATCTGGCCCTCCGGGGTCACCCGCAGCGGTGCCCCGACCTCCCAGTAGCGCTCGAAGAGGGCGACGAGCGCCTCCAGCAGGCTGCTGCCGCGGACGACGGCCGCCGTCACATCGCGCGGGCTGCCCGCGGAACCCGCCGGTGCCAGGGGGCAGATGGCGACGGACCGGTCGGCGATCGCCATCCGCAGCGGCAGTGCGGGCACTGCGCGGGCGTCCTCCCCGGCGCGCACGGCTCTGACTACGTTGTCAACGGAGCCGGAGTCGTCGAAGAACGCCTGCTCGTACAGGACGCGGTAGCCGACGCCACGGGCCAGGGCGTCGAACTCGGCCTGGTTCGTACCCGACGGCATCGCGACGTACTGCGCCTTGCAGAACCACAGAAGTTCGTGGCGGGCGCTGTCCTGGACCTGCCGCAGGCGCTGGCGCAGCGCCGCGGCTCCCGTGACGATCTCGACCACCTCGCCCGCGCCGCGCGCCCAGGCGCTGCGGCGGTAGGTCTCCATGAGCTCGGAGATGGCGGTGCGCGCCTTCTCGAGGTCGTCGACGCGGCGTTCGAGCCGCGGGAGTAGAGCCACATCGGGCGGGTTGGCGGCGAACCGTCCCGGCTCTCCCTCCAGACCGCGGGCCAGGCCCTTCTCGTCCAAGGCGACGAGCAACCGCTCGGCGGTCCCCTCGTCCAGGCCCGTCGTGGCGGAGATCTCCCGCGCCGACATTGCGACAGCGACGACGAGCGCGCGGTACACGTCGGCCTCGGCGGCCGAAAGGCCCACCGTCTCCAGCATGCTGTCCCTCTCCCATCCCCTCGCCGAACGCGTCGGCGCACTCCCTCGCAGTGCCTGCCTTCGAACCCGGTAAGCCGCTGCCGACGAGGAGACGCCTTCAGGGGGAACATATCCGTCGGCCGTCTGTCCCGGTTCGACGGGTCACCCACCGCCGCAGTGCCCGCTCGGCGGGCGTAGTAGTAGATGTGCACCGCGTCTGCAGCGGGCCGGTGTAGGGCCTCTCCCTGAGAGGCGCGGCCTTGGCCACTGCCGCCTCTACGGCCGTCCGGCCTCGGCGAGGGCCGGCAGCTGGTTCGCGGGCCTGGTGGGAGCGGGTCCGGATGGCGGCGGGGTCGGGGACCGTCCCGGGCCGCGACGCCCACGCGGAGAACTGGCTGGTGACCGACGTCGGCGCCGTGGTGGCGTTCGGCCTGGAGCCCCACGGGCACCTTCCGCTGGTGTCCGGGTGAGGGACTGCCTCGACGCTCGACACCGGCCCCCACCCCGGATCGTCGACACAGCCCCCGACCAGCAATAGTCTCGTGCCGCCCTGCCGGACCGGTACGGAAGACGGAACCTCTCCGCGGCATCGCGGAGCCAGAGGTGACGCGGATGGAAGATGTGATGGCTGAAGAAGTGCAACGGTGGCTCAAAGAGAACGCTTTACCGTTGGAGAGCCTTCACGCCGGGACATCGGACCACGATCTCGAGCCGCTGCGGGACGTACTGAATGACGTGTGCGTCCTGGGCATGGGCGAGGCCACGCACGGGACTGCCGAGTTCTTTCAGCTCAAGCACCGAATACTGCGGTTCCTCGTCCGGGAAATGGGATTCACAGCCCTGGCCATGGAAGCCAGCGTCTCGGCCGCGCAGGCGGTGAACGACCATGTGCTGCACGGCATCGGTGACGCCGCCGACGCTCTCGCAGGCCTCGGCTTCTGGACATGGCGGACCCGCGAAATGCTCGCCGTCGTCGAGTGGATGCGCGAACACAACCGCACGTCACCGCGGGAAGGTGCCGTGCGCTTCGTCGGTATCGACCCGCAGCGATGCGCACCCTCCCTCGTCGCGCTCAGCGCACTGCTGCGCACGATGGCGTCCGAACGGGCGGACATCATGAGCGGCCGCCTCGCCGCACTGGTGGACGCCAGGCCGGGAGCCTGGGTGATCCACGGGAAGGAGACCCTCGCCGAGGCGCGTGAACTGGCGCGGTTCCTCGAAGAGCACAAGCCCGAACTCACCGGACGCGTGGGTGCCGACACGGTCGATCGTGCGCTCGGCCATGCGCGCATCATCGTGGCAGCGGCTGACGTCGCCACCCGACCCCTGCGCGGCGACACTGCGGAGGCTGGCGCCCTGGCCACCCGGGACCGCTACATGGCGGAGAACGTGATCTCCCTCAAGGAGCGGTCCGCGGGAAAGGTGGCCGTATGGGCCCATAACAGCCATATTGCGAACGGTCGCTACGCCACAGACGTGTCGGCCATGGGGCAGTACCTCAGGAAGCACTACGGTGAGCGCTACTACGCCCTCGGTCTGCTGTTCGGCGAGGGGGCCTTTCGTGCCCGACCGGGGAACTCTGCGACGCGGCCGCCCCGGAGGCACAGGATCGGCTCGGCGGGCCCGAAGTCCGTCGAGGCCCAACTCGCCGCGGCCACACCCGAGGACCACCTGATCGACCTCCGCGCCGGCCGGGCGCTGCCCGCGGTCAGGCAGTGGCTCTACGAGCGACAGTTCATGCGGTCGTTCGGCGCATCGGTCCCCCGCGTGACGTACCGCTTCGATATGACCCCTACTGTGCTGGGCCGAGAGTACGACGGGCTCGCCTATGTCGCCTCCTCGACGATTTCGGCTCTGCTGCCCTGAGGGCACGGCAGTGGCCGCCGTGGCGGTGCACGGCGCCCCGTACGGCACAGTTCAGACCAGCAGCGCGGCCGCTTGCCGGCGTGCCTGGTCCAGCCACGCCGCGCGTGCTTCATCGGTCGAGTCGGTGACGGTCCGGAAGACGACCCGGCGCACATCGTCAACTCCTGCGTAGGGCAGGACGCAGGCCGACCAGATCCTTTGCAGCGGGTCGCCGAACTCGCTCTCTTCACGGTCGGCGGGGGTGTCGGAGGTGTTCAGGACGAGGGCTCTGCCTGCCTTCAGGAGCCCCGTGGGCTCGCCCTCCGCGGTACCCAGCTTGTAGGCGACGCCGGGCGCAAGTACGCGCTGCACCCAGCCGGTGAGGACAGCGGGTGGCATACCCCACCAGTTCGGGTGGACGAACACCATGGCATCGAGTGTGGCCACCTCTGCTCGGTGCAGCGCCACCTGTGAGTCGTGCGCGGGTGGCGCTGACCGGACCGTGCCCGTCTCGTCGGCGGTCAGCAGCGGTGTGAATCCTTCGGCGCAGAGGTCATGCGCCGAGACATGGCACCCTCGCCCGCGCAACTCCTCCACCACGGCATCGAATACGGCGTGGTTGAAGCTCCCCGGACGCGGGTGTGCGAGGTACACCCCTATATGCATGGTTCGTCCCTCAGTCGACACGGACGTCATCGGCCACCGATCCCTGTGGGTGGTTGCATCCGCTTCGCCACTCGGCTGATCGTCATTATCCGTGAGTCACTGCTCACGGGAGCCGGTTTCGAGATCAGGCAATGTGTCATGGGCTGATCAATGATGGCCGGCCGCGATGTCCAGGTCGGGCCGTCGGCCACCGACCCCGCTTCCGTACGACGGGGGAGATGTCGCGCCCCGGCGCGGATCCCGCCGAGTGCACCGACACCGCCGCTCCGGCCCGTCGGCGCAGCACGCCGCGGCGAGCTGGGACCGGCCGGCGTTCTCGGCGCAGACGAACAGCACACCGGGCACGGGCTTCGCACTCAGCCCGGACGCCTTGGCCAGAGCGCCGAGGCGCTGGTCGGCGAAGCGTTCGATCGGTACGGGCACGTGCGTACCCATCCGTGCGGGCACCTCAGCAGCAGTGCGCAGTCGTCGACGTATGCCTCGGCGGTCTGTCGGGAGTGCACATGCCCGTACCGCGCGCACAGCCGCCGGGTGATGCGCTCCATCACCGCACCACCCGACCCCACCTCGGATCATAGGCATCCATCTATGTCCTGCCCGGGCTGGAAGGCAGGTGAACCCTCGGTGAACGGCCGGCCGATCGCCTCTTCGGGCATCGGGCGCGTACCCCCAAGGCCCTTATGGTGAATAGATGGCTATCACTGCGTACGGCGCGGCGGAGACGGCTGTGGAGACGGCGGTGGAGAACGCGGAGGCGTGCGGTCCCGGGCTCTCCTGCCTGCTCATCGACCGGGGGGAAGCCGAGCGGCTCGCCGTCATGCTGAAAGCCATCGCCGACCCCACCCGGCTGCAGCTGCTGAGGCTGATCGAGAGGGCGCCCGGCGGCGAGGCGTGCGTCTGCGATCTGACCGAGTGCCTCGGCCTGCGCCAGCCGACCGTGAGCCATCATCTGAAGCTCATGACGGAGGCCGGGCTGCTGGACCGCGAACGCCGCGGCACATGGGTCTGGTACTCCGTGAACCTGGACGGGCTGCGCCGGGTGCGCGACATCATCGACCCCGCAACCGTCTGACGCGGGATCCATCGGCCGACGCCGAGGCCGGCGTTCCGGCGACGGGGAGTCACCGCACCGACCCGACATGCCCGGATTCGCGAAATTCCGGGAGCAATGGTTCCGGCCGCCTGGATGCAGGCAAGTATTGTGGCGTGAAGTTATGGGGCAGTTTGTCCATAAATAGGCAGTCGAAGAAATGGCCGTGACCATTGCCGGGCGGACGTCCGTGGACCTGGCATGCACAGCGGCGAGCTTCGGTTGACGTCCGAACCGTTCCGCCCACCCCACCTCATCCGCACGGCCGGTCCCGCCGGCAGACACGAGGATCGAGAGTCGACGTGAACCTCCCCCCATCAGTGCGCCGGGCCGCGGCTCCCGTGGCTCTGGCGGCGGCTGTCATGCTGGCTGCGAGCGCGTGCGGCGGTGCCGACGCGGGCTCTCAGGGCGGCGGCGATGGCGACAAGCTCGCCGGCACGATCACGGTGGACGGATCCAGCACGGTGGCCCCGCTCTCCACGGCGGCGGCCCAGCTCTTCCAGCAGGAGAACCGCGGCGTCAAGGTCACGGTCGGCACTTCCGGCACCGGCGGCGGATTCGAGAAGTTCTGCGCCGGCGAGACCGACATCTCCGACGCCTCCCGTCCGATCAAGGACGAGGAGAAGGACCTCTGTGCCAGGAACGGCATCAAGTACGAGGAGTTCCAGGTCGCCAACGACGGCCTGTCGGTGGTCGTGAGCAAGGACAACGACTTCGCCGACTGCCTCACCGTCGAGCAGCTGAAGAAGATCTGGGCGCCCGGTTCCAAGGTCACCAACTGGAAGCAGGTCGACCCCGCGTTCCCGGACGTCGAGCTGGAGCTGTTCGGCCCCGGGACGGACTCCGGAACCTTCGACTACTTCACTCAGGCCGTCAACGGTGAAGAGGGCAGGTCCCGTACCGACTACTCGCCCAGTGAGGACGACAACGTCACCGTCCAGGGCGTGTCCGGCTCCAAGGGCGGCATGGGCTACTTCGGCCTGTCGTACTACGAGGAGAACAAGGGCAAGCTGAAGGTCCTGAAGATCGACGGCGGCGACGGCTGCGTCGAGCCCACCCGGACCACCGTCCAGGACGGCACCTACAAGCCGCTGTCCCGCCCGCTGTTCATCTACCCCAACGCCGCCGCGCTCGACAGGAAGGAAGTCGAGGCGTTCGTCGAGTACTACGTCGAGAACAACGCCGACATCGCCAAGGCCGCCCAGTTCGTGCCGCTCAACTCCCAGCAGGAGGCCGAGCTGAAGAAGGACCTGGCGACGCTGCGGAAGCAGCACGCGTCATGACCTCCCGGGGTTTCGGGCGGCGGGCCGCTGCGGGGAGTCCCGGCTTCCTGAAGCGGGCCCAGCCGCGCCACGGCGAAAGGGCCATCCGCGTCCTGCTCGTGGCCGCCTCCCTGGTCTCGGTGCTGACCACCGTCGGTATCGTCATCGCCCTGATCCCGCCGGTCGTCGAGTTCTTCGGCAAGGTGAACTTCGGCGACTTCATCACCGGTACCGATTGGGCGCCGCTGTTCCAGCCGCCGCAGTTCGGCGTCATCCCACTGGTGACGGCCACGTTGATGGTCACGTTCATCGCCCTGTTCGTGGCCGTGCCGCTCGGGCTGGGCTCGGCGGTGTACCTGAGCGAGTACGCGGGCCGCCGGGTCCGTGGCATCCTCAAGCCGGTGCTGGAGGTGCTCGCGGGCATCCCCACCGTCGTCTACGGCTTCTTCGCCCTGAAGGCCATTACGCCACTGCTGCAGGAGATCTGGCCGGGCGGCCGGGGCCCGCAGGTCTTCAACGCCCTGTCGGCGGGCTTCGTCATGGGCATCATGATCATCCCGACGATCGCCTCGCTCGCCGAGGACTCCATGAACGCCGTGCCCCACGCCCTGCGCGACGGCGCCTACGCTCTCGGCTCCTCGCGTATGCAGGTCTCGACCCGCGTCGTCTTCCCCGCCGCGCTCTCGGGCATCGTGGCCGCCATCGTGCTCGGGATCTCACGGGCGATCGGCGAGACGATGATCGTGGCCATCGCGGCCGGCGGACGTCCGAACCTGTCGTTCAATCCGCTCGAAGGCATGCAGACCATGACCGCGTTCATCGCCGCGGCCGGCATCGGGGACCTGCCCACCGGCTCCACCGGCTATCAGACGATCTTCGCGGTGGGCCTGCTGCTGTTCGTCATCACGCTGGTGATGAACCTGATCAGCATCCGCCTGGTCCGCAGGTACCGCGAGGTGTACGAATGAACTCCGACACCGCCACCACGACGAACGCCCCCGCTCCTGGCGTGCCGCGGCTCAAGGGGCGCGGAACGCCCCTGCGGGAGAAGTTCTTCCAGCTCAGCCTGTGGGCGTCGCTGGCCATCGGTGTGGTCTTCCTCGTCGGCCTGCTCCTCTACGTGATCGTGGAGGGCTGGCCCCGGCTGAATCTGAAGCTCCTGACCAACTTCCCCGACATCATCGATCCGTCGAACGCCGGCGCCCAGTCGGCGATCACCGGCACGATCTGGGTCATCGCCTTCACGGCGCTCTATTGCCTGCCCACCGGCGTTCTCACCGCGATCTACCTGGAGGAGTACGCCGACCGCGACCGGTGGTGGAACCGGGCCGTCGAGATCAACATCCAGAACCTGGCGGCCGTTCCCTCGATCGTCTACGGCATCCTGGGTCTGGGCGTGATCTCCCGCGGCCTGGGCTTCGGCCAGACCGTGCTGACCGCGTCCCTGACGCTGTCGCTCCTGGTCCTGCCCATTGTGATCATCTCCTCCCGGGAGGCGATCCGCGCCGTACCGCAGTCCATCCGTCAGGCGTCCCTCGCCCTCGGCGCCACCCAGTGGCAGACCGTCTGGCGCCAGGTACTGCCCGCGGCCGTACCCGGCATGGCGACAGGCTCGATCCTCGCGCTGTCCCGCGCCATCGGCGAGGCCGCACCGCTGCTGCTGCTCGGCGGGCTGACCTTCATCACGTTCAACCCGACCGGAGTGCAGAGCCCGTTCACCGTCCTGCCGATCCAGATCTTCAACTGGATCAGCCAGTCCCGCGCCGAGTTCACCGCACTCGCCTCCGCAGCGATCGTCGTTCTGCTCGTGATCCTGCTGGCCATGAACTCCCTGGCGATCTGGCTGCGCAACCACTTCTCCCGCCATTGGTGAGCGCGCCGTGTCACCGATACCCGATCAGCCGATGCCCGATCAGCCGATCCCCGACCCCTCAGAAGCGACCGCTGACTCCGAGGTGGAGACCACCATGACCCCTCCCTCCCACGCCTCCGGCGGCACCAGGCCCCCGCACGTCGCCCACCCCGCCGCGCCGCCGCCCGTGGCCGGCGCGGTCTTCGAAGTCGGCAGCCTCTCGGTCTTCTACGGCGATCACGAGGCCGTACGCGACGTCAACATGACCATCGGGCCCCGCCAGATCACCGCGATGATCGGCCCCTCGGGGTGCGGCAAGTCCACCGTGCTGCGCTGCTTCAACCGGATGAACGACCTCCTGCCCACCGCCCGCGTGGTCGGCAAGATCCGCTACCACAACGAGGATCTCTACGGCCGACAGGTCGACCCCATCGAGGTCCGCCGGCGCATCGGCATGGTCTTCCAGAAGCCCAACCCGTTCCCGAAGTCCATCTACGACAACATCGCCTACGGCCCCCGGGTGGGCGGCTTCAAGGGCAACTTGGACGACCTGGTCGAGGAGACCCTCACCCACGCCGCGCTGTGGGACGAGGTGAAGGACAAGCTGAAGACCTCCGCGCTCGCGCTCTCCGGCGGCCAGCAGCAGCGGCTGTGCATCGCCCGGACCATCGCGGTCAAGCCCGAGGTGATCCTCATGGACGAGCCCTGCTCATCCCTCGACCCGATCGCCACCGCGAAGATCGAGGACCTCATGGAGCATCTGGCACAGGAGTTCACGATCGTCGTCGTGACCCACAACATGCAGCAGGCGGCGCGCGTTTCGGAGCGCACCGCCTTCTTCACCGCCGACGTCGACGCGAACGGAGTGCGGCACGGCCGTCTGGTCGAGTACGACGAGACGGGCAATCTCTTCAGCAACCCGTCCGACCAGCGGACCGAGGACTACATCTCCGGCCGCTTCGGCTGACGTACGCCGTCCGATGCCCGCCCCTCCTGGGCTTTCGTGCAGGACCGCCGCCGGTACGACGGGTCAGCCGATGACGCCGTCGAGGTCCCGGTCGACGGCCTGTGGATGCGCCGGTCAGGCGGTGAAGACCAGGGGCCTGAGCTGCGCGCGGGCCGTGCAGGGGGCGGCGGTTCAGCCGGCAGGGCCGGAGCCGATGACGAGGACGTCCCGGATCTCGCCGGTCCCGGTCTGCTCGCTCATGCGGACTTCTCCGGGACAAGCTCCTCGACGAGGCCCTCGACGAGCTTCTTGATCTCGTCGCGGATCGGGCGTACGGCCTCGACGCCCTGGCCCGCAGGGTCGTCCAGCTTCCAGTCCAGGTAGCGCTTGCCGGGGAAGACCGGGCAGGTGTCGCCGCAGCCCATGGTGATGCAGACGTCGGACTCCTTGACCGCGTCCACGGTCAGGATCTTCGGGGTCTCTGCGGAGATGTCGATGTCGACCTCGCGCATGGCCTCGACCGCGGCCGGGTTGACCTGGTCGGCCGGAGCGGAGCCCGCCGAGCGGACCTCGACACGGTCGCCGGCCAAGTGGGTCAGCCACCCGGCAGCCATCTGGGAACGGCCGGCGTTGTGGACGCAGACGAACAGGACTGAGGGCTTCTCGGCCATCGCAGGTCCTTCTTGTCTCATGGAGGAGGTCGCATGACGAATCAGGCACGCATGAAATCAGTACGTGGTGGTGTCATCCATCGCTGATGTGACAGTATCAGTCCATGCTGACGTCAGTCGACACTGAACTGATCCGGGTGCTGGCCGACCCGCTCAGGCTCCAGATCGTGACCCTGCTCGCCCACGAGACCCTCTGCACCACACACCTCGTGGAAGAGACCGGGGCCAGGCAGACCAACCTCTCCAACCACCTGAGAGTGCTGCGCGAGGCCGGTGTCGTGGAGACGGAGCCGTGCGGACGCTTCACCTACTACCGGCTCCGCCCCGACGTCATCGCGTCACTCGCCGGCCAGTTCACTGACCTCGCGGAGACCGCGCGCGCCACTGCCGAAGCGAACATCAAGCGGTCCTGCCCCTGATCCCCGCGCCCGTCGCCGCTGCACGTATCGAGGAGTCCTGTTGAGCACCGCTGAGGCCGTACCCAAGACCCTCGCGGAATCCGGCGAGCCGTCGGCCGAACCGCAGTCCGCCCCGGGCGCGACGCCGCCTGGTGCGCCGCTGGTCGCCCGTGCCGCCGCCGAACTCGTCGGCACCGCCGCCCTCGTCGCGGTCGTGGTCGGCTCCGGCATCCAGGCGACCGAGCTCACCCAGGACGTCGGCCTCCAGCTGCTCGCGAATTCGATCGCCACCGTCTTCGGGCTCGGCGTACTGATCACCCTGCTCGGCCCGGTCTCCGGAGCCCACTTCAACCCCGCTGTCACGCTGGCCGAGTGGTGGACCGCCCGCCGTGGCGGCGCCGGCGTCACCGCGCGCGAAGCGGCCGTGTACATACCCGCGCAGATTGCCGGGGCGATCGCGGGTGCCCTGCTGGCCGATGCGATGTTCGGCGAGCCGCTCGTGAAATGGTCCACGCACGACCGCTCGGCCGGAAATCTGCTGCTGGGCGAGGTCGTGGCCACCGCCGGACTCGTCCTGCTGATCTTCGGCCTCGCCCGCACCGACCGGCTCCGTTTCGCGCCGGTCGCGGTCGCCTCGTACATCGGCGCGGCCTACTGGTTCACGTCGTCCACGTCCTTCGCCAACCCGGCGGTGACCGTCGGCCGCGCCTTCACCGACACCTTCGCAGGCATCGCGCCCGCATCGGTGCCGGGCTTCGTCGCCGCCCAACTGGCCGGTGGGCTCGTGGGGCTGGCGCTGGTGGCGCTCATCTTCATGCGCGGCAAGGCCGGTTCCCAGCGGGAGGCGTGACCGCCGCAACCCAGGTGGTCGTGATCGGCGGCGGGCGGTCCGGGCTCGCCGCCGACGGTGTCGAACGGTCCGACGGCATGAGTGCCGTGGCCGACGCCGTCTCAGGACAGCGTGGCGATGACCTCCCGTACCCGCGATACGACGTTCTCGGGCAGCGGCGCGTAGTGAATGCTGGGAAGGATCTTCTGCCCTTCCTCGCTGGCCGTGTAGGCGAGGAAGGACTTCAGCGCCGGCAGCGAATCCGGCGGGTTGCCCTTGTCGCAGACGATTTCGTAGGTGACCAGGACGATGGGATAGGCGCCTTCGGCGCTTGTCGCGTAGTCGAACTTCAGCGTCAGGTCGTCGTCCTTGCCCACGAACTCGGCGCTGGCGATGCCGGCCGACGCGGTGTCGGGGCTGGCCTCGATGGGGTGCGAGGCTCCGGTGTCGATCCTGACGGTGGGGATCTTCAGCTTGGTGGCGAAGGAGAGCTCGAAGTAGCCGATCGTCCCTTCGGCGTTGCGTACACCGGTTGCCACTCCGTCGGAGCCGGCCGCGGAATGGCCGCCCTTGCCCTGCCAGGCCTTCTCCTTCGGGTACGGCCATTCGTCCGGGGCGGCGCCGGACAGATAGGCGTTGAGGTTCTGCGTCGTGCCCGAGTCGTCGGAGCGATGGATCGCCTGGATCGGCAGGTCGGGCAGTCGGACCCGGGGGTTGAGCTTCTTGATCGCCGGGTGGGACCAGTTGGTGATCTCCGAATCGAAGATCTTCGCCAGCGTCCCGGCGTCCAGCACGAGATCGCCCACGCCGGAGAGGTTGTAGCCGATGGCGATCGGACCGCCGACCATCGGCAGATCGATCGCCTTGCCGCCCGGGCACTGCTTCTTCGACCGCTCGACGTCCGCGGGCTTCAGTGCGCCGTCGGTGCCGCCGAATGCGGTGGCCTGTCGCATGAACTGGGCAATGCCTGCGCCGGAGCCCAAGGGGTTGTAGGCGATCTGCACCGACGGACACGCCCGCCGGTATTCCTTGATCCAGCGCTCCATCGCGTTCTTCTGTGCCGTCGAACCGGAACCGGACACCTGCCCCGCTTCGGCACATGCGATCCGAGCCGGGGGCGGCAGCGTGACGGCGGGGTCCTTGCTGTCGGCGGAGTCACCGACCTCGCTGACGACGAATGCCACCGCGCCGGTCACCGCACACGCGGCCGCAGCAACAGCCGCTCCGATCGGTCGGAATCGTCTGCGGTCCGCGCGTCGATGCTGCACGCTGCACTCCTGGTCTCCCGTGATGGCATGCGAGCCACCGATGCTGAGGCGCCGGGCAGATCGGCGCGCCGATGCGATGCCTCTTCGCCAGACGTATAGATATTCAGCGATATGCGGAATCCCAGGGCGAAGTCGAGGCGAACAGTAGGTGTCGTAACACCGGCCTCGCGGTGGCGCTTGCGGTGGCAGTCAGGCGGTCGCGAGCAGACGCCCCATCGCGGCGAGCACGGACGACTCGACGCGGTAGTACACCCATGTCCCACGGCGCTCGGAGGTCAGCAGTCCGGCCTCTTTCAGCTTCTTCAGGTGGTGCGAGACGGTGGGCTGGGAGACGCCGACGTCGGAGATGTCGCACACGCACGCCTCGCCGCCTTCGTGGGACGCGACCGCGGAGAACAGGCGCAGCCGGACCGGATCGCCGAGCGCCTTGAACATCTTCGCCGTCCGCTCGGCCTCCTCCGCCGTGAAGGGGCGTTCGGTCAGCGGCGGGCAGCACGGGGCCACGGCCGCGGGGGCCTCGGACTCCAGCAGTGGCAGCATCTCGACATTCGACATACATCTATGTTGACACATGTCGAATCAAAGTGGAGAGAGTGCGCGTCCCTGGGGCGAGGTCGTCGACCCGGCGGCCGAGAAGCTGCTCGCGCCCATCGGCTGGGTCCGCCCGGACGCGGCGGCGTACCCGACCGGCACCGTCCATCCGCACGGCGTGAACGAGCTCTCCCACCTTGAGGAGGGCGTCTATCCGGTGGGGATGAAGTCGTACGGCCGCGCCCCGACGTTCCTCGCCCTGACCGGTTACGAGCAGGTGCGTTCCCTCGCGGCAATGTACGCCGTCGTCATCGCCCTCGTTCCTCTGCTCACCGAACGCGGCGCGCGTACGACAGCCGCGGCGTGGGCCCTGGGCCTCGGCGGCGCCGGGCAGTCCCTCGGCCGCACTCTCTACGCAGGCGTCGCCCGCCGCACCGACGTCACCGCCCGAGCAGCGGGGCTCATCGCGGCAGGCGGTGCCGCCACCGCGGCGCTCGCCGTGGTGCCCCGGCCGTTTCCGCTACTCGTCCTCATCGCCGTCTCGGCCCTCCCGGCGGTCCCCGCCACGATCGCCGCCGCCCTCGCTGTACCGCTGGGCGGCCACCCGCAGCTCTTCCTCCTGCCGGCCGCGCTGTCCGCGTCGGCTGCCCTGCTCGCGCTCGGCACTCGCATCGTGCCGCGATGAGGTGAGCACCTGCTGCGCCGGTCCCTGGTCGATGAGCTCGCCGGTGTCCAGTACGACGATCCGGGAGGCATCCGCCGCGGTGTCGAGGTCGTGGGTGATCAGGACCAGGGCCAGATCCTGACGGTCGCGCAGGAGGTCGGCGAGCAGGTCGAGAAGGCTGCGCCGGGAGACCGTGTCAAGACCGGAGGTGATCTCGTCGCAGATCAGCACGCGTGGCCGGGCGAGCAGTGCCCGGGCGAGTGCGGCCCGCTGGAGTTCGCCGCCGGACAGCCGACCGGGTCTGCGCCGTACCTGCTCCTCGCCGAGGCCGAGGTCGTTCAGGGTGCTCAGGGCTTCGTGCCGAGCCTCCGCCGGGTCCGTCCCGCGCAGCCGCACCGCCGTGCGTGCCACCTGGTCCAGTACCGGTCGGTGGTCGTCGAAGGCGGCCTTCGCGTCCTGGAAGACGTACTGGACCGCTGACAGTTGTTCACGGGTCCGGGCGCGCAGGCTGCGCGGGAGCGGGGTGCCGCCCAGCAGGACATCGCCCCTGTAGTTCCGGTGGAGTCCGGCCAGGCAGCGGGCGAGGGTGGTCTTGCCGCTGCCGGAGCGGCCGATGACGGCCAGGCACTCGCCCGTACGGACGATGAGTTCAGGGACGCGCAGCACTGTCGTGTCGTGGTGACGCGCGGCGAGGTCACGTACCTGAAGTACCGCGTCCCCTTTACGCGCCGACGGGTTGTCACCCACCCTTCTGCCCGCTGCGAGGAGTTGGACGGTCCACGGATGCCGGGGGGTGAGCCACACCCGCTCCGCAGGACCCGACTCCACCACTCGGCCGCCATGCATGACCAGCACCTCGTCGGCGAGGGCACGGACGACGTCCAGATCGTGGCTGAGCAGGACCACGGCGATGCCCTGCCGGGCGAGGGCCGCGAGTTGGTCGACGATGCGCCGTTTCGTCACCACGTCCTGCCCGGTGGTCGGTTCGTCCGCGACGATCACCCTGGCGCCGAGCAGTAATGCCTGGGCGAGGACGACTCGCTGCTGCTGGCCGCCCGAGAGCTGATGCGGATAGCGGCCGAGCAGGTTCTCTCCGTCGGGCAGCTGGGCCGACGAAAGGGCCTGCCGGATGCGGTCCGTGGCCGCGGCCCGGCGCTCGGTGCGCGGCAGGTGCCGCACCTGGTTCCGGGCGATGTCCCGCAGCAGGGCGCCTGCCCGGCGGGCGGGGTTGAGGACGGCGCCCGGGTGCTGGGGTACGTATCCGACGAGGCCGCCGGTCGCGCGTACGTCGCCGGTCGCGCGTACGTCGCCGGTCGCGCGTACGTCGCCCGTCATCCGTACGTCGCCCGTCACGCGTACGTCGCCGGTCACCCGCGCATCCGCCGGGAATTCGCCGAGCAGTGCGAGGCCCGTGGTCGTCTTGCCGCTTCCGGACGCGCCCACCAGTGCGGTGACCCTGCCGGGCAGGACCGTGAGGTTCACTCCGTCGACGATCGCCCGGCCCCCGATCTCGACGCGCAGGTCCTTGATCTCCGCAACCGCGGTCACGTCCGTTTCCTCTTTTCGAGTGCGGCGTCGAAGAGCAGGTTGCCGCCCATGGTCAGGGCGACGATGAGCAGAGCGGGCACGACGACGGCCCACGGCTGCACGATCAGCCCCGTGCGGTTGCGGTCCACCATCACCGCCCAGTCGGAGGCGTCCGGGGCGACGCCGACGCCGAGGAACGCCGCCGTGGACACGAGGTACAGCACGCCCGTCAGCCGTACGCCCGCGTCGGCGGTGAGCGTGCGGGCGACCGACCTGACGACGTACCCGATGGCCATGCGCCACCACGTCTCGCCCTGCATGCGCAGCGCCTCGACCGCCGGTCGGGAGGCCGCCTCCGCCGCTGCGGCGCGCACGATCCGCGCGGCGTCGGGGATGTTGACGAGCGCGACGAGCAGTGCGAGCCCCACCGCCCCGGGCGACATGACGGAGGCCACCAGCAGGATCAGCAGCAGCGACGGCACGGCGAGCAGCACATCCAGGGGCCGCATCAGCAGCTCTTCGAGCCACGTCCGGTGGGTGAGCGCGCCGATGAGCCCGGCCGGCAGCGCCACCACATAGGTCAGGGCCGTCGCGGCGAGCGCGACGAGAACCACCGACCGGCCACCGAGCAGCACCTGTCGCCATACGTCCCGGCCGACGAAGTCCGTGCCGAGCCAGTGCCCGCCGCCCAGGGTGAAGGAGGCGGAGCGCTGCCCGGGATCACCGGCGAACAGCGGCCCCAGGAGGGCGAGGGCGAGCGGTGCGCCGACGACGACCACACCGAGCGTGAGACGCGGTCTCATGCCGCCACCCCCGCCCGGGGCGCGAAGCGGTGGGTGACCAGGTCGGCGCCGAGGTTGAGGACGACGGCGGTGAGCCCGAAGACCACTGCGAGGCCCTGCACCACGGGGACGTCCCGTTCCGCGACGGCGTTCATCAGTACGGTGCCGAGCCCGGGGATCACGAAGAGGGCCTCCACGACGATCACCCCGCACAGCAGCCAGTCGACCGTGCGGGCGAGCTGCTGGGCGGCGGGCGCGATCGCATTGGGCAGCGCGTGCGCGTAACGGATGCGCGCGCCGGAGATTCCGTAGCGGCGGGCTTGGGTGACGTACGGCGAGGCCAGCGCGTCGATCATGCCGGCCCGTACAAGGCGGGCCAATGAGCACACAGGACGGGACAGCAGGACGAGGACGGGGAGCACCAGTGCCGCGGGGTGTGCGAGCAGGTCCGTGCCGTATCCGACGGCCGTCGGAGGCAGCCAGCCGAGCCGCAGGGCGAAGACCGTGACCAGCAGAACGCCGAAGGCGAACTCCGGGACCGCGTACACGCCGAGGGTCACCGAGCTGACGAGCCGGTCCGCGAGCCGCCCGACGCGCCGGGCGGCCAGGACGCCGAGGCCGACTCCGGCCGGTACCAGCAGCGCGACGGTCAGGGTCGCGAGCAGCAGGGTCGGTCCGAAGCCGGCCCCGATGTACGAGCCGACGGGCCGCCCGGAGACCAGGGATGTGCCGAAGTCGCCGCGGAACAGCCCGCAAGCCCAGTCGGCGAGACGTTCGTGCGCCGGCCGGTCCAGGTGCATCGCCTCGCGGATGGCCGCGATCCGCTCGGGGTCGGGCTGATCCCCGGCGAGCGCCACGGCGGCGTCACCCGGCAGCGCCTCGGTGAGGGCGAAGACGAGCAGCACGACGGCTGCCGTCTGCGCCACGCCGAGCAGCAGCCGCCGGGCGACCCAGGACCGTAGTCCGGTCACGCGAGCCAGACCTTGTCGAAGCGGGCCCAGTCGAGGCTGTTGGCGGGTGCCTTCTGTTCGACGCCACGCACGTTACGGGCGGTGCCGAGGATCCAGTCGGCGAAGCCCCAGATCAGGAAGCCGCCCTCGGCGTGCAGCCGGCGCTGCATGCGCTCGTAGACGGCGGCGCGGGCCTTCTTGTCCTTGGTGGACTGTGCTTGCTGGTAGAGGGCGTCGAAGTCCTTGTGCCGCCAGTGGGTCGCGTTGGTGGTCGAACCCGTGAGGAGGCGCTGGGAGATGTGGGATTCGATGGGCATGGCGCCGGAGCGGTAGGAGGCGAAGGTCCCGGAGTCGAGGATGTCCTTCCAGTAGCTGTCCTTGCTCCCGGTCCTGATCTCGATGGTCACTCCTGCCTCGGCCGCCTGGTCGCGGAAGATCGCCGCGGCTTCGGTGAACCCGGCGGCGACCGGGGAGGTGTCGAGGGTGACCTTCAGCTTCTCGGCGCCGGCCTGCTTCAGCAGCGTGCGGGCGCGGTCGAGGTCCTGTTCGCGCTGCGGCAGGCTGTCGGCGTAGTACTCGTAGCCCCTGCCGAACAGATCGTTGCCGATCTCACCCGCGCCGGACAGTGCGCCGTCGACCAGTTCCCTGCGGTCGGCGATCAGGAAGAACGCCTCACGGACCCGCTTGTCGTCGAAGGGCGGCCGGTCGGTCTTCATCACGAAGCCCTGCATGGCGCTGTTGCGCAGCCGGACGATCTGGATCCGGCCCTGGTTCTCGTGGGCGCGTGCGGTGGCAGGGGCCAGCTCGTGGGCGTACTCGACCTGTCTGCCGAGAAGGGCGTTGATGCGCGCGGACTCCTCGTTGGCGACGATGAACTCCAGCTCGTCGAGGTAGGGGGCGCCGTCCCAGTAGGCGTCGTTGCGCTTGAACACGGCGGACTTGCCGGGGGCGAAGGAGACGAAGCGGAACGGCCCGCTGCCGATCGGCTTCCTGTCGAACTCCTCGGCGCCGTCGGGGACGATGTACGCGCCCAACGTGGCCAGCACGTTGGGGAATTCGGCGGTCGGGCGCTTGAGGACGAATTCGACGGTCAGCTCGTCCAGGGCACGGCTGGCCTTGAGGTCGATGGGCTCCAGCGACGCCTTGGCGCGGTACGCCTTCCCGGGGTCGGTGATACGGCGGTAGCTGTAGAGGACGTCCTGGGCGGTCACCGGCTTGCCGTTGTGGAAGGAGGCCTTGCGGAGCGTGATCTTCCAGCGGTCCAGGCCGGCGTTCGGCACCCAGCCGGCGGCGAGCCTGGGCCGGGCGGAGAGATCGGGTCCGTAGTCGGCGAGCTTGTCGAAGAGGGCCTTGGCGCGGGCCGCGTCGGCGAAGAGGTTGGCCAGGTGCGGGTCGAGGGTCTCGCTCGCGCCGCCGCCTGCGAAGGCGGCGCGCAGGCGCCCGCCGTGCCTGGGCTTGCCGTCGCCCTTGGCGGAGTCGGCTGCCGGGGTTCCGGAGCCGGCGCAGCCGGCGAGGGCGAGCGCACCGAGGCCGGCCGCACCTCCGGCGGCGGAGAGGAAGCCCCGGCGGTGCAGGCCGGGGAAGCGGGAGTCGTTGACGGGGACGTCGTTCATGAGGGTGTCCTTGTTGTGCGAGCGGTTGTCGGCGTGGGGGATGGCAGGGGTGGGTCGGAGTGCCGCAGACGGGCGACGAGATGCAGTCGGTCGGCGTCGGCTGTGGCGGCGGGCGGGTCCCCCTCCCGCCAGGGCGGCTCCGTGCGCGGACCCGGCCGTTCGTACAGGCCGAGTACGTCGAAGCCGTGGGCGGCGAGGACATGCCGCAGCTCCTGGGGGAACAGCAGCCGCCATGCGGAGTACTGCTCGACGGGCGGCGCCCCGCCGTCGGCGGTCCACACCCGGGTGCGGCGCAGCAGTTGCGCGGTCCGGTCCAGGCGCAGGGTGGTGGTGGAGCGGTAGGTGATGCCCTGCCAGGTGACGTCGTGGACGGTGGCGGTGTCGAGCAGATCGGTACGGCCGAGGTAGTAGGCCCCGTTGCGCATCTCCGCGACGAGCAGCCCGCCGGGCGCCAGCGTCCGGCGGCAGGAGGCCAGGAAGCCGTCGAGCTCCTCGTTGGTGTGGCAGTAGAGCAGGGCGCTGTCCAGGCACACCACGGCATCGAAGGAACGCTCGTCGAGGTCGAAGCGGCGCAGGTCGGCGCGTACGTACTCCGGACCGGGGTGGTGCGCACGGGCGTGCTCCAGCATCGCCTCGGACAGGTCGGCGCCCACGACCGTACGGCCGGCCCCGTGCAGGTACGCGGCGTCCCGGCCGGTGCCGCAGCCGAGGTCCAGGACCCGGGGACCGGCCCCGTGCCGGCGCAGGCAGTCCTCGGCCCAGCGGCCGGCCAACCGCCTCTCGTCGGGGAAGCGTGCCTCGTACAGGGCCGGGTTGTCGGTCAGCAGGTTTGCGTTGCTCATCACTGTCTCCTCACGCCCGTACGGGTACGGGCGCCACGGGGGCGGGAAGGACCCGGAGGCGGTGCAGCCACGCCACGCCCGCGGCCGAGGCGAGCCCGAAGACCAGGCAGCACGCCCAGGGCAGCCAGGAAGCCCGGGTGTGTTCACCGGTGTCCATGGCCCAGCCGACGATCGCGTTGCCCACAGCCGCCGCGATGCCCGAGACCACGTAGAACAGCCCGAAGTAGGTGCCGGTGAGCTCCGGGCGGCCGAAGCGGGGGATCAGCTCCATCACGAACGGCTGGGCGATCATGACGCCCAGGTGGAGCAGCAGCGCACCGGTCAGAACGGGGAGCGAGCGGACGACCACGCCGGCGAGGCCGGCGTCCGCCGCCACGGCATCGGCCACCACCATCGGCGGGACGAAGGCCAGCCCCATCAGAGCGAGACCGGCGCCGATCCACCGCGCCCGGCTGCCCCGCTTCTTCAGCGCCTGCGTGATGCGCAGCTGCAGCCAGAGGTTCGTGAGGGTGCCGACGAGGAAGACGATGCCCGCCGCGCCGTCCCAGCCGGTGGCCCGGCGCGCGCCCTCGGGCAGCAGCAGATACAGCTGGTTCTCCATGGTGAACATGCCGACCATGGCCAGGGCGAACCCCACGAAGCGGCGGTTGCCCACCACCTCTCGCCAGTCCGCGAGGACACTGTTCGCGGAAGGTGCGACCGCGCGGGTCGGAAGCACCATGGCCTGGGCGATCGTGAGCACCGCGAAGAGCCCGGACGCGGTGAGTGCGGCAGCACGGAAGTCGACGAGCAGCAGGGCGCTGCCGAGCAGCGGCCCCACCAGCGCGCCGGTGGTCGCGAAGACGTTGAACAGGGCGAATGCCTCGGCCTTGCGCTCTCCCGCCTCCAGGGCGAGATACGCCCGCACGGCCGGATTGAACAACGCCCCGGCCAGTCCGCTGAGCACGGAGGCGGCCAGCAGGACCGTCAGCCCGTCGCCGAGTGCGAAGAGCCCGAAGCCGACGGTGCGCAGCGCGCATCCGGCGATGATGACGCCGCGCGCTCCCAGCCGGTCCGACGCCGTTCCGCCGATGAGGAACAGGCCCTGCTGGCTGAGGTTGCGCACGCCGAGCACGATGCCGACGACAGCGGCCGACAGCCCCAGGTCCTTGCCCAGATGTACGGCGAGATAGGGGACGAGCAGGTAGAAGCCGGTGTTGACGCCGAGCTGGTTGACCAGGAGGAGCCGTATCGCGAGGGGGAAGCCGCGTATCTCGTGCCACGTCTTCACGCGCGGTCCTCCTCGGTGCGCGGGCGCACGCCGAGACCAGGGCGCGCGCTCGTCCGTACCGTGCCGTCGGTGCCACCGATGCCGGTCCAGGGGTCGTGGGCGAGCAGCAGATGCCCGTCGAGGTCGGTCCACCGGGCGCGGTCGGCCAGATGCACGGCGGGTGCGATGCCGAGCGTGCTGGCGGTCAGACAGCCGAGCATCAGCTCGGTGCCGGTGCCGGCGATCAGTTCGGCGATCCGCAGGGCCGCGGTGACGCCGCCGCACTTGGCGAGCTTGACGTTGATGCCCTGCACACGGCCGGCGAGGCGGCGGGCGTCCTCCTCGCCCACCGCGTCCTCGTCGGCGATGACCGGCAGCGGCGAGCGTTCGGCGAGTTTCGCCAGCGCCTCGGGGTCACCGGGTGCGAGGGGCTGCTCGACGGCCTCGATTCCCAGCTCCGCGAGGCGGGGCAGCAGCCGCTCCGTCGTGGCGACGGTCCAGGCCCCGTTGGGGTCGAGGAGCAGCCGTGCGTGGGGGGCCGCGGCACGCACGGCCCGTACGCGTGCCAGGTCGTCCTCGGGGTCGGGGGAGCCGCCCTTGATCTTGAGCATCGTGAAGCCGTCGCGTACCAGCCGGCCGGCGTGGGCCCCGGCCTGCCCCGGCGAGGTGATGCCGATCGTGCGGGCGGTCGCCGCGGAGGGCGCGGCGGATGTGCCGAGGAGCCGGTGGACCGGGAGATCCGCGCGCTTGCCGGCCAGGTCGAACAGGGCCGACTCGATCGCCGCGGTCACGGCGGGGGGAGTGCCGTTCGCCGGCAACGCGCCGGTGCGCAGGGCGTCAAGGGCGGTCTCCGGATCGCCGAACCTGGCCAGGTCCAGGGCCGCCTCGTCCAGCAGCCGCGCGATGGTTGTGGCGTCGAGGCCGTAGTACACGCTTGCGACGACTTCGCCGTGGCCGCGCCGGCCCTGGTGCTCGATGGACAGCCAGACGGCGTCGCGGGCCGTCATCGTCGAGCGGGATATGCGCAGGGGCTCGGAGAGTTCGAGCCGTACGGTGCGCCGGCTGATCTTCACCGGACCTCTTCCTGGTCGTGCTGCTGGTCGTTCCGCCGGGCGGTCTGATCGTCGGCGGGGCCCGCGTGGTCCCCTGCCTCTGTGGCCGGGGTGTGCTGCCGCAAGGGGTCGGCCACCGCCCGGCACCGGGCCCAGCCGGAGGCCTCCACGGCCCTCGGGTGCGGAATCTCGACCGGCCGGGTGGCGGCGGTGGCCGGTTCGAGGCCATGGGTGGCGACGAAGTCGTCGTCGTAGACGCTGCCGAGATAGCGGTGCGGTCCGTCGGGGAAGACCGCTGCGACGACGGCTCCCGAGTGGATCCGGGCGGCCCAGGCCGCGACGAGAGCGACCGCTCCGGTGCTCCAGCCACCGCTGACGAAGTTGCCCCGGGCCAGCCTGCGGCAGGCGTCGACGGCCTCGGCCGGGCCGACCCAGTGGACCTCGTCGAACGCCTCGTAGGCGACGTTGCGCGGATGGATGCTGCTGCCCAGGCCGCGCATCAGCCGGGGCCTCGCGGGCTGGCCGAAGATGGTCGAGCCGGTGGCGTCGACGCCGATCAGCCGCAGACCGGGCCAGTGCCGCCGCAGGGGGCCGACGACACCGGCGCTGTGGCCGCCCGTGCCGACGCTGCACACCAGCACGTCGAGATGGTCGAGCTGTACGGCCAGTTCGGCGGCGAGTGACGCGTAACCGGCGACGTTGTCGGGGTTGTTGTACTGATCGGGCCAATAGGCGTCCGGCAGCGATGCCAGCAGTTCGCGCAACCGGGTCAGCCGGGCGGCCTGCCATCCGCCCTCGGCCGCCGGGCGGTCGACCAGCTCCAGCCGGGCGCCGTACGCGCGCAGCAGCTGCCGCATCGGGGGCTCCAGTTCGGCGTCACCGACGAGCACGATCGGATGCCCCAGGGCCTGACCGGCGAAGGCCAGCCCGATGCCGAGTGTGCCGGACGTGGACTCCACCACGGGGGCCCCGGGCCGCAGTTCACCGCGTTCCCTGGCTCCGAGGAGCATCGACACGGCGGCACGCGCCTTCATGCCGCCGACGCCGAGCCCTTCGAGCTTGCCCCAGAAGCCGGGCTGCGGGCAGGGCAGATCGACGGTGATCCGGGCGAGCGGGGTCCGGCCGAGCAGGGCGAGAAGTTCCCGGTTGCCCGCGGGGCTGAGAACGGCCGTGGTCACAGGGCGGCCCCGCGCTCATGGCCGCCGTAGCAGTGGACGGTCCCCGGACCGCCGTCGAGCCAGAAGAAGGGGTACGGCTCGGCGCTCACCGCGCTGACCCCGGCCCCGATGAGACGGGGCAGCACCGCGCTGCCGGTCTGGGCGAACATCACCAGCGGCTTGCCGTGCCGCAACGCGTGCCGCCGCAGCGGCTCGAAGCTTCCGTTGCCGAGTGTCATGCCGGAGGCGAGGACGGCGTCGCAGCCGTCCAGTTCCGTCGGCGCGTCGGTCCGTACCGGCTCGCCCCACTCCGTCATGCCGCCTTTGAGGTCGCACGGTACGTACGCCAGACCACGGGCGCGCAGCGCCTCCAGCAGGGAGTTCACGACGCCCACGACGAGCACCGTGCAGCCCGGGGCGGCATCGAGCAGATCCACGACGGCCCTTGCCCTCGCCCGGGACTTCTCCAGCGAACTGCCGGCGGGCAGCGGACGGGGTACTGCGCCGCTCGCCGGCCCATGGGGGAGGACATGCATCAGGTAGGCGTCCAGCGCGGCCACCCGTACCGGCAGCAGTTCGTGCTCCAGCAGCCGGGCGACGTCCGCTCCGACGCAGTCGTCGACGGCACCGTCGGGCAGCCCGCCGGGCTCGACCGCGCACGAGCCCACGGCTTCGGCCAGACGCAGGCTCAGCACCTCGTTCCGGTAGCCGCCGCTGCGTCCGTCATGGCGTACGGCCTGGCGCGTGGTGAACGCCACGGCGATCCGCTGGGTCTTCGGATCCGGGCCGAGGAGGCCGCCGCGCACGCGGTCGACGAGTTCGTCGTACGAGGACGCCGTGGTGTCCGTACCGGTGAGGGCGGTCATCGGCGCACCACCCGCGGACAGAGCGCCGAGAGCAGGCCTTCGACCCGGCCGCGGGCCCCGAGGCCCTCGGCGTCACCGGCCATGACATGGCCCAGGTACTCGTTGTTGCTGCCTGCGGCCCTGACCACCGTGCCGGGCTCGGAAAGCTGGAGCTCCAGCAGACCTGCCGCCCTGCGTACCTCGTCGGCACCGCCTATGGACTCGAGTACTCCTCCGGTGTCCGGCACCAGGAACCCGATGGCCGCGCTGCGCAGACCGGTGGCCCGTCGGCGCAGGTCGGGTTTGCGGCCGAGGGCCACGTCGACGCAGGCAGCGGCGAGGTCGATCCCCGTGACGTGCCGGACGAGTTCGGTGATGCGATTGCCGGCGGGGCGGGGGTTGACCTCCACCACACGTGGTCCGTCGGCGGTCAGTTTGATCTCGGTGTGGGCCACGACCCCGTCCAGGCCGAGGGCCTTCAGTGCCCGAAGTGCCGTGTCCGCGGCCGCCTCGGCGTCCGCGGCCGCGAGCACTGCGGGGAACATATGGCCGGTCTCGATGAAGGCCGGTGCCCCGCCGACGCTCTTGTCGGTCACCCCGACCACGTGCGCCGTCCCGGCGAACGACACGGTTTCGACGCTGACTTCCGGCCCTGGGAGAAGTTCTTCGAGCAGGACGCCAGGGGCACGGCGCTGCCCCCGCGCATTGACGGGGAAGTTCGCCGCCGCCCGGTAGGCGCGGACCAGTTCCGACTCGTCGTCGACGCGTCGTACGAACATCCCGGCGCACAGGTCCAGGGGCTTGAGCACGAGCGGATAGCCGATCTCCCGCGCCGCTTCGACGGCCTCGGCCCGGTCCCCGCAGACGGCGAAGCGCGGCCCCGGTACTCCTGCGTCGGCCAGGACACGGCGGGTCGCGTCCTTGCGGCAGGCGTTCTCGACCGACAGGGAATCGGGCCCCGGCAGCCCCAGACGGCCGGCGATCCGCGCGGCCGTCGGGAGGTAGTAGTCGCAGGAGGTGATCACCCCGTCGAAGCCCAGGGCGCTGTGAACGCGCTCGACGAAGGGCAGCAGTGCCTCGACGTCGTTGGTGTCGCTGGTGAGCACGTTGTGCGCCGAGAGCAGCGGGTGCGCGGTGCCCTCAGGAGCGGAACGCAGGTAGTGGTGCAGATCTCGGGTGAGGAAGGTGAACTCGTGCCCGCCCTCGCGGATCGCACGTGGGAGCAGTCTGCTCATCGATCCGACCCAGCTCTCGACCATCAGCAGACGGGCCACGGCTTCCCCTTCTCACGGCGCGCGTTGGATTCCTGACACGTCGTCGGCACTCGCCCGGTGGGCTGTCCGCCTCGACGCGCACCACACGTTATCGACAATCGTTTTCATTGTCATCTGACGGTGCATCGCTTCTCCGTGCGCGAGGCCCGTGCCTCCCGAGGTGCGCCGGGGGCGTATTGGAAATGGGATCCATTTTCATATAGCCTCGTCGTTGCACCGCCCAGAGAGGACCGAGGAACCATGGCCGTACCCAAGCGGAAGATGTCCCGCAGCAACACCCGTCACCGCCGCGCCCAGTGGAAGGCCACCACGCCGCAGCTGGTGCCGGTCACCGTCGACGGCACCTCCCATCTGGTGCCGCAGCGGCTGGCCAAGGCCTACGAGCGCGGTCTGCTGCGCCCTGAAGGCTGACGGGCATGAGCGACCGACTGCCCGTCACGGTCCTGTCCGGCTCCCTCGGGGCGGGCAAGACCACTCTGCTCAACCATGTCCTGAGCAACCGCGAGGGCCTGCGCGTCGCGGTCACGTCAACGACATGAGCGAGATCAACATCGACGCCGCGCTCGTGCGCGGCGGCGAGGCCGCCCTGTCGCGGACCGAGGAACGGCTGGTCGCGCGTGGCGGTCGGCTCGTCCGTGAGCAGCAGGCCGGCTCCGCGGCGACGCTGCCGATCGCCCGCGCCAGGTACATCCGCTGCAGCTGACCGCCGGAGAGGGTGTGCAGGGGACGCCCGGTCAGCGAGCGCACGCCCCAGCCGCTCCGCCGCCTCCGTCGCTTCGCGTGGTGCCGTGCTGCTGACCGGCAGCTCACCGCCGAGCAGCGGGAAGCGTCCGGCGGCCGGCTTCTGCGGTATCCAGGCGCAGACCCGGCGCCGCCAGGCCCAGTCGGCCGCCGAGCGGGTGCCGCGCCCCCCGACCTCGACGGAGCCTGACACCTGCCGGTGCAGGCCGAGGACCGCCCGCAGCAGTGTGGACTTGCCGGAACCGTTCGTACCGGTCAGCGCCACACGCTCGCCGGCGGCGATCCGCAGATCGACCCCGGCGACGGCCGCCACCCGGCCGTGACGGCAGGCGACCTGCCGCATGTGTACGTCCAGCCCGCCCATGTCCCGCCTTTCCGTGCTCGGGTCAGCGCGGTGCGGCCGGTCTTCCGGCAGCTCCGGCGCGCTGCGCTTCATGAGTCGGAACAGCTCGGCGAGTGGTTCCCGGCTTGTCGGTCTTTCGACGGACGGACCCGCTGGACAGGCCGTGTGTTCAAGTGCTGAACGGACAACTGCGCACAGCCCCCCGGGAGTTGGTCTACTCGCGGGTTTGGTGTGAAGTCTTGACGTCACTGGTCCAGGCCAGTTGACTCACGCCCCGTGTAGCCAAGCCGGCGTCGTCCTCGGAGGAAGCCTCATGCACCAGGCAAGACCCCGGTTCAGGAGAACCGCCATGCTCGTGTCCGCATGTGTCCTCACCGGACTGCTCCCGCTCGCCGCCGCGGCCACGGCCGCGGCGGACGAGCCGCCCCCCGTCCCGGTCGACCGCTTCGAGGGCGAGGTGCCCTTCGCCGATCCGCCCGCCGACGGCATCTTCACCTGGGGCAGCGACGCCGACGACCGTCCGCAACTGGCCTTCGAGGAGCGTTCCGACGCCCCCGAGGGCGCCAAGGTCCTCAAGGGCTCGTACAACATCAGCGGCTGGGGCGGATTCACCCACGACTTCGCCTTCGACAAGCCCGCCCACGACTGGACCGCCCACAAGGGCATCCGCTTCTGGTGGTACGGCCAGAACACCGCGCCCCTGCCGCCCGGCTCCGGCAAGCGCATCAACTTCGAGCTCAAGGACGGGGGTGCCAACGGTGAGGCGTCCGAGCTCTGGACCACGTCCTTCACCGACGACTGGGAGGGCTGGCACCTCGTGGAGATCCCCTTCTCCCAGTTCGAGTACCGCACCGACTACCAGCCCGTCGGCGGCATCGACCAGGTGCTCGGCCTGAACGAGATCTGGGGCTACGCCCTCACCCTCCCGGTCGGGCAGCAGGGCGAGTTCGCCGTCGACGGTGTGGAGCTGTACGGCAAGGCCGACCCGGTGCTCACGGCCAAGGTCGTCACCGACGCCGCCGTTCACCCGGTACAGGAGGGCGGCTCGGCCGATGTCCGGATCGGAGTCGCGACCACGGGCTCCGCTCCCCTCGAGGAGCCGGTGACCGTCGAGTACGCCACCGACGGTGGCACCGCGACCGCAGGCGAGGACTACCGAGCGGTGACCGGTACGGTCACCTTCCCCGCGGGTACGCCCTCCGGGACCTCCCGCACCGTCACCGTCCCCACCCTGAAGGACGGCTCGGCCGAGGCCGCGGAGACGGTCCCGCTGAAGCTGACGGTCTCCGGGGCCAAGGCACCCGCCGAGAACCCGCAGGTCGTGATCGACGCGCACGGTCTGCCGTACCTGAACGCGCGGCTCCCCGTGAAGAAGCGGGTCGCCGACCTCCTCTCCCGTATGACCCTGGCCGAGAAGGCCGGTCAGATGACCCAGGCCGAGCGCAACGCGCTCAAGGCACAGGGCGACATCGCGGCCTACGACCTCGGCTCGCTGCTCTCCGGCGGCGGTTCGGTTCCGACGCCCAACGCCCCCGAGGCCTGGGCGAAGATGATCGACGCGTACCAGCTGCGCGCGCAGGCCACCCGCTTCCAGATCCCGCTGATCTACGGGGTGGACGCCGTCCACGGCCACAACAACGTTGTCGGCGCCACGATCATGCCCCACAACATCGGCATCGGAGCAGGCCGCGACCCCCGCCTCGCCGAGCGGACGGGCGCCGTCACGGCCGCGGAAGTGCGCGCCACCGGCATCCCCTGGGACTTCGCGCCCTGCCTGTGCGTGACCCGCGACGAGCGTTGGGGCCGGTCGTACGAGGCCTACGGCGAGGACCCGGCGCTGGTCACCGCCATGGAGACCGTCATCCGCGGAATGCAGGGCGCCGCGAACGGCAAGGACCTGAAGCGGAACGACAAGGTCCTGGCCACGGCCAAGCACTACGCCGGGGACGGTGGCACCGAGTTCGGCTCGTCCACCACCGGCTCGTACACGATCGACCAGGGCATAACCAAGGTCACGCGCGCGGAGCTGGAGGCCGTCCATCTCGCCCCGTTCGCCGATGCGGTCAAGCGCGGGGTGGGCACCGTCATGCCCTCGTACTCCTCCGTCGACATCGTCGGCGACGACGCGGGCCCGGTGAAGATGCACGCCAACGCCGAGCTGATCAACGGTGTCCTGAAGGACCGGATGGGCTTCAAGGGCTTCGTCATCAGCGACTGGCAGGCCATCGACCAGATCCCGGGCGACTACGCGAGCGATGTGCGCACGTCGGTCAACGCCGGCCTCGACATGATCATGGTGCCGACGGCGTACCAGGACTTCCACCGCACGCTCGTCGCGGAGGTCGAGGCGGGCCGTATCCCGGAGTCCCGGGTGAACGACGCGGTGTCCCGCATCCTGGAGCAGAAGTTCGCGCTCGGTCTCTTCGAGACGCCCTACGCCGACACATCGGGAATGGCGAAGATCGGCTCGGCGGAGCACCGGGCGGTGGCCAGGGAGGCGGCGGCCAAGTCCCAGGTACTGCTGAAGAACGCCGGCGGCGTGCTTCCGCTGAGGCCCTCACAGAAGGTGTACGTGGCCGGGTCCAACGCCGACGACCTGGGCAACCAGGCCGGCGGCTGGACGATCACCTGGCAGGGCTCTTCGGGGACGACCACCGACGGCACGACGATCCTGGCCGCGATGAAGAAGGCCGCGCCCGACACCGTCACGTTCTCGAAGGACGCCTCGGCACCCCTCGACGGCCATGACGTGGGCGTCGTCGTGGTCGGCGAAACCCCGTACGCGGAGGGCATCGGCGATGTCGGCAACGGCCACGACCTGGAACTGTCGGCCGCCGACAAGGCCGCCGTCGACAAGGTGTGCGCAGCCATGAAGTGCGTCGTCCTCGTGGTCTCCGGCCGCCCGCAGCTCATCGGCGACCGCCTCGGCACCATCGACGCCCTGGTCGCCTCCTGGCTGCCGGGCACCGAGGGCGACGGTGTGGCGGACGTGCTGTACGGAAAGCGCGCCTTCACCGGCCAACTCCCGGTCACCTGGCCCAGGTCCCAGGCCCAGCTCCCGATCAACGTCGGGGACACGGCGTACGACCCGCAGTTCCCGTACGGCTGGGGACTCACGACGCTCGCCCCGGCCCCGGCCGGCGGTGAGCGCACCCTCAAGGCCCTGGCGGCCGCCGCCGAGCTCGTCGAGAGGGCGGGCGGGGGCGCAGGGTCGGATGCGGGCCGCGTCATCGCGACCAAGGCGCGCGAGATCGCCCAGCACCGGATCGGCCAGAACATCACCCCCGCGGTGGCCAAGCCGTTCGCGGAGGCCGACCACTTGCTGCTGACGGGCGACCTGACGGGTGCGGTGGCCAGGCTCACCGCGGCCTACCGGGCGGCCGCGGCAGCTGGCTGACGCCGCCTCAGGAGGCCCGGGGCGAAGGGCCCGACTCGCCGGAGTCGGGCCCTTCGTCGTGGCCGCGCTCAGCAACTCCCGTGTATTGGCCGACCTTTCATCGCTCTGACACTTGCCCGCGCACGGTGCGTACACGAGGGTCTAGAGGTTGAGGTGGGCATGCCAGCCGGACGGACCGTGTGTCCCACGCCGCGGTCGATCAGGAGGACGCAGTGAAGAGAAGCTCGCGCATACGCAAGGCCTCGCTTGTCGTCGGCAGCGCCGTCGCGCTGGTCATCGCCTTTCCGGGCAGCGCTTTCGCCGCCCCTCCGCCGGGCTTGCCCGCCAACGCCGACGGTCTGGAGCAGACGTTCCAACCGGCCTACGACTACGACACGGACGGCTGCTATTCCACTCCCGCCATCGGCCCCGACGGGACCATCAACCCCGGTCTCAACCCGACCGGGGCCCTCAACGGCCAGTGCCGCGACTCATGGGACCTCGGCAACACCAACGGATACGCACGCTACAAGTGCAACAACGGCTGGTGCGCGATCATCTACGGCCTCTATTTCGAGAAGGACCAGGCCGTGCCCGGCATCAGCCTCGGTGGACACCGCCACGACTGGGAGCACGTCGTGGTGTGGGTGCAGAACAACCAGGCCCAGTACGTCTCCACGTCCGCGCACGGCGATTTCAACATCTACGGCCGTGCCCAGATCCGGTGGGACGGGACGCACCCCAAGATCGTGTACCACAAGGACGGCTTGAGCACCCACTGCTTCCGCCCCGCGAACTCCAACGACGAGCCGCCGGAGAACCACCTCCACGCTTGGCAGTTCCCCACGCTGGTCGGCTGGAACGGTTACCCCGCGGGTCTCCGCGACAAGCTGAGCCAGACCGACTTCGGCAGTGCCCACTTCGGCCTCAAGGACGGCAACTTCAACTCCCACCTCGCGGAGGCCAAGCCGGCCGGCATTCCCTTCGACCCCAACGCCTGACGAGAAGGGCCGGGTCGGCGCACCGGGCTGTGCCTTCCCCTCCTGATAACGTGCCGTGGGACCGCCGATCATCGGCCACGGGGGAAGAATGACCAGCGCACGCACGGCACTTGTCCTGATCGATCTGCAGCAGTGGATCGTCGACATGCCGTGGGAGCCGGTCGCGGGAGACATCGTGGCCGGCGCCTGCAGGAAATTGCGCGATCACTACGCGAACGCCGGCTCCTCCGACGTGATCCTCGTCCGGTACGTACGGGCCGACGGCGCCGACGGTGGTGTCGGCGCCGCTCCCAACCGGCTGGTCCCCGGCCTCGAACCCCGCGCAGGGGACCATCTGGTGACCAAGAACGGGCTGGACGCCTTCGAGGGCACCGGCCTCGACGACCACCTGCGCGGAACCGGCGTCACCAAGCTGGTCCTGGCCGGCCTTTCCACCGCGCACGGGGTCGCCGCGACCGCCGCGACGGCGAAGGCGCTCGGCTACCAGGTGGCTGTCGCCGCCGATGCGACCGCGAGCCGCAGCCAGGACGAGCACCGTGCGGCACTGGAGCAGCTCGCCGCGCTCGGCGTGCGGATCGGTCGCGTCGAGGAGCTCCTGCCCGAACCGGTCACCGGCAGCTGACCGATCCGCAGCGGCGTGCTGTGCGGCGCGACGCTCTCGGGTCCGCTCAGTCGGCGGCGGCCAGGAACTGGGTCGTGGCGAGTTCGGCGTACAGCGGATCCGAGCCGACCAGCTCGGAGTGCGTGCCGATGGCCTGGACCGTGCCGCCGTCCATGACGACGATCCGGTCGGCCAGCGTCACCGTGGACAGCCGGTGCGCGACCACGAGCACCGTCGTGGTGCGGGCGACCTCGGCGACGGTGTCCCGCAGGGCGGCCTCGTTGACGGCGTCGAGCTGCGACGTGGCTTCGTCGAGGAGGAGCAGTCGCGGACGGCGCAGCAGGGCGCGGGCGATGGCGACACGCTGGCGCTCGCCCCCGGAGAGTTTCGTGCCGCGGTGGCCGACCAGGGTGTCGAGGCCCTTGGGCAGCCGGGCGACGAGGCCGTCGAGACGGGTGGTACGCAGGACCTCCCGCAGATCGTCGTCGGCGGCATCCGGCGCGCCGAGCAGCAGGTTGTCGCGGAGCGACCCCGACAGCACGGGCGCGTCCTGCTCGACGTAACCGATCGCGGCCCGCAGGTGCGGGATCCTCCAGGACATCAGGTCCCGGTCGTCGAGGAGGATCGTGCCGGACGTCGGCTCGTAGAACCGCTCGATGAGGGAGAAGACCGTGGTCTTGCCCGCCCCCGACGGGCCGACGAAGGCGGTCATTCCGCGGGGCGGAACGGTGAAACTCACCCCGTGGTGCACCGGGGGCAGATCCGGTGCGTAACGGAAGTGCACGTCCCGGAAGGCCAGTCGAGCAGGCTCGGCCCCGGACGCCGGCAGTGCCGCAGGGGCGCTCACCGGTTCGGTCGGCAGCCGTTGGGCCTCCTGGATGCGGCCCACCGCCGCGGCGCCGACCTGGTATTCGGTGAGGGCACCGACGAGTTGCTGGATCGGCGGCATCAGATAGAAGACGTACATCAGGAAGGCGATCAGCGTGCCCACGTCGATCGCCCCGGAAGCCACCCGTGAGCCGCCGACGGCGAGGACCGTGAGGAACGCGATCTGCGAGGCCAGGCCCGCCGTGTTCCCGGCCAACGCCGCCCATTTGGCCGCGCGCACGCTGGACCGCCAGGACTCGGCGG